>NVVU01000001.1 GCA_002733485.1 Robiginitomaculum sp.
ATAGCTACGGCCCTCCAATTCTGGTGTGCCCAGTGATTACACGTAAACCTTTTAATGATTGGAAACACTCATGAATATTAAAAAACTTCTCACAACAACAGCGATCATCGCCATGGCGGCTACATCTGCGCATGCAGTAGTTGGCGTCGTTGCCGTTGACATTGATGGTGCCACTGCAGCCGGTGAAATCGAAGCGCCGGTAATTTTAGCAAACGAGCTAGATCTAACAACTGGTTTGGGTTCTACAGGTACTGCCTTGGGTGGCGATTTTGAATTGAAGGTCAGCACAACTAATGTGCTGCCAGCAGGTCAAGTCAAGCTTAAAGTGGACTTACCCTTAGGCATGACGTTTAGTACTGGCGGTGTGGCTCTTACAACCGATGGTCAAGGCGCAAAGGGTGCTTCCAGTCTGGTTTCTACTGCTGCTGCCGGTTCCGGTATTGACGGATTTACGAACGCACTTCTTAATCTGGGCGGCGGTGGTGGTGGCGCCTCAGTCACTTATGTGTTTACAGCTGGTTCGTCGCAAAAAGAAATGTTGCTGAGGTTGCCAGTTGATGTTGCGTCCGGTGCTTGCCCAAGTTCAGGCGCTTTTACTGTGTCGCTTACGGTTGTTTCAAGCGGACTTGCTATTGAGGGCGGTGCCGCCAGTAGTGCGACTGCAGTAACTTGTAAGAATGCTGTTAGCTTGACTACCGCTGCAGATGCTAACGACTCTAAGCTGGCGCTGCCCACATTCACTGCCTTTAAAATTCCTACAGCTGGTGATTCAGCGACCGTAGCTACGGTCGGTACTATTAGTGGCGGGTTTACTGGCACCAAGGCAATTGATGCAACTGCTGGCACTACCCTTGCAAATCCAGCTAGTGCGATATTAGCCGCTGCGCCATTGGCTGCTTCCAATGTCGCCATGGCTGAATTTTCACTTACGTTTGGTGCAACACCTACCGGTATTACGAGTATTTCGGTCGGTGGTTATCCCGGGGTCGTCGATGGCACTAACCCGAACAAATTTAATTATACTGTAACTAGTGGCACGGCGTATACTCTCACGCAACTGTTGGATGCTACTCCAGATGCTGTCGTTGTTACTTTGCCTGGTGGTACTACCGCTGTGAGTGCACAGACAATAACCATGTCACCAATTAAATTGACATTTGTTACAGGCAATCCAGATTTTATTGCGTCTGAGTCTTTTGGTGCGACAGGGTTAGCTCTTGATGGTCTTGAGCAAGAGAACTCAACTTTTGGTCCGTTTGCTTGGGTTGGTGGAGCTAACTCAGCTTCGCGGAACATCTTCCGTTTCACAGGAATGTCTGCGGATTCACTGGCTGGTACGGTTACCTTCTCTAACATGCCGGGTTCTGCTACATCAGTAACACAGTCATTTACGCTGTCGACTACGAATGGCGAAGGTCAAGTGATTAGCAATAATGCTGGTAGTTCTGGTAATATGTCTTTGTCAGAAATCTTTGATCCTACTCTTGCAACAACATATTCACGTGCAAACGTTCTCTTCACGTTTAACTCCAATGAGACAACAGGTGATGTTGATCGCCTGATGCTACGTGGCGACGTTCTGTCCACCTTTGGTGGCACTGCTAACCAGTAATTATGTCCTAACAGACTTAATTGCCTAAGATTTAGGGCGGCCTTCCAAGAGATTGGAGGGTCGCCCTTTTTCTTATGCGTTCTGCCTTTTTGATTTCGACACCGCAGAAAAATCTGGATTTAGCACAGACAGTTACCTGCACTCAAATTTGCATCAGCATTACCGTGATTGAGCTACCTTCCGGTTTGCCAAAAACAATTTATCCCGGCATTGTAAGGTTATGATTGGCTCAACCCGGGAATCCCATGCCCATAAAAAACTGTAATAATATCGGTGACTTTCGTGTCCGTGCAAAACGGGCTTTGCCATCTCCTATGTTTCATTATCTGGATGGCGGTGCCGATGATGAATGGACAATGGGAAATAACTCCAGTGCGTTTGACGGTTATGAATTGCTGCCCAGTGCTCTTGTGGACGTCAGCAGTATTGATACGAAAACCACGCTTTTTGGCCAGCCTATGGCTATGCCGTTGTTCCTTTCTCCAACGGGCGGAACACAAATGTTCCATTCAGGCAAGGAACTGGCGGTGGCCAGGGCGGCGGCAGATGCCGGCCTTATGGCTTCACTATCCACGGTTGGCACAACTAAAATTGAAGAATTTGCAGCCCACAGCAAGGGACCAAAACTCTTTCAACTCTATGTTTTTAAAGATTCAGGCCTGACTAATGACTTGATATCCCGTGCCAAATTGGCCGGGTATGATGCCCTCTGTCTTACCGTAGATACCCCGGTTGGCGGCAATCGTGAACGTGATCTGGTTACAGGTATGTCGGTACCACCAAGGTTTACGCCCGCCAGCCTCTTTAGCATTGCCATGCACCCAAAATGGGTGCTTGGCAAAATCAGATCCGGTAAAATCCGTATGGAGAATGTGGCGGACTGGATTGAATCAAAGGCCAAAGCGGGCGGCGGCGGTGCGGCTGCCTATATTGATGCCAGATTTGATCAATCATTGACGTGGGAAGATGCCAGGAAAATTGCACAGGAATGGGGTGGCCCCTTTATTATCAAAGGTATTATGACCCCGGCGGATGCCATTCGTGCCCGGGATGCCGGTGCCTGCGCGGTGATGATTTCAAATCATGGCGGCAGACAACTTGATGGCGCACCTGCACCCATCGACATGGTGGCGCCGATCCGTGATGCCGTGGGGGATAGTATGGAGCTGGTGGTTGATGGCGGCGTGCGGCGCGGAGCGCACATCGTAAAGGCACTGGCGCTGGGGGCCGATGCCTGCTCCATTGGGCGGCCATTTCTATACGGTCTGGCGGCAGGCGGCGAAGCAGGGGTGGCGCGCGTACTCAGGTTGTTTACCGAAGAGTTTGAGCGCACCATGGCTTTAATGGGCTGTACCAATCTTGCACAAATCAGTGCAAAGCACATACAACGACGTATCGCTTAAAGGGAAAAATAATGTTCGCAGCAGAAAGCATGGTAAGAACCCTTATAAATCAGGGTGTTGATTTGTGTTTCACCAATCCCGGCACCTCTGAAATGCATATGGTGGCGGCGCTGGATCGGGTAGTGGGTATGAAGTCCGTACTATGCCTGTTCGAAGGCGTTGCAACGGGCGCAGCCGATGGTTATGGCCGCATGGCGGGAAAGCCGGCTTGTACGCTGCTCCATCTGGGGCCAGGACTGGCCAATGGCCTCGCCAATCTGCACAATGCCCGGCGTGCATTTTCCCCGGTACTAAATATTGTTGGCGATCATGCGGTTGCTCACCGGCCGCTGGACGCGCCATTGACCTCGGATATCGAAGGGGTTTGCGCGCCCATGTCCCGCTGGGTAGGTACGGTTTCTACCTCGTCGGAGGTTTCCAAGATGGCCGTTGAGGCCGTGCAACAAGCCTATGGGCCTGAGCGCGGAGTGGCCAGCCTGGTGCTGCCGGCCGACTGCGCCTGGTCCAATGATGAGCCGGACGTATTGCCAAAGGCGGCAATGCCGGGCCTGCGACCCGTGGGCGATGAAGCCGTGCAAAGCGCTGCTAGTGCGCTGAAAAATGCTAACAATCCAATCATTTATGTTGGTGGCATCGCCTGTCTTGAGGATGGATTACAGGCGGCCGGGCGTATAGCCGAGATACTGGATTGTCGTCTGGTGATGGAAACCTTTGCGCCGCGCATATCCCGCGGGGCGGGGCGTGTTTCTCCGGTACGGCTCAACTATTTTGCTGAGCAGGCCGCCGAGGATTTGAAAGACTGTGATCTTCTCCTTATTGCTGGCTCCAAACCCCCGGTCAGCTTTTTTGCCTATCCCGGCGTTCCAAGTGAGTTGACGCCAGAGGGTGCAAAGGTTGTGCACCTGGGTGGTCCTGCGGATGATATAGCGACGGCGCTTGGTACTTTGGCGAATTTACTTGATGCACCGGCGGACCCAAAATTGGCACCGCGCAGCCACGCACCCAAAATTACTAATCCTGACGAGCCGCTAAACCCCGGCTATGCGGGCTTATCACTGTTGCGCCATATGCCTGAAAATTCGGTGATCTGCGATGATGCCACTACCTCGGGCATGGGCATTTACCCCTGGCTGGATAATGGCCCCAACCATGAATGGTTATGCCTGACCGGCGGCGCCATTGGCATGGGCATGCCTTTGTCCGTCGGGGCGGCATTTGCCGCGCCCGACCAGCAAGTGTTTGCGCTTTGCGGGGATGGGGCGGCGGCCTATACCTTGCAGGCCTTGTGGACACAGGCCCGGGAAAAACAAAATGTAATCAACGTGGTTTTTGCCAATCATTCCTATCTGGTGCTTAACTTTGAACTGGCCCGGGTTGGGGCTGGCGAGCCGGGCCCGGCGGCGCAAGCCATGCTGGATCTCTCCAACCCCAMAATKGRSWKGRYSAWKYTGTCAGAAGGCTTTGGCGTTCCGGCCGTGCGCGCCAGCACGGTTGGGGAATTTGATGATGCGTTACAGGCCGCCCTCAAGGCAGGCGGCCCGCAAATGATTGTGGCAGAAATTTAAGCCGCCATCAGGACTTTTTTGGTCAGCTTATTCTGAGTTTGCCAATGGTATTGGCGTGATAATATTACCCTGCGTGAATATGATTTTCACGTGATCAATGGCATCCAGGTTTTCTACTGGATTATCA
Source organism: Robiginitomaculum sp. (assembly GCA_002733485.1). Taxonomy (GTDB): domain Bacteria; phylum Pseudomonadota; class Alphaproteobacteria; order Caulobacterales; family Maricaulaceae; genus Robiginitomaculum_B. Next base: position 4,708 of record NVVU01000001.1, read on the forward strand.
GAAAGCAGGATCATTTCGGCAAGTGCGCCTTGCTTGATAACGCCAAGCTCTGGACCTGTTGGTTCAAGGATTTTCCCAGGCAGGCTCGTTGCCATCTTTAATACCTTAAGGTTTGACATGCCAAGGCCGCTTAGAACGTGCAATTCCCTGATCAGGGAAGCCCCGGGTGTCAGGCCCGGAACGCCATAATCCGTACCCGCAACCATAAGAATATTATGGGCTTGCATGGCCCGGATGTTGGCGATCAGGTCTTCATGAAATTGTGGCATGCTCTTATTGACGTACGAGGGCGTAAAGCCATATTTTCCATAATTTTCAATACCTTCCGTCCAGTCAGCCATTAGCGACTTATAGGTACCTGGCGCCATTAACCGCCGTTCCAGCGGGGTTATTGGAGGGTTTTTTGTCTTGCCCCGGATCATCCATTCCCAGATTTGTACAGTGGTAACTACAGGCGTTTGTTTTTGTTCCAGCAGTTTGAGCATTTTATCATCAAACCTACCTTGATATGCCGGATGCATCAGGACATCAGCACCGTTCAGGACGGCGTTATAGGCATCGGAGGGTGCCGCCGCGTGAACATAGACGGGCTGCCCATGTTGATGGCTGACCGCAATGATTTTCGCCACTTTTTCCGGAGACAGTTTGGGGGATCCCAGCGGAATAACCCCATCAATAACGATTTTTGTATGATGGGCCTTGCCATCAAAAAGCGCCTCAAGGGCTTTAAAATCAATGCCTTTGGGGTCAATTTGCAGAACCAGGTTTTTAATCGCCATCATGCTCATCGGCCAGGGAATAAGCGATTTCATCATGGGGATGGGGTGGCCGTCTTTTGCCGTGATGATTTTGCCGGTCTTATAGACCCTTGGTCCGTGCTTTATGGTGCTGAAGGGAGATTCAACAATCGGGCTGGCATGGACAATGCTGGTCACGCCTGCATAGAGGTAGGCGTCATACTCATATTGTAACGGGTACAGGTCCCTAATCGAAGAATCCCAGGGCGGCCGCCCGGAGGACATGCCAAAGTGAGCGTGGAAATCTATGAAAGCAGGCATAAGAACGCCGCCATTGCCATCAACGACGCGCATTGAATTTTGTCCGGCCAGATTCTCAGGTGGTATTTTACCACTTTGATAGAGTTTGGTTATGATGCCGTGCTCTATCTGGACGCCAGCATAGGGTATAAGCGCTTCATCAGTGCCGTTAAAAACCCGTACATTCCTGATTATGGTTGGCGAGTTGCCTTCCTTCTGAACGTGGATTATTTCGTGTGTTTTTCCTGAGTTTACCCAATAAAGGGCCAAGCTTACAAGCAGGAGAGTGGCAAGCCCCCCCAGAACGATTGTCAGTGAGCGGCGTGTGAGAGGCATCATGGTTTACTCGATTACAAATGGGCCATACGGCAAATGCCTGAAGCAGGGTACCGGTTGGCAAAGTCAGGATGCGGGACAGGTATTATATTAAGTATCTGTAACCGTATATCCATAATTATAAACGTCAAGGGGAGGGGCTTTCAATGGGCCTGCCCAGCTTGGCAATGCATTGGACCAGGGCCTAAGGCAAGTTTTTAAACAAATGCTGTGGCTAGACGACCTTGCCCGGATTCATAATGTTGTCCGGGTCTAGCGCGGCCTTGATGGTACGCATCATGGCCATGGCGCTGGGGTGTTCTTCTTGCAAAAACAAACGCTTACCCATGCCAATGCCATGCTCGCCGGTGCAGGTGCCGCCCATGGCAATGGCGCGCTCCACCATGCGCTTGACCGCGTCCTGGGCGATTTTCAAGGCTACATCGTCGCCGGGTTCCACCCAAAGCGTGGTGTGATAATTGCCATCGCCCACATGGCCGATGGCGGCGGCCAGAATGCCATGATCGTCAAAATCCTTGCGGGTATCAGCCAGGCTTTGGGCCAACTGCGATATGGGAACACAGACGTCTGTGATCAGGCCTTTCTTGCCAGGGTTCAGGGCTTTGGCTGCGTAAAGGGCCTCATGGCGGGCGCGCCAGAGCTTTTTGCGTTCCTCCGGGCTGGTGGCGGCTTTAAAGCCTTTGCCGCCCAGCTCGTCGGCAATCTCGGCAAAGCGGCGCTGGTCGTCGGCGACGCTGGCCTCTGTGCCATGAAATTCCAGAAACAGGGTGGGCGCGACTTCGTTTTCCAGCCCGGCATAATGATTAACGGCGTAAATGGCTAGCTCATCCATTAACTCCATACGTGCCAGCGGGATTTCGCATTGTATCGCCAAGGTGACCGCATCTACCATGTTTTGCAAATTATCAAAAGCGCAAACCCCCGAAGCCTCGACCTCAGGTCGCCCATAAAGGCGCAATGTCAGCTCCGTAATGATGCCCAGCGTACCTTCGGATCCAACCAGCAAATGCAACAAATCATATCCGGCGGAGGATTTTCGCGCCCGTCCGCCCAGCTCGACAATGGAGCCATCAGCCAGCACTGCCTTTAGCGCCAATACATTTTCCTTCATGGCCCCATAACGCAAAGTTGTGGTGCCCGAGGCGCCGGTGGCGGCCATGCCGCCAAGGGTGGCATCGGCTCCTGGATCCACCGGAAAATGCAGGCCGGTATCGCGTAAATATTCTTCCAACTGACGGCGTTTTACCCCGGCCTGGACTGTCACATCCATGTCTTCGGCGTGCACCTGCACCACTGCATCCATTTGCGAAAGGTCAATGCAAACGCCGCCTTGAATGGCGTTAACATGGCCCTCCAGGGCTGTACCGGCACCAAAAGCAATGACGGGAGCTTTGTATTTGGCGCACAGAGTGATGATTTTAGAAACCTCATCGGTACTGTGTGCAAAGGCAACCAGATCAGGCGCGGCGCACGGATGAAAGGATTCGTCCTGGCCGTGCTGTTCCCGTACCGACAGGGACGTACTCAGACGGTCCCCCAATATATCACAAAGTTCTGCGCTAAGGGCATCCAGATCAAACACGCGTTTGGCCATTATGGTCTCTCCGGGGGTTAAGGCTTAGCCGATTTCGCTGGCTATGCGGCGCAGATAGGCCTGATAATCAGTGTCCAGTCCATCATCAACCAGTGCCATAAATTCCTGCTTGCTGATAAAGCCTTTGCGATAGGCAATCTCTTCGGGGCAGGCGATCTTCAGGCCGGTGCGCTCCTCTACGACCTTGATAAACTGCCCGGCTTCATAAAGTGCACTGTGGGATCCACCATCCAACCAGGCCGTACCCCGGTTCAGGCGAGAAACATTCAGCTTGCCCATGGCCAGGTAGGCCTTGTTGACGTCGGTGATTTCCAGCTCGCCCCGCGCCGACGGGGTCAGGGTTCTGGCGATTTCTAACACCTGATCATCATAGAAATACAGCCCCGGMACGGCCAGATTGGATTGCGGGTTTTTGGGTTTTTCCACCAGTGCCAGGGGGCGGTCATCTGCATCCAGTGTGACCACGCCAAAGGCGTTGGGATTGGCGACTTCATAGCCAAAAATGGTGGCCCCTTCGTGCTTGATCGCGGCGGATATATGCTCTGGCAGGCCGCTGCCATAAAAGATATTATCACCCAGGATCAGGGCTACGTTAGCGCCTTCAATATCATCGGCGGCAATTTCAAAGCACTGGGCGATCCCCCCCGGGTTTTCCTGCGCACGATAGGTGAATTGCACCCCCCATTGATGGCCATCGCCCAAAAGGCGCTCCAATTGTGGCAGGGCATCGGGTGAGGAAATCAGAATAAAATCACGCATGCCCACCAGCATCATGATGCTGAGGGGGTAATAGATCATCGGCTTGTCATAAATAGGCAGCAAATGCTTRTTGACCGCATGGGTCAGCGGATAAAGGCGGCTGCCGGTGCCGCCAGCCAGAATGATGGTTTTCCAGGGTTTACTCATTACCGCTTTTCGTCCCCTTTGGGGTTTCTTCGCCTAGCCCAAGACGCTTTATATCTTCTGCACCTTCGCGCCACCAGCTCTGGTTATCAAGGTACCATTTTACCATTTTCCGCATGCCCTGAGTGAACGTCAGGGCCGGTTCCCAGCCAAGGTCTGCCTTGATCTTGCTGGCGTCAATGGCATAGCGAAAATCATGCCCGGGCCGGTCTTTGGTAAACCTCAGCTGTTCAGCATACGATTTACCATCAGCGCGGGGGCGCATTTCGTCCAGAATGGTGCAAATGGTGTTGGCCAAATCCAGATTGGAAACCTCGGCATTGCCACCCACATTATATTTTTCGCCCACCTTGCCGTTGGCGGCAATGGTGATCAGCGCCGATACATGGTCATCCACATAAAGCCAGTCCCGCACATTTTCGCCGCGCCCATAAATGGGAATAGGCTGATCGATCAGGGCATTACGAATAATAGTGGGCAAAAACTTTTCACCGTTTTGAAACGGCCCGTAATTGTTAGAGCAGTTAGTGATTATTGTTGGTAAATCAAAGGTTTTACACCAGGCGCGGGTCAGATGATCGGCCGAGGCCTTGCTGGCTGCATAAGGGGAATTGGGCTGATAGGGCGTGGTCTCGCAAAAACTGCCCGATGCTCCCAGCGAGCCATAAACCTCGTCGGTGGAAACGGTCAGGAAGCGAAAGCTTTTTTGTTTGTCTTGTGGCAATGCCTTCCAGTATTGAAGCGCTGCATCCAGCAACACAAAGGTGCCGCGTATATTGGTTTCAATAAAGGCTCCAGGCCCATCGATAGAGCGATCCACATGGCTTTCTGCGGCCAAATGCAACACCACGTCCGGGGCAAAGTCCATAAACGCCCGCCCCATGGCATCGGCATCGGAAATATCGGCGTGCAAAAACGTGTATCCCGGCGCATCGGCAACATCGGCGATAGTGCGTGGATCGCCGGCATAGGTCAGCTTGTCGATGTTCAGAACACACTGCCCAGTATCGACCAGATGGCGCACCGCCGCCGAGCCAATAAAGCCAGCACCACCGGTAATCAGATATCTCACCACAAAGCTCCGCACCTAAACATGTTGACCCGTTCTCTATCCAGTTTGGTGTATGTGTGCAACTGAATGGATTGTTTCTATGTGGGGGTTGATGAGGTTCAGCAGGATGGTTCATTGATCGTTCAGGCCGCTTGGGCTAAACCGCCCCTATGAAAACATTTGTAATTGTATTGCTCGCCTTTCTTGTGGTTCCTCTGATTGTTTTTGCTGATGAGGCAGAACCAAAACTGGTGGAGTTTGGGGCACCTGAACCTTTGGTGATCGAGACCCAAAATGGGCCAGTGTCCTTATCGGTGGAATTTGCCAATACCGATGAAGAACGCTCGCAGGGCCTGATGTTTCGAACTGAACTGGCCAAAGATACCGGCATGCTGTTTGATTTCGAAGGTCCGCGCCAGGTCAATATGTGGATGAAAAACACCCTCATCTCGCTGGATATGATTTTTATTAGCGCTGATGGCCACATTATCTCCATCGCCCGCAATGCTCGGCCAAAATCCCTGCGCACCATCCCCTCCGGCGGACTGGCGGCGGCGGTATTGGAAATTTCTGGCGGTGGCTCGCGTAAATATGGCATTGCGCGCGGCGATCTGGTGCGACATGCCATGTTTGGTAATACAATTGTCGCTGTGCAAGATGCAGAGAAAGACTTGCCGGACGAGGCCAAGGCCCCTAAGAGAACGCCAGACTAACCCATTGGCGGGGAGTAGCGCAGCCTGGTAGCGCATCTGCTTTGGGAGCAGAGGGTCGCAAGTTCGAATCTTGTCTCCCCGACCATATAGAGGCCGATCACACTGTGGTCGGCCTTTTTTCTGGTTTGACCGTGGGGCAAACAGACGTATAAATGTACTTTGAAACGGGTCCGTTTACAGGAAAGCCAAGATGACAGCCCTGATCTTTCAACCGGCTAAAAATGCCATGCAATCGGGCCGCGCCCGCACCAAAAACTGGGTGCTTAAATTTGAGCCATCGGCACCGCGTAATGTCGACCCGCTCATGGGCTGGACCGGCACCACGGACATGAGCGGCCAGGTTACCCTGACGTTCAAAACCCGCGAAGAAGCAGAACGCTTTGCCAAAGCCCACGAGCTGGAATACGAGATCGTGGCCACTGCGCCGCGCAAGCGTCAGTCCAAAAGCTATGCCGATAATTTTCGCGCCGATAAAAGACAAACTTGGACCCATTAACGACCAGGCTTTTACGCGCTTTACGGTCCCGTAGCTCAACTGGATAGAGCAGCCGCCTTCTAAGCGGCAGGTTGAAGGTTCGAGTCCTTCCGGGATCACCATTTCCTTTTATTGTGCTATCGCGACGCTAAAGCTCGCTATTTGAGCACGGGTTTAATGCGCTATCGCGACGGCAAGTCTCGCTATTTGAGCACGGCCAACGCCGCCTCAATATCCGCGATCAGATCGTCTGCATCTTCAAGGCCGATGGAAAAGCGGACCAGCGGGCCAGAGGCATCCCAGCTGCCGGCGGTGCGCTTGATTTGCGGATCGCAATGAATCACCAGGCTTTCAAACCCGCCCCAGGAAAAGCCAATGCCGAAAAGCGAGAGCGCATTGACGAAATCATGCACTTTATCTGGCGACACCGGGTTCAGTACGATGGAGAATAGCCCTGAGGCGCCGGTAAAATCGCGCTTCCACAATTCATGATCCGGGTGTTCGGGCAAGGCCGGGTGCAATACGCGCACCACTTCATCGCGCCCGCTTAGCCATTGCGCAATTTTCAGGGCGCTTTTCTCCTGCCTTTCCAACCGCACCCCCATGGTGCGCATGCCGCGCAAGGTCAGATAGGCATCATCGGGCGAAACCGTATTGCCGTTTAAAAACGCATACTGGTGCATTAATTTGGCCCCCGTTTCATCGCGAGAGGCCACGGCCCCCATCAGCACGTCCGAATGCCCGGTATGATATTTGGTTGCCGCCTGAATTGAATAATCAATGCCCATTTCCAGCGGTTTTAGGAACCAGCCCGCCGCCCAGGTATTATCGACCAGCGTGGGAATGCCGCGTGCCCTTGCCAGGGCGGCAATGGCCGGCAGATCATTAATCTCCAGTGTCAGCGAGCCGGGGCTTTCCAGAAGAATGGCGCAGGTATTCTCGCGAATCTGGCTTTGCAAATTGGCTCCGGCGCGGGGGTTAAAATACTCTATTTCCAAACCCCGGCTGGTTAGTATCTGGTCGCAAAAATTACGGGTCGGGCCATAAACGCTGTCGGTGATCAGCATGTGCCCGCCGGGCTTGGAAACCGCCGATAACGCCAGCGTACAGGCGGCCAGACCGGAAGGGGTCAGTACCGTGTCGGCCGCGCCTTCCAGATCGGAGATGGCATCACAAAGTGCGCTTTGCGAGGCGGTGCCATAACGCCCGTAATAGCGCTGTTCGGGGCGGCGGGCATAGAGGTCTTCGGCGCGCTCAAACAGGATGGTCGAGGCGCGCTCCACCGGCGGGTTGACCAGATCCTTCGCCATGCCTTTGGTGCGGCGTGCAGTGTGAACCAGACGGGTGTTTGGCCCTTTGGGCGTTTGGGGCGCGCTCATGATAACCAGCCCGGAACCGGCAGGTTCTTTTCGCGCAAAAACGCCGGGTTATAGAGCTTGGACTGATACCGATTACCATAATCACATAGAAGCGTGACGATGGTATGCCCCGGTCCCATATCCCGGGCCATGGCCATGGCCCCGGCGATGTTGACCCCGGACGAGCCGCCAAGACACAGGCCTTCGTTCTCGACCAGATCAAACAGGATGTTCAGGGCATCGGCGTCAGCAATGCGATAGGCATCGTCGATGGTGACCCCTTCCAGATTGCCGGTCACGCGGCCTTGACCAATGCCTTCGGTGATCGAGCCGCCTGTCGTTTCCAGTGTGCCATGCTTGACCCATGAAAAAAGCTTTGAGCCGCCGGGATCGGCTAGCGCAATGGCGATGTCTGGATTGCGTTCTTTTAGGGCCAGCGAGACCCCGCCCAGCGTGCCGCCAGACCCAACCGCACAGATAAAGCCATCCAGCTTGCCGTCGGTTTGGTCCCATATTTCCGGGCCAGTGCTCTGGTAATGGGCATCGCGATTGGCGGTGTTATCAAACTGGTTGGCCCAGAGCACGCCGCGCGACTCGGTTTTGGCCATATCTTCGGCCAGGGTGCGCGAAAAATGTACATAATTGCCGGGGTTGGAATAGGGCACAGCATCCACCTCGTGCAGCTCCCCACCAAACAACTGCACGGCATCCTTTTTTTCCTGCGCCTGGGTGCGCGGCATGACGATGACCACGCGGTACCCCAGCGCCCGGCCGACCATGGCCAGACCGATGCCGGTATTGCCCGCCGTACCTTCAACAATAGTGCCGCCGGGTTTTAGCGCGCCGGATTTTTCCGCATCACGGATAATGCCCAGCGCGGCGCGGTCCTTGATGGACTGTCCGGGGTTTAGAAATTCGCATTTTCCCAGTATTTCGCAGCCGGTCTCCTCTGAGGCGCGGCGCAGTTTCAGCAAAGGGGTATTGCCAATAAGGTCAAGAACGGACTGGGCATGGGACATGGGGGAACTCCTGCAGGGTCGTCGTAAACTCACAGGTAATCGCGCGAGTGCGCGCTGGCAAGCGCCCAGCTTACTTGCTTAGCACAAACTGGCCGACATCGGTTCGACCCGTTGTGAAACCGGCTTCGCAATAGGCCAGATAAAATTGCCATAAACGGTGAAAGCGCTCGTCAAAACCAAGGGATTTGACGTCGGCCCAGTGGACGGTGAAATTTTTCATCCATTGCGACAGTGTCCGGGCATAATCCTGGCCAAACATTTGCGCCTCATCCAGCACCAGCCCGGCCTTGCTGATCTCGCTGCGCAAGGCGCTGACCGAGGGTAATACTCCGCCGGGAAAGATATAACGCTGGATAAAGTCCATACGTTTGGCATAGCGGGAAAACAGATCATCGCGAATGGTGATGATCTGTACCGCCGCGCGCCCCGCAGGTTTTAAGACATCACGGATTTTATTGAAATAACCGGGCCAGTATTCCTGCCCCACAGCCTCGAACATCTCGATCGAGGCAACTTTGTCATATTGGCCATCTACGTCCCGGTAATCGACAAACTTCAGGTCGACCCTGTCGCTTAACTGGGTGCGCTGTATGCGGGCGCCGGCATAATCGAACTGTTCTCGCGAAATGGTAATGCCGGTAACACGGGCACCGATTTCACCGGCGGCATACTCGGCAAAGCCGCCCCAGCCACAACCAATTTCCAGCACATGATCGGCGGGCTTTAGATCAAGGTTTTTGGCCAAAGACTGGTATTTACGTCGTTGTGCCTCTTCCAAAGATAAGGCTTCGCCGTCATAGCGCGCTGAGGAATAGGTCATGGAAGGGTCCAGCCATTTCTCGTAAAAGGCATTGCCCAGATCATAATGGGCAGAAATATTACGTTTGGCGCCGCTGCGGGTGTTGGCATTCAGGCGCAGCATGAGCGTATAAAACAGGCGCATAATGGGGCTGGCCCCGGTGGCMWSYKYGKSSRTKYKKWMCAAATYRRSMRATWTSRYSGTCWGSWYSYWKGCCASRYMMGGKRTKGKMSWTTCGCCAGCAATATAGCTTTCGGCCAGGCCGACATCGCCGGTACGGGCCACCCGGCCAACCAGCGCATAGCTGTGTATGCTCATGATGGCCTTGGGGCCATCTTCAAGGCCGCTGAATACCAGCGTATTCCCATCCGGCAGGGTCAGTTCCAGACTACCGGCGGAAATGCCTGTTAAACGCTCTGCAAGACGCTTGAAACTCCATGGAACGCCTYGCAGTGCRCGAATGTTCTGCGGGGTTGCAGCCATTGCGATACCGTGCGCCATATTTACTCCCGTTTGACCGAGTTTGTGCCCTAGCATAGCGAAAAAGCGCTACTTAGGCAAAGGGGCGCCCTGTCGCAGCGCCTTTTTTGCTTCTGCCTCTTTGCTGCCGCTTTTGAATCGTGCAATGGAGTGTCCTYAYATGCTGCAAAAWGAAAGAACGCCCATGCGYGCCCTRATYTCWMTTCTGATCCTGCTTGGCYTTGCGCCSGCRRCCTTTGCTGCCGAGTTTGAAACCCCGGCCACCCATGCGGTGATCCTRGACTATGATACCGGYCTGGTTCTCTTTGGGCGCGATGCGGATACCCCCATTCCGCCGGCCTCCATGACCAAAATCATGACCCTTTACATGGTGTTCGAACGGCTGCAATCTGGTGCCATTACTCTGGATGATGAATTCACGGTTTCCGCAGATGCCTGGCGTCGCGGCGGCTTTTCATCGGGGTCATCCACCATGTGCCTGCGCCCCAAAGAGCGGGTGCGCGTGGAGGACCTTATTCGCGGCGTGATCGTGCTTTCAGGGAATGATGCGGCCATTACCCTGGCCGAAAATATTGCCGGCAGCGAGGCCGCCTTTGCCCGCCAGATGACAGAACGGGCGCATGAGCTGGGCCTGAATACCGTGCAGTTTCACAATGCCACTGGCTGGCCCGACCCCGGCCATGAGATCAGCGTGCATGATCTGGCCAAACTGACCCGCCTTATTATTCGCGACTTTCCCGAAGATTATGCCTATTTTTCAGAGCGCGAATATGACTGGTGCAAGGCTGCACCATCAAACCGCTATAACCGTAACCCGTTATTGGGTGTGGTGCCTGGCGCCGATGGTTTGAAAACCGGGCATACCAAGGAATCGGGTTTTGGGCTGGCTGGCTCTGCGGTGCGTGATGGTAAACGGCGCATCATTGTGTTTACCGGCATGAAGTCCAGCCGGGGACGCGCCAGAGAGGGCGAACGCCTGATGCGTGCCGCCTTTGGCGAATTTGATATCAAAACCTTGTATGAGAAGGGCACCGTGGTCGGTGAGGCCAACGTGGCGCTGGGCAAGGCCTTGACCGTGCCCGTGATCACCGATCAGCAAATCAATGTTGCCTATTTTCGCCCGAACCGGCGCTCCATCACCACCGCCTTTGTTTATGACGGCCCGGTTATTGCCCCGGTGCAAAAGGGCGATACGATCGGCAAACTGGTGGTCGAGGAAAAAGGCGAGGTCAAAGCTTCATATCCTTTGCTGGCTGGCGCCTCGGTGGAGAAGAAGGGCCTCTTTGGGCAGGCGATTGAAGGTCTAGTCGGGTTGATACGAGGCGCAGGCAGGGAATGAGCCAAGGGGCAAAGTTCATCAGCTTTGAAGGCGGCGAGGGCGCGGGTAAAACCACCCAGATAAAATTGCTGGGCGAGCGATTGCGCGCTGCCGGTTATGAGGTGGTTGTCACGCGTGAACCTGGGGGCACGCCGGATGCGGAGGCGGTGCGCGATCTGGTACTTGGCGGCGAGCCGGGACGCTGGTCTGCGACTGAAGAAATGTTGCTGATGTATACGGCGCGCTCACAATTGGTGCGCACTGTAATCCGACCTGCACTGGAGCGTGGGGCTTGGGTGCTCAGTGACCGCTTTGCCGATTCCACCATGGTATATCAGGGCTATGCCGGGGGGGTGCCGGTAGACAGGGTGCGCGCCCTGCACCGGCTGGTGCTGGGCGATTTCAACCCCGATATCACCTTTATTATGGATATAGAGCCGACCAACGGCATGCAGCGTGTGCACGCGCGCGCCGAGGTTCTTAACCAGTTTGAAAAACGCGAGGCTCAATTTTATGAGCGCACCCGTAAGGCCTATCTTGCCATTGCCAAGGCAGAACCCGAACGGTGCGTTGTCATTCACGCGGCAGAGGCCCCCGAAGTGGTGGCCGCCAATATATTGGACCATATTAAAGCGCGTACCGGAGGCGATCTTTGAGCGCCCCGGATTATCCCGATGAGCCGGACCGGGCCCCCGGATGCCCGGCACCGCGTGAAACCTATGAGCTTTATGGCCATGAAGCGGCGGAGCGCGCCTTTGCGGAAGCCCAGACCTCAGGCCATTTACATCATGCTTGGCTGATTTGCGGGCCGCGCGGGATTGGCAAGGCCACTTTGGCCTATCGTATGGCGCGGCGAGTGCTGGGGGCAAAACCGGACCCGACGCACGGGGTGTTGGGGACGGACCCCGCCGATCCCACCTCCATGCGCATTGCCGCGATGAGCCACGGGGATCTGATGGTGCTGCGCCGTCCCTTTGATGAAAAGCGCAAGCGCTGGCGCGCTGAAATCACGGTGGAAGAGGCACGGCGCATGGGGGGGCTGTTTCACACTCGCGCCGGCGAGGGAGGCTGGCGCGTCTGTATTATTGATGCGGCGGACGAACTGAATTTGAATGCGGCCAACGCCATTTTAAAAATGCTGGAAGAACCACCGGATCAGGCCATGGTAATCCTTGTGGCCCATGCTCCGGGGCGTTTGCCCGCGACCATACGCTCGCGCTGTCGCCGTTTGGATTTGCGTCCCTTATCGACTGAATTGACGACAAAAATCACCATTGCCCAGGGGGCCAGCAAAGACGAGGCCGCGCTGGCCAGCAAACTGGCGGCAGGCAGTCCCGGGAGGGCGTTGGCCATGGTATCGGCGGACGGGGCAGCGTTGTGGCGTGAAATTGATCAATTGGTGACCCAGGGGCCACGGGCCGGGCAAGGCGCGGCGCACGGGCTTGTCCGCCGTCTGGCGCTGGCCAAGGCGGCCCCGCAACGCGGTTTGTTTTTTGAATTGCTGGCGATGCGGCTGGAACAGCAAATCCGCTTGAGCGCTGGTTCAGGCCAAATCACAGGCATCGAACCATGGTTTATTTTACGAGATGAGCTGAACACCCTTGCGGTAGATATGGAACGGCTTTATCTCGACCCGGCGCAGGTGATCCATAACGCCATACAAAAAACCTGGCGTACTGTGTCATCGCACCCTTTAAGGACACAAGAGACGTAAATGTTGATCGACAGTCATGCTAATTTGCACGCAAAATCCTATGCACAGGATTTGAGCGAGGTGCTGGCTCGATCGCGTGATAAAGGTGTGCAGGTAATGGTGACCATTTGTTGCCGAATGCATGAATATGCCCGCGCCCTTGCCGTGGCCGATATGGACCCGGATATCTGGTGCACCATTGGTGTGCACCCCCACCATGCAGGGGATGACCCGCATATCCCACCATCCATGCTGGCGGATCTGGCTACGCACCCCAAAGTCATCGGTATTGGTGAAACGGGGCTGGATTATCATTACGGCTATAGCAGCCGCGATGATCAATTAGCCAATTTGCATAGTCATGCCGAGGCGGCGCGCCAAACCGGCTTGCCTCTGGTTTTGCACACCCGCGAAGCTGATAACGACATGATGCATTTTCTGGAGGCGGAAAATGCTGGCGAGGATTTCGCCTTTATTTTGCATTCCTATACTTCTGGTGAGGCACTGGCGAAGATGGCGGCGAAACGCGGCGGCTATTTCAGCGTTAATGGCATTGCCAGTTTTCGCAATGCCGGCAGTGTGCGCGGTGTGATCGCCGATATAATGCCTATGGATCGCATTCTTCTGGAAACCGATTGCCCTTTTCTTGCTCCGGTTCCTAAACGCGGGCGCCGCAATGAACCGGCCTACCTTCCCTATATTGCAGATAGTCTGGCAGCAATTAAAAGCATAACGCCGGTGCAGGTGGCCGAACAAACCACCCAGAACTTTTTCAGGCTATTTGCGCGCGCTGCGCCCTCCAATCGACAGGGCCACCCATGAGAAAAGCCCGCACAGAGATACGTATACTGGGCTGTGGCTCCTCTGGCGGGGTGCCGCGCATTGGCCCAAACTGGGGGAATTGCGACTCGGACGAACCACGCAACCGGCGCTCGCGCTGCTCAATTCTGGTAAAGCGTTTTGATCAGACCGAAGATGCCACCAGCGTGCTGGTGGATACTTCGCCGGACATGCGTGAACAATTGATCAGCGCGCAAACCCGTCGGCTGGATGCGGTATTATATACGCACGACCATGCGGACCAGGTCCACGGCGTCGATGATTTGCGCCAGATCTGTTATGCCATGCGCAAGCGGGTTCCGGTGTATATGGATACCCCCACGGCCAGGACTTTAAAGCGGCGCTTTGATTATTGTTTTGAACAGGCCGAAGGCTCTGGTTATCCGGCCATTCTGGAAGCCATGGATATGCCCGCGCCGGGGGCAGAGTTTAGCATTGATGGGCCGGGGGGCGCGTTGCCGGTAACCGCTATTGATCTGGAGCACGGCCCCAACGTCCGATCCCTGGGGTTTCGCTTTGGCGATATAGCCTATGCCCCGGATGTCTCGGCCATCCCCGAGGCCAGTCATGACTTTTTTAAGGGGCTAAAGCTCTGGATTGTAGATGCTCTGCGCGTTGAGCCGCATCCCACCCACACTCATCTGGAACAAACCCTGCAATGGATTGAAAAATTTAAACCCGAACGGGCAATCCTCACCAATATGCACATCACGCTGGATTATGCCACGCTAAAGACCAGCTTGCCCAAAGGGGTGGAGCCAGCCTATGACGGCATGGTTGTCCAGCTTACGGATGCCTGATGCCTGATTAGCGCCTATTTTTWGGCTTTGTTTTTTGATTTTCGCACACCCTTGCCCAGGCCAATCTCTTTGGCGAGGCTGGAGCGGCGGCGCGCATAGGATGGCGCAACCATAGGATAATCCGCCGGCAGACGCCATTTCTGGCGATATTCATCCGGGGTCAGACTATACCGGGTACGCAGATAGCGCTTTAGCATTTTCAACTTGGCGCCATCTTCCAGGCAAATCATGTAATCCTCGGTAATGGATCGTGAAATCGGCACGGCGGGTTTTTGCTTAACTGCTGGCGCGCTATTGTTTGCCAAATCACTCATGGCTGTGTGCACGGACTTGATCAGCGCAGGCAGTTCTTCAATGGTAATGGTATTATTGCTGACAAAGGAGGCAACAATGTCGGTTGTCATCTGGGTTTGTTCCAGCGTGTCCGGGGAGTTTTCTTCATCATTGGGCATATGCATTGTCCTTCGGGATGTGTTTTGATTTTTTTATTCTATAAACGAACAAAATGCTTACTTTACAAGTATGAATGAATTAGGGATTTGTGCAATAGACGATGTGTAATTAGAAGTGCAGAAAAACACATAATATTCCATAATTTTCATCAGGTTTTTCACGGTTTTGTTTGCCTTCACCGTATCTGGAAAGCAATTCGACCGCCTATGTTTGTTTTTGGTTGTATAAAGTTGCTGCAAAATGTTGCATTTATAATTCTGCCCCAATCATTGGCATACACGTTAATCTTTTATAATAGTGAAAAGTCAGTTGTGCAGAACGAAGACTGGTTTTATCACCATCTCTTTTACAACATTGGTATGCGCGTAAGGGTGCCATTATCATGAAAGGCCAAAATATGGCTCATTCACCAGAATTCAATTTCTTCAATGACCAGCTGGAACAGGACGATTCGCAGGTTTTTGCCGCCATTCTTCAGGAAGAAAAACGCCAGACCCGGCAGATAGAATTAATAGCCTCAGAAAACATTGTTTCGCGCGCAGTTCTGGAGGCGCAAGGGTCTGTCTTCACCAATAAATATGCCGAAGGCTATCCAGGGCGGCGCTATTATGGTGGCTGTGTGAATGCCGATATCGTTGAAACCCTGGCGATTGAGCGGGCAAAAACCTTGTTTGATGCGGGCTTTGCCAATGTGCAGCCCAGCTCCGGCAGTCAGGCCAATCAGGGGGTGTTTCTGGCCCTGATCAAACCCGGCGATACAGTTCTAGGCCTCAGCCTTGCCGCCGGTGGGCACCTTACCCACGGTGCCCGGCCCAATATGTCCGGCAAATGGTTCAATGCGGTGCATTATGGAGTGGGTGAAGATAATGCGCAGATTGATATGGACGAGGTGTGCGATCTGGCGCGCCAGCATAAACCGGCCCTGATTATCACCGGCGGATCGGCCTATCCGCGCACCATAGATTTTGCCGCCTTTCGTGAAATTGCTGATGAGGTCGGGGCCTACCTGATGGTGGATATGGCCCATATTGCCGGCCTGGTGGCAGGCGGGGTTCACCCCAGCCCATTGCCCCATGCCCATGTCGTGACCACGACCACGCACAAAACCTTGCGCGGCCCGCGTGGCGGCATGATCCTGACCAATGACGAAGCGATTGCCAAGAAAGTCAATTCGGCAATTTTTCCAGGCTTGCAGGGGGGGCCACTTATGCACGTGGTGGCGGCCAAGGCAGTGGCCTTTGGCGAGGCCCTGCGCCCGTCCTTTAAAATCTATGCCCGTAACGTGGTCACCAATTGTCAGGCCATGGCGGGGGAGCTGGAAAGTGGGGGGTACGATCTGGTATCGGGGGGGACGGATACTCATCTGGCGCTGATTGATTTGCGCCCCAAAGGCGTAAAGGGCAATGCCGCCGAGAACGCCCTGGAGCGCGCCTATATTACCTGTAATAAAAACGGTGTGCCGTTTGATCAGGAAAAACCCACCATTACCTCTGGCATTCGTATTGGATCGCCGGCCACTACCACGCGGGGTCTGAGCGTTGATGACTTTAAGGCCGTGGGTGTTATGATTGTGCGGGTATTGGATGCATTGGCAGAGAATTCTGAAGGCAATGCAGCCGTCGAGGCGGATATTCGCGCCGAGGTCGAGGCCCTGACCGCGCGTTATCCCTTATATGGAGAGCTGCACTAATGCGTTGCCCGTTCTGTTCCAGCGAAGATACGCAGGTTAAGGATTCGCGCCCGGCAGAGGAGGGAGCCGCCATACGCCGTCGCCGCCAGTGCCTTTCCTGTGGACAGCGCTTTACAACTTTTGAACGGGTGCAATTACGCGATTTGACGGTGATTAAACGATCCGGACGACGGGTGCGCTTTGATCGGGAAAAACTGTTACGGTCCGTGCTGGTGGCCATGCAAAAACGCCCCATGGAACGCGATCAGATCGAACAACTGGTCTCTTCGATCGTGCGCCGCCTGGAAGGGGAGGGCGAAATGGATATTTCATCCGAACGCATCGGGCAGAAAGTAATGGAGGCTCTTTCCAATCTCGACCCGGTGGCTTATGTGCGTTATGCGTCCGTTTATAAAGACTTCACCGAAAGCAGTGATTTTGCACGCTTCATCGCCGATGAAAAGCTCGACGAATAGGCATGTATTTATGTGTATAGCAGTTTACTCTGCGGCTAACTCTGGCCGTATGCCCGCCCTCAGGCTACAGAGCCAAAAGAGTTTCATTAGGATTGTTCGATGAGCACGGCATCAGAAAAACACGCCAAACAACACGCCACCGCGCGACGGACCGCACGCTTGCGCGCCATACAGGCGCTTTTCCAAATGGATATCGGCGGCATGGGCGCCCGCCGGGTAATTGAGGAATTCAAGGAAAACCGTCTGGGCGGGGTGGATGACACCGGCACCCAAAGTGAAGCCGATATTGCCCTTTTCGAAAAACTCGTACGCGGGGTGGTGGAATTTCAAACCGGCATTGATAAGGCCATCAGTCAGCATCTTGCCAAAAACTGGCGCCTGGAGAGACTGGACACCACAGTGAGGGCTATTTTGCGCGTTGCCAGTTTTGAAATTATGCACTCGCCCAAAACTCCGGTAAAAGTGATCCTGGATGAATATATCGATCTGGCTGGTGATTTTTTCTCTGGTCCGGAGCCGGGCTTTGTCAATGGTGCTTTGGAGGCACTGGCCCGCAATGCCCGACAGGATGAGCTGAGCTAGTAAAAGGCGTGCATGGAATTTGACTCCAATTCAGCCGGCGAGTTTGCCTTTATTGCCTCTCTTGCCGCCAAGGCAGCCAAGGCCCCCGAGGCACTGGGGCTGGCCGATGATGGTGCGGTGTTGTGGATCGGGGATGGGCGCAAACTGGTGCTGGTTGCTGATATGTTGCAGGCGGGCATACATGCCATGCCCAATGCCTCGCCTGCGCAAATTGCCTGCAAGGCTCTGCGCACCAATTTATCTGACCTGGCGGCCATGGGGGCCGAGCCGGCTTTTTATCTAAGCACGATTTGCTGGCCCAAAGGTACGGACGAAGCACAAAAACAAGATTTGATTCAGGCTCTTGCGGAAGATCAGAAACGTTTTGATGTTGTTTTGATTGGCGGCGATACCATTGGTGGATCGACACCATTTACCATTTCCATAACCATGTTGGGTTGGGCCAGTGGGCCATTATTACGCCGCGCCGGGGCGCAGATCGGTGATGATATCTGGGTCAGTGGTACCATAGGCGACGGAGTTTTGGGTCTGGAGGTGGCGCAAGGAAAAGCCTCTCCAGCTGAAGATACAGATGCACGGTTTTTGCGCAAGCGATATGAATACCCGGAGCCAAGGTTGGCGTTGGGGGTAAAATTGGCAGCATTAGTGCATTGCGCCATTGATATATCGGATGGGTTAATTGCGGATGCTACCCACTTGGCCAATGCGGCCGAAGCCTGCTTATGTCTGGATCCGGACCGCGTGCCCTTGTCCGATGCCGCCCGGCACTGGTTAGAGACTGAGGCGGATCAGGACGGCGCTATGGAAAAGTTAATGGCGGGTGGTGATGATTATGAATTGTTATTTACCGCACCTGAGGAAAAGAGAACGCAGGTACAGAAAATTTCTAAGGATATAGGCCTGCCTCTACGCCGTATTGGCGGTGTGATTAAGGGGCAGGGGGTACGCCTTGGCAGGGGCGGCATCCCCGTCCGAAAACCTGGAAAAACCGGGTTTACGCATTTTTGAACTCTTTGGCGTAGTCTACCCTCAAAGAGGAAGACGACATGCGCCTTATTACCATTGCCCTTATATCCATGGCGGTTGCCAGCCCTGCTTTTGCCAGTGGAGGGAAAAGTAAAAAATCAGGCAAAAGCAACCGTATCAAGGCCGAATGGACGGTCAAAAACGATGTGTTTCCTGAATATAAAATTCCCGATCAGGCGCAATCTCTGCACTCTGTAGATATCCCGGTGGTGGTCGCCCCCATCGCCGTCAATGGGCATCTGGTCAATTATGCATTTTTGAATATTCGTGTTGTGCTGGAAAAAAGTGTAGACACATGGAAAATGCGGACCAAAGCACACTTTATGCGTGATGCCGTGTTACGTGCCGCCCACGAAAGCCCGTTTGGGAAATCTGGCGAACGTACTTTGCTGGATGAAGAGCGGACACTAACGCTAATTAGGACCGCAATCAGGCCCTGGGTTTCTGATGAACAACTCAACCATATCGAGTTTCTAAGCATCGATATGCTGAACGGTTAATCCCGTTCCTTTTTTTTATGAAAATTCCATAACGCGGTTAGTAGCTAGGCGGCGCTACGTCCGTCTTGCGGGTCCGTGCTGATGGAAACTTTATTGCGCCCGGCATGTTTAGAGCGATATAGCGCCTCATCGGCACGTTCAATGAGATCCTCGATGGCATCGTCAGGTGTAAACTGGGCAACCCCCAAAGAGATGGTCACGGTACCCATATCCTCATTGGTGGATTTACGCAGAAGCTTTTTGGACTCTACGCTGGCGCGAATATTATCCGCCATATCAAAAGCGGCCTGCCCATCGGTTAACGGCATGATGACGGCAAATTCCTCGCCGCCATAACGCGCAACAAGGTGGCTTTTCGCTGCGTGGCGTTGCAAGCAGCTGGCGACAAAGCGAATGATCTGATCGCCGGTCTGGTGTCCCCATGTGTCGTTAAAGCGCTTGAAATGATCTATATCGCATAAAACAAGGCTAAGGGCCTGACCATTTGCCTCGGCAGTATTGCATTGCTGCAGTATAAATTCATCAAAGCGTTTGCGATTGGCAATGCCGGTSAGGGCATCGGTCATGGCTTCGGTGCGCACCAGTTCCAGATTATCGCGCAGAGAATCCACTTCGGCCGTAGTTTTGTTGAGCTTTTGCTCCAGCTGGTGCGTGTGCTCATGCATTTTTGTGGTGGCCGTCAGTAAAGTATCCACCATCTCCTTGAGGGACTTGTTGCTGCTGGCATTTTCAAGAATATCGGTTGCGCCGGAAAGTGTTTTTTCATACTCGACGGCATTTTTCTCTGCGGCGGACAGCATACGTAACACGGTGCCGATTTCCTCGCTGAATTTTCCGCCGGTTTGTAGGGCTTGGTCGACCAGGTCAGTACCACCAAAATAACGTCTATGCAGGGACGTGCAGGCGGACTGGTTTAGGGGCCCGCTGGTAAGTAGTGGACGCATTTCCTTTACCAAAGCGGGTTTTTTGTCCGCCACGTAACCATGAAACAGTTGATAATTGTCGGGCGTAGTTTCCAAGTTGTGGTCAGCAAGAAGTTTCAGAACCATCTTTGCATGTGCCTGATCATTCTTGTTATTCTGTTTTGGTGCAGCCGACATGTTCTTGCCCTTCTGACGATCCCGTTGTGGCAACCGTATGAATTAATTGCACGAGACTAGACTGCAAAAACCGAACAGAGGGTAAAGAAAATGGTTCAATATATTCACGATTGCAGGAATATAAGGTAGTGAATGCGTATTTACATCAATAAAAAATAAAATAATTACCGCCATTTTCTAGCATGTAATTATTATTATCAATTATAATTATGTATATAATTGTAATACCTGAGGAAAAAAGTGTAAATAGTAATTATAAAAAWTTTTAAGATACAAAAATAATGGATGAAATCCGCCGACTAAACATGTTTGGCGATTTGCGAACGATTATGATGTTTGTTTAATGGTATTATTGAGTATATGCGCTAACCCTATTTTTTAAAGAAATTTGGGGTGGCACTACCAAAACCCAGATTGCCTTTTTGAGGGGATTGCTTTGATGGGGARTCACTACTTTTTAAATTTCTTCCAGACTTAGGTTTACGACCGGCAGTTTTATTGCTGTCCTTAATCTTGTTTTCATTGTCCAAAGGCGCAGGTGTCGGCATTTTTGGGACGTCCAGCACCGGGTTTTGCATATCCGTTTTTGGTTTGCGCACTCTCACTCTRCGCCGTCCGGTGCGCGCACTTTCGCTTTTGGTTTCCACCGGGGCGGYGACTTCAACCATTGGCGCGTCGACAGGGTTGCTTTGCGATTTTTCATCGTCAATGAAAAGAGGAATCTTTTGGCCAATCAGGTTTTGAACGGCGTGCAGTGACTTGGCATCACCGGGCGTTGCAATAGTGATGGCATGCCCTTTTTTCCCGGCGCGGCCTGTGCGTCCAATGCGGTGAATGTAATCTTCCGGGTGTATCGGAACATCATAATTCAGCACATGGCTGACATCGGGGATGTCCAGCCCACGGGCGGCAACATCGCTGGCAATCAATAGCTTTAAATCGCCATTTCTAAAATTTTCCAGGGTGGCGGTGCGCACACTTTGCGGCAAATCACCATGGATAGGAGAGGCGCTGTATCTGGCTTTTTTAAGGTATGAAGCAACCCGGTCAACATCGCGCTTGCGATTGCAAAAAACGATGGCATTGCGCACATTATGTTCGTCGATAATTGTGCGTAAAGCCTCATTCTTGCCCCGGGMATCATTACGGTCCAGCTTGACCAGTAATTSTTCAATGGTATCGGCTGTGGCGGTTGGCTTGGTAACTTCCACGCGTTTTGGATTGTGCAAAAATGTATCGACAATGCGCTGAATTTCCGTGGGCATGGTGGCCGAGAAAAACAGGGTCTGGCGG
This sequence comes from Robiginitomaculum sp., assembly GCA_002733485.1. GTDB lineage: Bacteria > Pseudomonadota > Alphaproteobacteria > Caulobacterales > Maricaulaceae > Robiginitomaculum_B. Next base: position 26,223 of record NVVU01000001.1, read on the forward strand.
GTAAATGGCGTCATTTTGAAAATGCGCTCAATATCGGGAATAAAACCCATGTCCAGCATGCGGTCGGCCTCATCAACAACCAGAAGCTGTACGCCGTTCATCAGCAGATTGCCGCGTTCTATATGATCCAGCAACCGCCCCGGCGTGGCGATCAGAACATCAACGCCCTGCATTAGTTTACGGTTTTGTTCGCCGAAAGCCACGCCGCCAATCAGCAAGGCCATAGAGAGCTTGTGATATTTGCCATACGTCTCAAAGTTTTCGGCCACCTGGGCGGCCAGCTCGCGGGTTGGCTCTAAAATGAGAGAGCGCGGCATGCGTGCCTTGGCCCGACCCCGGCTGAGGATGTCGATCATCGGCAAGGTAAACGATGCGGTTTTACCGGTTCCGGTCTGGGCAATGCCCAATACGTCCCGTCCCGCCAAAACGTGCGGGATCGCATTGGCCTGGATCGGTGTGGGTTCGGTATAGCCAGTTTCGGCAACGGCTTTAAGGGTTTTAGGGCCAAGCCCCAGATCTTCAAAATTCATGGGCACCAAGGTGAAATAATAGGCGCGGTAATAAAAGCATCCTGCGCGCCACGGACCATAGTGCCGAAGTTGCCCAAGTCAATGCAGGCCGGACAGACAAATGTCTGCCCGGCTTTTATTGGTGAGGGGAGAATATGCCTAGCGATAGGCGAATGGATTTTCTTTCGCATCTTTAAGGTCCATGTAGCGATCCCGCAATTTGGTTTGGCGGGAGCTAAGCGATTGGGCCTTGCCGCCAATAAATACGTAATCTGGGCTGGTCATAAGTTCCAGCGGATCACCGTCCCAGACCACCACATCGGCGATCATACCGCTTTGCAGGGCACCAAGCTCGTCCTCCAGTCCAAAAATCTGTGCGGGGGCGCTGGTAATGGCGGCAAAGGCCGCATCCCAGGGTAATCCATTGGCCACCGCATCGCCGGCCTGTTGCGGGGCCAGTCTTGCATTAAAGGCCTCGCCAAGCTGTGCAATGGCAATGGTCACCCCGGCTTTTTGCAGACGGGCAGCATTGGCCATGGTGGCCCCAAGGCTTTCAAAGCTGCTGGGCAGGTTGTTTTGCGGCTCTAAAATCACAGGGATATCCGCTGCGGCCAGCTCATCGGCTACCATCCAGCCCTCGGTGGCACCAACCGCTACCAGGTCCAGTTTGGGCTGGGCCTCGTGCAGCCGGATCAGGGTCATCAAGTCCGAAGCGCGATTAACAAAAACCAGCAAAGGTATACGCCCTTCGGCTACAGGTTTCAGGGCCATGGCATCCGGCCCGTTCAACAGCGCGTCTTTGCGTTCCCGGCCCGGGCGATATCGGCGGGCTTCATCCAGGGCATTGCGTAAATATGCCCATGCCGCCGGGCGTGAGCCACCGGCAATGCGGGCACCGCGTTCACCCATTTGAACCATTACAAAGGCATGGTCCTCGGTAATGCTGTCCACTATATCGCCGCTGGTGTCCGCGATAAAACCAGAGCCAGAGAATATATTCTCACCCGGCCCGGGGCTGACGGCAATGCGGGTCATGCCCTCGATTTTGGTGATGGCAATGGCCTCGGCCTTGGGGTTAAAGCCATCCACACCATTCAGCGCGACCGAAAATTCTGATTTTTCGGCGCGGCTGTCATCGGTACTTTCCTCCAGCGACACTTCGATCAGGCCGACCTGAGATAAGGGCGCAAACAAACCCGGGGTTACCCATTTGCCGCTGGCATCAATGCGTGTGGCCCCGTCGGGGATGGCGATATTGGTCCCGACCGAAAGGATTTTTCCGTTCTCAATCAGCACCGTGGCTTTATCAAGCTGACCTTGCGCGGTGTTGGTGATGACCTTGCCGCCGGTAATGGCAATGGTCTGCGCCCATACCGGGGCAGCACTGGCCAGGCAAAGCAGCGCGCTGGCCGTGGCAAATTTTTCAAGAATACTCATTTGTCATCTCCTTCACCGGGCTGACCCAGTTCAAAATCAGAAACGGCCTGATGGGATTTGTCATGGCGATCAAACACCCGTGCCCCATCAACAAAGACGATGTCTGCCCGGCTGTACACACTGAACGGATTGCCAGACCAGAGCACCACATCGGCATTCAGGCCGGGGGTTAGCGCGCCGGTTTTATCCCCAATGCCCAGCAGCTTGGCCGGGTTGGAGGATAACCAGATCCAGGCCTCGCCCTGTGATATATTCAGGCCGGCCTTATTGCCATCAGACAACGCTTTTGCGGCCTCCTGATTAAGACGTTGAATGCCAACCCCGCTGTCCGAATGGACAATGGCGCAGGCCCCGGCATTATAAACCATGGGAATGTTTTCACGAATGGAATCATAAGCTTCCATTTTGAAGCCGCCCCAATCGGCCCACATGGCAGCGCAGGTATCATTTTCGCGCAATAAATCGGCGACCTTATAGGCCTCGATGGCATGGTGAAATGCACCCACATGATAGCCAAACTCTTTGGACATATCGATCACCTGCGCCATTTCATCGGCGCGGTAGCAATGCATGTTGACGATAATTTCGCCGTTAAGAACCCCCATCAGGGTTTCCATTTGCAGGTTACGCTTGGGGGCCTTGGGTGCTTTTTTATCCTTGTCTTTTTTTTCTGTGGCGCTTTTTTTCTTGATTTCCCATTTGGCATAGTCTTCGCGGTAATCATCCCAGCTTTTTTTATAGGCCGTGGCCTTGATCCAGCTTTTGCGATAGCCGGCGAAATTACCCATGCGCGATCCGGGGCCGCCCTTTTTCCCGTAAACCCGTTTGGGGTTTTCACCGCAGGCCATTTTCAATGCATAGGGGGCGTCTGGAAACTTCATGCCCTGAACGGTGCGAGATGGCACATTTTTCAGGACTGTGCCACGGCCACCAAAAAGATTGGCCGATCCGGGCAGGATCAGCATGGCGGTGACGCCGCCGGCACGGGCACGGTTAAAGCCGGGGTCATGGGGCCATACGCCATGTTCTGACGAGACTTCGGCGGTTACCGGGCTGGTGGCTTCATTGCCATCGGCGGTGGCCCGCACCCCTGGCGAGGCATAAACGCCCAAATGCGAATGCACGTCGATAATGCCCGGGGTTACCCATTTTCCGGTACCATCAATAATGCGAACCCCTTGGGGGGCTTCAAGGTTTTCACCCAAAGCGGTGATTTTGCCGTTTTCCAGCAACAGGTCGGCCTTGGAAAGTTCCTTACCGGTGCCATCAAATACGTGCGCTCCGCGGATCAGTACCGGTTGCGACTGCATGGGTTTATAGGTGGATGGAAACGGATTTTTATCAATTTCCACCATTTGGGCATTGGCGCTGCCATATGCCAGTGTTAACGCGCCAGCCAGCGCGAATTGCTTGATCAAGATTGCCTCCCCTTTGGCCCGCTATGTTTAAGGAATGGGCCATTAGGCAAAGGCTATCACTGCGCGCCCATGATTCAAGCGGGACAATTCTAACATTATTGTCATCTGGCGAAGAGAGAGGTTTTGCTTCTTAAATCATCATCGCCGCTTCATCGGCGACATAAAGCGGTGCTTGCCCACGCGAAAGGCGTTGTAAATGCTCGGCAAAGGCATCCAGAGATAATCCGGCAACGGCGGCGGCGAGGATCAATCGGTCTGGTTCTTCCCGGCCATAAAGGGCACTGGCTAACGCCCATAACCGCAAGGAACGCATGCCGGTCAGGCAAAACCCCAATACCGGGCCGCCATTGTCTGCCATGGCTTCACCCGCCGCAATCAACGCGTTATGGGAAAAGGCCGCGCCATTCAAAATAGGCACATAGGCATAGGCCAGTCCAGCGGTTTGGGCCGCTTCTTTAAGATGAAGGCTTGGGGGCTGTTCATCCTCGTCTTCCTCCCCATCGGGGCGGGCATTCAGAATCAGGGCAAAGCCAGCCTGTTTGGCGGCCTGCATATCAGCGATCATCAATTGCGGGGCGGTGGCAAAACCATCGGTGATGCGTCTTAAACGGGTGGTGAGCTCTGCTTTAGGCATGGGGCGGGTCTTTCGTTTTGCCCGTTCTACATGGATGTGGTGCTCTGTCTTGGCAAGAGCGCAGGTGAAGCCTAACGCTGATATTTGATAAAGGGGGTAAGCTTGGCCACTTTATCGTATAGTCGCCGCCCGGCCTCGTTAAAATTCTGGGTCAGCCAATAGACCTGCGCCGCGCCGCGTGCATCGGCCTTTTTATACACCGCCTCGATCAGGGCGCGGCCAACGCCTTTGCCGCGTGCGTTAGCATCGGTAAAGAGATCAATGAGATAACACGAGGGCTCGGCCCGCCAGCTATGGCCGTGAAACACATAATGGGTCAGGCCGACCAGCGCGCCATCTTCGGCCTCGGCAACTAGGCAAAACGGACCATCTTCGGGCGGGTTCATCAGGCGTTGCCAGGTGTCGCCGGATGTGGGGGGTAGATCGGCCTCATAATAGTCCAGATAGCCTGTCCACAAAGGCAGCCAGGCCCCATAATCAGCTGAGCGGGCGGGGCGTATATTCATAATGACCTTATAGAAAACGCCGCACTTTGCCGCAATAGTCTTCATAGGGATTGCCGTACATTTTGCGCAGCCATGGCTCCTCACTAAACGGGGCCATAAACAGCGTCACCAGTGTCAGGATGATCACCGGCATGGCATCCGCCGAGGCCGATAAAATGGCCCAGCCGCTACACAATATCAGATCCGCCGTATATTGCGGGTTGCGCGAATAACGGTAGAATCCATCACCTTTTAGCGTGGTTTTGGCCCCGCTGGTGGTTTTATAACCCAGATAAATAATACTGTGTATGACCACAATATTGCCGATGACCATCAAAGGCAGGCCCAGTCCCCAGCGCAGCTTTGCCGACCAGCCTAGACTGTTCCAGTCGTTAAGCCCCAGCCAAAACATGCTGCCAAACACCATCACCGTCAGTACCCAGATCAGGGCCTGGTTCGAATAGGTTGATTTTTTCGGTGGCCATATCCGCCTTTTCGGAAATGCAATCGACCAAACTACCGCTGCCAAAAAAACACCGCTGGCGAACATGCCGGCTAATTGTATCCACAATGTACTGCCCATTGCCTGTCTCCTCAGATGCCCCCCATTGGGGATAATCCAGACAGGTTAATCCCTACAATGACTGTAGGTTCAAGGGTTTTTTTGTGTGGTTGATTTTAATAATACCGTTATTGACCAATAGTACCATTTATGGTACGGTCATCGCATGGTTGAGCATAAGCGCCTGCTGGCCCGATTTTTTGAGTCCCATACCGGTCGTGTTCCTGTGCGGGAATGGTTGTTGGCAATGGCTGTGGAAGATCGCAAGGCCATAGGTAAAGATATTTGTACGGCTGAATTTGGTTGGCCCGTGGGCATGCCTTTATGCCGCGCCCTCAAGGGTCATAAAGGCCTTTGGGAGATCAGAAGCAATCTTTCCGGTGGGCGGATTGCGCGGGTGTTCTTCTGTGTTCATGAGGGGGCCATGGTTTTGTTGCACGGCTTCATCAAAAAGTCCCAGAAAACGCCAGCGCGTGAATTAGAAACGGCCAACCAAAGAATGAGAGGTTTAAAATGAGTAAGAATAGTGAGCTGGAAGCTGGAAAACCTGGCCAGTTTTTCGACGAGTTTCTGAAAGAACAAGGCACGTATGAGGAGGCGGCCGAACATGCCATAAAACGCGTGATCGCGTTTCAACTTGCCGAGGCCATGAAGGCGCAAGGCATGACTAAAATGGCTATGGCTGCGCGTCTTAACACCAGCCGCTCGCAACTGAACCGGCTGCTTGATCCCGATAATGGCAATGTCACCCTCGCCACGCTGGCGCGCGCCGCCAAGGCCGTTGGGCGGTCGTTAAGGCTGGAGCTGGTTTGAGAAAGGCGTTATTTAAAACTTGTTATTGTAAGTATAATGCTTGTTAAAATAATATATATAGTATAATTCAGCATTGTAAATATATGGAATGCTAATATGAAGAAAAACTTCGCAGCCCAGAAATTTCAAGATTTTGAAATTTATGAAGATGGTGAAAAATATGGAGAGTTAAGAGTAACGCCAAGTTCTTTGAAGTGGAAACCAAAGGGAGAACATAATTATTACAAAATTTCGATTGAAAGTTTTTCGAAATTTGTGCAAGAAAATGGGATAAAGCAAAAAAAATAACTTCCCCCCTTAAACATCCAGTTCCTGCACAAATTTGGCGTGTTCCTGGATAAAGGCAAAGCGCAGTTCTGGTTTTTTGCCCATGAGAGTCTCCACCAGCGCTTCGGTGGTGGGCAGATTATCTTCATCAAAGCGGATGCGGGCCAGCGTGCGTTTGGCCGGGTCCATGGTGGTTTCTTTCAGCTGTGCCGGCATCATTTCGCCAAGGCCTTTAAAGCGGCTGATCTCCACCTTGCCGCGTCCGGAAAATTCGGTCGCCATTAATTCTTCGCGGTGGGCATCATCGCGGGCATAGGCGCTTTTGCCCTTTTGGCTTAGGCGGTAAAGCGGCGGCAGCGCCAGATAGAGCCGTCCGGCATGGATGATTTCGGGCATGGTTTTATAGAAGAATGTGATTAGAAGCGCCGCGATATGATCGCCGTCCACATCGGCATCGGTCATGATGATGACGCGCTCATATCTCAGCTTTTCAAGATCAAAGCGCGATCCGAGATGCACCCCAAGGGCCTGGGAGAGATCGCGGATTTCCTGATTGGCGGCGATTTTTTCGGCGCTGTTGCTGGCGACATTCAGTATTTTACCTTTTAGCGGCAAAATGGCCTGGGTTTTACGGTTGCGCGCCTGTTTGGCCGAGCCGCCGGCGCTGTCGCCTTCGACCAGAAAAATCTCGGTATCCTTGGCGCCCGAGCGCGAACAATCGGCCAATTTTCCTGGAAGGCGCAGCTTGCGCGTGGCGCTTTTGCGGCTGACTTCTTTTTCACGGCGGCGGCGCAGACGATCTTCGGCGCGCCCGATCACCCATTCCAGCAATTTGGCCGCCTCCTTGGGCGCCCCGGCCAGCCAGTGATCAAACGGGTCACGCACCGCAGCCTCTACCGCTCTGGCGGCAGAAGGTGAGGCAAGCTTCTCTTTGGTCTGGCCCTGAAATTCCGGTTCGGTAATAAACACCGAAACCATGGCCCCGGCGGTGCCCAGCACATCATCAGCGGTGATGTGCGCCGCCTTTTTGCCCATGCCGGCAGTTTCCGCATAGGCCTTTATTGCCTTGGTCAGCGCTGAGCGAAGGCCCGAAACATGGGTGCCCCCCTCGATGGTGGGCACGGTGTTGCAATAGGATGAAGTAAAGCCATCGGCTTCGCCAAAGCCCTGTGGTGTCCAGGCAATGGCCCATTCGACCGAGCCATGGCCGCCATCCTTTTCGACGCGGCCTGCAAAAATCTCTGGTGTGATGGTAGCTTTGGTGCCTAGGCGTTCACGCAGAAAATCGGCCAGGCCGCCGGGAAAATGAAACTCGGCCTCAATGGGGGTATCTGTGCCCTCGACCAGCGCTGCATCACAGCGCCAGCGAATACGCACGCCGCGTTGCAAATAGGCCTTGGCGCGGGCCATGCGAAACACTTGTTTTGGTGAAAACGACAGCTTGTCACCAAAAATCTCTGGGTCCGGCGTAAAGCGAACCAGCGTGCCGCGCCGGTTTGGGGCCGCGCCGATTTCGCGTAGCTTGCCCATAGCAAGACCGCGCGAAAAGCTCTGGGCATAGAGCTTCTTGCCCCGGGCCACTTCGACATCCAGGCGTTCGGACAGCGCATTGACCACCGAAACCCCAACTNCATGCAGGCCGCCAGAGGTCTGATAGACCTTGGAGGAAAATTTCCCCCCCGCATGCAAAGTGGTCATGATCACTTCCAGCGCCGATTTATCCTTGAATTTGGGGTGCGGATCGACCGGTATGCCACGGCCATTATCAATAACGGTCAGGGTGTTTTCCTGATCAAATATAACCTCAATCCGGTCGGCAAAGCCAGCGACGGCCTCGTCCATGGCATTGTCCAGCACTTCGGCAAATAAATGATGMAAGGCAGAGCGTCCGGTGCCGCCAATATACATGCCCGGGCGTTTGCGCACGGGCTCCAGCCCTTCAAGCACCTCAATATCATCGGCTGTATAGGCGGTTGGTGCGCCTGCCTTTTGCGGGGCGCCAAAGAGGGCAGAGGCCTCTTCGAGTTTGGATTTCCCTGATTTATCGCTCATGCTATTCTTACTCATTCCGGCGCGGCGGCCCCTGTTTTAATCCTACACAACATGGTCTGCACAATTACGGCGAGCCTATGGATTGCTGTGCGCGTAAAAGGCCATAATGACCAATGGCCATGACTAAAATTCTGGATGTCACAGCATAGCCCCTAGGTGATTCGCCTGAATATACCAGAGCATGAAATGGGATGCAGAGAAAAGAAGGGCTGAAGCTCGGGGTGTCTTCAGCCCTCCACCCCCGGAATAAAGAGCACGGGGTGAGCCCGGCCGGGGAAATGCGCCTGACACGATAGGACGCGCACAAACACKCGTATAAGTCGTATATTAAGTCAAGTTATAAGAAATGGAATTATCAAAAACAAATAACTACGCCTATTCAGCGGCTTAGACCGTGATGAAGATGTAGTCTGACTGTCAGSGGRATATCTTGTTAATACTTTAAAAGTGCAATCAGAAGATGAAACGAATCACCAGGCGTCCAGTGTGGCGAATAAAGCCTTTTCGCATATCCGCATCATAATCAAATCCAAAAGAGGTAAAGCGACTGCCGGCAGAAAGTGAGAAACCTAATAACAACGCGGTTTTGGGAAGCTGTTGCGGGGTTAATGTAAATTCGTCCGTAAAGCCGGAAAACCGGGCCACGGTGTTGGCCGCATTGCCTTGAAATTCATTGCGAGCACCAAAGCGTGCGCGTGGAGACCACCAGGAGCCATTGGCATTGCCAAATTTTCGCCCAAAGGTAATCGCCGCCGTTCCGGAAAAGGACTTGGAAGTACGTGCGTTTACATCAAGATCAAAACCAGTTCCGCCGCCAACTTCTACATAGTTGTTTTCTCTCAACCATAAGTAATCCAGCGATGCACTGGGGCGAATAAACCATTTCCCCTTGGTGATGTCATAGGACAATCGTGTTGTGCTGGCGACATGATATCCGGCCCAGTTCCCTTGTGCTGTGCGAGAGACATCTCCGAATTCCAGCACCCGTTCCGAACTGAAATCATCATAGCCAATGGCGGAATGCATTTCAAAATTCAGGCCGCCAAACTTACCGCCAGCATACGCACCGACCTGCCCGGACTGTGATCTCAAAGGTTTGTCAAAGCCTATGGGTTGTCTGATTTCATTGGAGAAACCACTGACCGCAATCCCCACCGCCTCAAACGGGCCAAGTGGACGATCTATGCCAATGGCCAGGCCCAGTCCAAAACCACGATAAGGTTGGGAAATGGAGCTGAGATTGCGGTTCATATAATAACCGATTTCCTGTGCCCACAGTCCGCCTTGCGGGCCATATCCCCGGCGCACATTATCAAGACGCGAAGCAACGGCACCTGTGGTTCCATCGGTATTGGCCAAGGTGAATTGCAGGGCCGCTGCACCAAATTCCGGCAGTAACTGATTATAGGCTGCGTAGAACTCATCGGCAGTTGTCAATTGTGCAAACCCGGATTCCAGTGCGGCATCACTGCTTTGCGAAAGGGCTGAAAACCAGGGGTTATAAGCAGCCGACTGATTAACATCAAAGCCTAAATCTGCGGCGGAACGTCTTTGCAAATCCAGTACAAGTGTATTTCCGGAGGCACTCTGGCGCAAGCTGACATTATAAAGGAAGGGCAGCTGGTCAGAATTTAAAAGAGCATTCAGGCTGCCCGCAATGCTGAGCGAATTGGCTTGCAGGAAATTGAAACTGCCGCCATCACCGATGAGATCATTCAGTATCGGAGCAATTGCCGCCCCATCAAGAAACGTAACATCGCCCGAGGCATTAAATGTTGCGCCAATGATGCCGTTTGCTGAGTCGGACAAGGTCATTTGTAACAAGGCATTTGTGCCAAAGGTGGCATTGGTCAGGGCAAGGTTGGTGCCCGAACCCAATGCCAACAGGCCATCACGAATATCCAGTGTCAATAACCCGTCAGAATCGTATAATGCACCAGTCAGTTCTGCGCCGCCATCAATCATTAAAACGTCGGCACCATCGCCAAAGAGTATGTCTCCGGTAACCGTTCCAGCATTCAGCTCGACCAGATCGTCGCCACTGCCAAGCAGAATGTCGCCTGTAATCGCAGTTAGGAAACCCGTATCAGGATCCGGGTTTGCCTGCTGGCGAATGGTTACTCCTGTTGTGTTGGCAGAGGCGTCAATCGCGACCGTACGCCGGGTCGTATCGTTGGGATCAGCTTCTACACCGCTGGGAAGAATTTCGGCATAGACAGCGGTGATTTGACCTTCATTGATTATCAGGTCCAGCGTACCGGACTCATCCGTAATCACCACCGCTTGTGAACCGGTGCCACTGCCCGTGAAATTAGCCTCAAGTGTCCCTGAATTATGGATGGTATTAACTTCACCGCCCGCATCAATAACAATGGTTGTGGCTTGTTGGCCCACCTGCGAAATCACGGCGCTGCGAATCGTAGCCGTATTGCGCAAGGTGTCGACGATGCCGCCATTCCGAACCCAAACGGCCCTGGCATTGGCGTCAAATGAAGTTGCTGAAATAAGTCTGTTATTCAAAATACCATTTTGGATAATGGCATGGCGCATCATGCCGCCAACTTCCTGGCCCTGAACCATTATTGCGGTTGCGGCAAATCCATCATTCAGGCCTGCGACACTGATTTCACCATCATTCACCAGACCAAAATCATTGACGTCGGTTTGGGTGCCAACGGCCCCCAGAACGACATCACCGCCCGCCTCGCCATCCTGGCCGGCGGTTACCAGTATGGCAGGCGCGGCACCTATGGAAGAAATTTTACCAAAGCCAACAACGATTCCACTATCATTCAGTGTGGCCCCATTGATGAAGCCCCCTGAAATGCTGGCAGAGAGAGATACAGCAGCRCCACCATTCGTAAGGTCATCGGCATCCAGCCTGGCGCGGTCATCAGCCGCACTGCGCCGGTTAACTTCCCGAAAGCCATTTGATGTAATCAGCCCCGTATTGGTTACGGTACCATTGACCTCAGACTCAACGCCCAGACCGACCGTATTTTCACCCTGGGCATTAATGGTGCCCGCATTGGTTACGTCACCATTGATTGTGCTGGCGATTTGTACGCCATAGCTGTTAGTGCCTGTAATTGAAATTCTACCATTATTGGTGAAATTGCCATCCAGGCCGGCACGGATGCTGACACCGGCCGAATCATTACCTTCTACAGTTATGCGACCGGTTCTGCCGTTGGTGATGTCACCAATGAAAGCTGACGATCCTTCAACAAGAATGCCGGTGCGGCCAGTGCCGATTGCCTGTGGCCCATCCAGATCACCATCTGAATCATCATCGGTGGCCGTATAATCCTCGGTAAGCTCAATATTCCCGGTATTTGTGAAGCCGCCGGTGGTGCCGCCGGTGATCAGTATGCCCGTTGTGTTATTGGCATCCGTAGAACCAATTGTACCTTCATTGGTTACGGTGTTGTTGGTGTCGATGGTGACGGCGGTATTACCCGCGCCAACCAGGACGGAGCCACCAGAGCGAATAACAATATCGCCGGGGCTGCCGCCATCAATAGTGCCCGTGGTGACGGGGGTCGTGCGCTCGTCTGTAATCTCAACCTGGGCAATGGCTACACTGGCAAAGCCAATCAGCGGCAGGGCAGCACTGGTGAGAAGAATTTTACGCAACATAGGCACCGGTTCCACAAAAATAGGCGTGGCCAAGCCACGGTATGCTCTGTCTTAGCCGATCCTGTGGACCCCGTCCATCSGSTGRSRNCSCGYKMWWWYCMGGSATRAKYNCGYSAYNAYTTGMWRKGNATCNGCTGGGAAAGCCATGGCCAGGAGGAGTTTGATATTATGATGACAGTAAGCGAAATAAATTCCACCTAAAGGCAAACTCTTGCGCTTAACTTTGATTACGGTCATCATTACCTTTTGTCGCTATCATTCAGCATATTCCCACAATGATCTGAGGAGAGGATAGAGTATGAAAAGTTTTGGAAAATTACATATTCTAGCGCTTATGGCTTGGCTGTTATTACTGTTTGGCTGTCAGAATGGCGGCCCCGGCCCATACGGTCCTGACCTGCGCATCATAAATGCCAAACCGCAAGTGCTGGCTCTCAGGCTACAGGCAACAAGTCTTTCTACCAAACAACAAAAAAAACAATGGCGAGATACCATTGAGGCCCTGGCTCCGGATTTTTATCGCGATATTTTATGGGGCAGAAAAAACAGCCCCGAAGACTGGCAAAAAAAGCGCGCGCAGAATATCGACAACATTCTCAATGCTTACAACAGCTATGCGCCAAAAAAAATTGCCAGAGCATATGACATGTTTGAAGATATAACCCATCAGGTATTGCAGGAATTCAGACAAAAACTGCCCGATTATAACGCCAATATTCAGGTGATGATTGTTCCGGGAATTGATTGGGGTGGCAGCTATGTCAATGATGGAAAGAACGAGTATCTCGCGCTGGGCATTGACTGGTTTCTATCCCAGGACAAACCAGGCCTTGATATTACTGGCTTGATTACGCACGAATTATTTCATGACTATCATAATCAGAAACGCGGCATAGTGATCTCCGAACAAATTTACCGCAAAGACGGGAAACTGTTCTGGCAGCTCTGGGACGAGGGCATGGCAACATGGGGTATGGGCTACGTGTCCGGGCAGCAGACGGTCGATCAGGTCATGCTTTTGGGCCTTGGTGATTATGCCAGATGTCGGGACGGGGAACTGGCGCAGCAATTTCTGGATGAAATAGATAATAAGGCCATTGACGATACTGCTCCGGTAAATATCAAAAAATGGTTTGGGGTAGGTCAAACCAAAGNCCTGGGGCCGGATACCCCACCTATGATTGGGTATTATCTGGGATGGCGAGTCATTCGCGGTATTGAGACATCTGGCATCTCACCCAAACGTTTCCTGACATGGGATTACGGTCAAGCTCGTCCCTTTATTGTCGAACAGCTTGAACGCATTGCCCATGAAAAATGCTGAAGAGGCCAGGCCCCTAGCTGGCGTAATACATGTCAAATTCCACCGGGTGCGGGTGCATGGCAAGGCGGGTAACCTCTTCCATTTTTAACTCAATATAAGCGTCAATCTGATCCTTGCTCATGACATCGCCTTTCAGCAAGAAGTCATGATCGCTTTGCAGCGCATCCAGCGCCTCGTGCAGGCTCGCACAAACATGGGGCACATTTTTCAGCTCGGCCGGGGGCAGGTCATAAAGGTCCTTGTCCATGGCATCGCCCGGGTCAATCTTGTTCTCGATCCCGTCAAGGCCAGCCATTAGAAGGGCCGCAAAGGTCAGATACGGATTGCCTGCCGCATCGGGAAAGCGGGTTTCAATGCGTTTGCCGCCCGGGGAAGTAGAATAGGGGATGCGAATGGAGGCCGAACGGTTGCGCGCCGAATAGGCCAGCAACACTGGCGCCTCAAAGCCGGGTACCAGACGTTTATAGGAATTGGTCGAGGCATTGGCAAAGGCGTTGATCGCCCGGGCGTGTTTGATAATGCCGCCAATATAATGAAGACAGCTTGGCGACAGGTCCGCATAGCGATCCCCGGCAAAAACCGGCTTGCCACCTTTCCAGATTGACTGGKGCANCAKGNCAWRCCGSANMSGKWAWMKCCRTNMAKARGGNNKRGKCATWAANGNNGYANKYGGTTTTGCCATAGGCGGCAGCCACATTCTGCACGACATATTTATACAGTTGTAAATGATCAGCCATTTCCACCAGGGTGGAAAATTTCATCCCCAGTTCGTGCTGGGCCGGGGCCACTTCGTGGTGATGTTTTTCCGGGCGCAGGCCCAGCTCGGTCATCACCGAGAGCATTTCAGAGCGCATGTCCTGTGCCGAATCGACAGGTGGGACAGGGAAATACCCACCGCCCGGGCCGGGYCGGTGACCCATATTGCCATATTCATATTTGGTGCCGCTATTGGCCGGCAATTCCGTGGAATCAAAGGCATAGCCGGTATTGTTGGCTTGCGTGTTCCAGCGCACATCATCAAAAATGAAAAATTCAGCTTCGGGACCAAAATAGGCGGTGTCGCCCGCGCCGGAGGTTTGTAGATAATTTTCTGCCTTTTTGGCGGTCGAGCGCGGATCGCGGCCATAAGGGGCCATGGTGCCTGGCTCCAGAATGTCGCACAAGATGGTCAGAGTGTTGTCCTGATAGAATGGGTCCATTTTGGCGGTATTGACATCGGGCATCAACACCATGTCGGAATCATTGATGGCTTTCCAGCCATTAATGGACGAGCCATCAAACATCGCCCCGTCCTCAAAGAAATCATCATCCACCATGGAGGCATCAAAGGTCACATGATGCAGTTTTCCGCGCGGATCAGTAAAGCGAAGGTCCACGTATGGGATGTCTTCGTCTTTGATTTTTTTTAGTATCTTGTCGGCCATGATGATGTTTCCTGTTTGTCGTCTGAGGTATTAAAGGGCGTTGTTGTCACGTTCGCCGGTGCGGATTCGCACCGCTTGTTCAATGGTACTGACGAAGATTTTGCCATCGCCAATGCGTCCGGTTCGCGCCGCAGTTTCAATGGCCTCAATTACCGCGTCGGTCTGGTCGTCGGTAACCACCACTTCGACTTTCAGCTTGGGCAGAAAATCAACCACATATTCGGCACCACGATAAAGCTCGGTATGGCCCTTTTGGCGGCCAAAACCTTTGGCCTCCAAAACGGTCAGCCCCTGCACGCCAACATCATGCAGCGCTTCTTTCACATCGTCCAGTTTGAAAGGTTTGATGATGGCTTCAATTTTTTTCATGCTATTCTCCGGGTTGTCCCGCACATGAGTCCAGGGATTAGGTACATTTGATGCCTTTTTTGTCCCCCATTGCGTCTTTGGCAAGGGTGTATTTGCGCGTTAGAGGGGTTCTTATGCGTTGCTTAAATATTAGGCAGATTATGCCCGGTGATCAAGCATTGGAGAGGTGAAGTGTTCGAAATTCTGAATATCAAACAATCCTACATGGCAGACCACCTGGCAGAAGGAGCTGGAATCGAGAGTTATTCTCTGATGCGGCGCGCCGGCAAAGCGTTGGCAGAGGTGGTGCTCGCCGCCCCCAATGCCGGGGTGATACAGGTTTTATGCGGCCCCGGTGCCAATGGCGGAGATGGCTATGTGGCGGCGAAAATGTTGCACGAGGCCGGACGCGAGGTTTCGGTTTATAGTTTTGGTGATGTGGCGCATTTGAACGGGGATGCGGCCCGAGCTCATCTGGACTGGCATGGCGGTGCCCGCCCAGCCATGCCAGATATCATCAATGGCGATGGCATACTGATTGATGCGCTTTTTGGCGCCGGGTTGTCCCGCCCTCTGGTGGGCGAGGGGGCGGCTCTGGTGCAGGCGATCAACGCCTCCGGTGCCTATGTCATCAGTGCTGATCTGCCCTCGGGTATTTTTGGCGATGAAGGGGCGGTGTCGGAGGTGCATGTTCGTGCTCATGAAACGGTGACATTTTTCCGAAAAAAGCCAGCCCATGTGCTCCAGCCATCGCGTGAATTTTGTGGCAAAATCACGCTGGCCGACATTGGCATACCGGATCATGTCCTGGGTGAAATTCAGCCGCAATGCTTTGAAAATAATCCGAAGTTATGGCCAGATTTGCCGCCATTGCCGTCCGTGATGGCCCATAAATACAGTCGCGGTCATGTGCTGGTGCGTTGCGGCGGGGCGCTGCAAACCGGGGCGGCGCGGCTGGCGGCGCACGCGGCCCTTCGCGCCGGGGCAGGACTGGTTACACTGTTGGCAGATATGGACGCCGCCAGGGTTTGCGCCGTCCATGAAACCGAGGTGATGATCACCAGCCGAGAAGCAAAAAATACGCTGGAAACCATGCTCACCGATCGCCGGGTAAGCGCTGCGGTGATCGGCCCGGCTGGCGGGGTGGATGCGGCCATGCGCAAAGATGTGCTGACCATTCGCAAAGATAAATGCCCCATGGTGCTGGACGCGGATGGCATCAGTGCCTTTGCCGATACGCCGGATCATCTTTTTGCGGTGCTGGATGAAACCTGTGTGCTGACGCCTCATGAGGGGGAATTTGCACGGTTGTTCCCGGACCTTGCCGATCGTTCGCACAGCAAGATAGCGCGCACGCAAGCGGCCGCAAAGCGGGCGGGATGCGTGATTGTTCTCAAAGGACCGGACAGCGTTATTGCGGTGCCGGATGGCCGCGCCATCATTAACACCAATGCTCCGCTTTGGCTGGCCACGGCGGGGTCGGGCGATGTACTGGCCGGTATAATCGGGGCATTGCTGGGCCAGGGCGGCGCCGGTTTTGAGGCAGCGGCCTGTGGGGTCTGGCTTCATGGGGCCGCTGGCTCCACCTGTGGGCGCGGCCTGATCGCGGGGGATCTGAGCGAGGCCCTGCCGACAGTGTTACAAACGCGATTGTGAGCGCACCTTATGCTGACTATGCAGATTTGGGGCTGGCGCGAAGGGGCGCTGCGTCCTAAATGCGGGTCTTGAATTTATAAAGTGGTTGAGTATTGGCGCCATCGGTCATGAGTCCTGAAGATAAAACGCATAAAGCCCGGCAAAAACGCGATCTGACCAAAGGCCCGGTTATGGGGCATTTGATCCGTTTGGGCATTCCCATGACCATTGGCATTGTTGCGGTGATGTCGGCGGCAGTGGTCGATACCTGGTATATCAGCCGTCTGGGCACGGTGCCGCTGGCGGCGATCAGCTTTTGCGTTCCGGTGCTCTTTGCCATGCAAAGCCTCTCTATCGGTCTTGGCATCGGGGCTAGCTCGGTGGTCTCGCGCGCCGCCGGTGAGGGCAATCGTGACCATCTGGCGCGTCTGGTGACCGATGCCCTGTTGCTGGCGGTACTGGTGGTGGCGACCGTATCTATTGTCGGGACGCTTAGCGTTGATCCGCTGTTCCGCCTGCTGCGGGCAGATCCGGAGCTGATGCCCTATATTCGCTCTTATATGCATATCGCGTTTATCGGCGCCGCTTTCATTGTTGGCCCTATGGTGGCGGGAAATCTGCTCAGGGCGCTTGGGGACGCGCGCCTGCCGGGCATGACCATGGTGGCCGGGGCGGTGATCAATCTTATTCTTGACCCGTTTCTGATTTTTGGCATTGGCCCGTTTCCGCGTATGGAACTGGCCGGGGCGGCACTGGCAACGGTGCTATCCAATGTTACCGCCGTGGTGGTGATGGGCTGGATCATGGTGTATCGGGAAAAGCTGATCCTTCTTCATATTCCGCCCTGGGCCGAGCTGAAAGAATCCTGGGGCGAGGTGATGCGGGTTGGCCTGCCGGCCATCGGCACCAATATGATCAACCCCATTATGATGGCGTTTGTAACCGCGGTTTTTGCCAGCTTTGGCCATGCTGCGGTGGCGGGCCTTGGGGTGGCCGGGCGTATTGAATTTCTGTTTGCCATTCCCCTGTTGGCGCTATCGGCCTCCATCGGGCCGATCACCGGGCAAAACGGTGGGGCCGGCCTGACCACACGGGTGCGCGAAGCCTTCAAGTCGGCTTATTTTATCGCCATTCTTTGGGGCGCCTTTACCGGCCTGACGCTGTTATTGCTGTCCGGGTTTGTGGCGAAACTCTTTTCGCACGACCCGGCGGTGATCGCGGTCAGCCGGCTTTACCTGTCTATGGTGCCGCTTACCGCCGCTGGTTATGGCGTGGTGATTGCGACGGCCGCCGGGTTTAATGCGCTGGGGCGTCCTTTTCCGGGCCTGGTGATGTCCTTTGGCCGGTCCATATTGCTATCTTCACTGGGGGCATGGGTCGGGGGGCATTATTTTGGCCTGACCGGGGCCATTGTGGCCATGGCGTTTTCCAATTTGATCTCGGGCCTTTTGGTCTGGCTCTGGGTGCGCGGGGCCAATATGGACGTAAAACAGCGCCGCAAAAAAGCAGAGCCGGCCTAGCGCCGGATCAGCATGGCCCCCAGCTCATATTTTTCGTTCATATGGTCGGACCGATACAAGGGCGTATCCGGCCATTGCCAGCGGGCGTCATCAAACAGGTCACGCATGGTTGCCAGCGGGCTGTGAAACGGCGGACCGCCTTCTTTGCCGGTTTGCATAAACAGCATAAAGGCCCGCCCGCCGGGCCGCAGCCAGCGGTGGAGCTGGTCGGCATAATCCTGCCATACTGCCGGGGTGATGGCGCACAGGCAAGTCTGGTCATAGACCGCATCCAAGGGCACGTCCGGTCGCCAGGCTAAAACATCAACCGCCTCTACACAGGCTTCAATGCTGGCGTTTTCAAAAACTTCTTTTTGAAAGGCGGCGGCAGTGGGGGCAAAATCCAGCGCCGTGACATGGGCCCCAAGGCGAGCAAAGGCCAGCGGTTCGGGAGAGCGCCCGCAGCCGGGAATAATCACGCTCTTTATGCCTTCAAATGCCCCGACTTCCTGCCAGTGCACAAAGGCGGGGTTCAGCGCGCCGCGCTCCCACCGGGTGGATTGATCATCATAGCGTTGTTGCCAGTCCGGGGCGCCCCGAAACGGGGCATTCATGTCGTTTTGTGTACTCATTCTTGTGAGATGCTCCGTTGCTTCTCATCCGTCAAGACGCTAGACCCTGTGCCGCAATCAAAAACGCACGGGATGCGGATGTGGCGGAACTGGTAGACGCGCTGGATTTAGGTTCCAGTGTCTTGCGACGTGGAGGTTCGAGTCCTCTCATCCGCACCAGTGTTTTTGAGCGTCGGCCTTTGGCCGTTTTAAGCACGGATTTGACGTGTTATAATGCAATTTAGCCCGTCAGGGCGTTGCGTGTGCGCACCACTCATGACATAAGGCGCGCTGCGCCGCGCAAGCGATGATGAATTTAGCGCCCGCAAGGGCAACGCCAAAACACCGGAAGAGACTATGCAAGTTACCCAGACCAAGGCCGAAGGCCTCAGCCATTCTTACGACATTGTGGTTCCTGCCAAGGAACTGAGCGAACGTCTTGATGCCAAAATCGCCGAAGTGCAGCCACAAGTGTCCCTCAAGGGCTTTCGCCCGGGCAAAGTGCCTGCGGCGCATATCAAACGCATGTTTGGCAAATCCATGATGGGCGAGATTGTCGAAGGTACGATGAGCGAAGCCAGCGAAAAGGCGCTGAACGACAATAATATCAAGCCAGCTGGCCAGCCGCATTTCCATATGGAAAATGAGGCCGAGGACGTGATCGCTGGCAAGGCCGATCTGGTCTTCCACATGCATGTGGACATTATGCCGACCTTTACTCCGGTGGACCCGGCCAAATTGAGCATTGAACGCCCGGTTGCCAAGGTAACTGACGAGGAAATCAAACAGTCGCTTAGCAATCTGGCTGATAGCCAGAAAACCTATGAGGATAAAAGCGTCAAGGCGAAAGCCGCCGATGGCGATGCCGTGATGATTGATTTTGTCGGGAGCATTGATGGCGTGGAATTTGAAGGTGGCACCGCCGAAGATGCACAGGTTGTCATCGGCGCGGGCCAGTTTATTCCGGGCTTTGAAGAACAACTGGTCGGCGTGAAAACCGGCGATGAAAAAGTGCTGAAAGTTACGTTTCCTGCCGAATATCAGGCCGAAGACCTGGCCGGAAAAGATGCCGAATTCGCCGTCACCGTCAAAGCGGTCAAAAAGCCGGTTGCTACCAAAATTGATGATGAATTTGCCAAAAAACTGGGCATGGATTCGCTGGAGGCACTTCGTGAAGCCATCGTGAAAAGTCTGGAATCAGAACACAAGTCACAATCGCGCAATCGCGCCAAACGCCGCCTGCTGGATGCACTGGATGTGGAACATGATTTTGATCTGCCGGGCAATATGGTCGATGCGGAATTCAACGCCATCTGGCAGCAGGTCGAAGCGGATGTCAAAGCTGGCAATGTTGATGAAGAAGACAAGGACAAGTCCGAAGAGGATCTGAAAACCGAATATCGCGCCATTGCAGAGCGCCGCGTGCGCCTTGGATTGGTGCTGGCCGAAATTGGCCAGGAAGCCAAAATAGGTGTTGCCGCCGAAGAACTGGCCCGGGCCGTCAATGCCGAGGCCATGCGCTATCCCGGTCAGGAACAGCAAATCGCTGAATATTTCCAGAAAAATCCCGAGGCGCAGGCCCGCCTGCGCGCCCCAATATTTGAAGAAAAAGTGGTCGATTACATTCTGGAACTGGCCAAGGTTAAAGACGTCGATGTAACCCGCGATGAGCTGTACGCCGACGACGAAGCGCCGGGCGAAGAAAAGAAAAAACCGGCGGCCAAAAAGAAAACGGCGGCTAAAAAGGCAGCGCCTAAAAAAGCCGCAGCTAAGAAAGAGCCTGCCAAAGCGGCCGCCAAGAAACCTGCTGCCAAAAAAGCCGCCCCAAAAAAAGCGGCGGCGAAAAAACCGGCCGCCAAGAAAAAATAACGCCTTCACCATAGAATTGATAAAGCCCCGCCTGATCCGTTCAGGTGGGGCTTTTTTTGTTGTAGCGCAGTTAGCTTATTTATCGTTTGGTTTTGCTTTCATTAGAGCTGCTTTACGTGCAAGAATTTTAAATGGGTTTTTCATTTCATTAGTTTGAATTAAAATGTCACTTGCATTTCGAATGACAAAGTTACCAATTCTGTAACCTCTGCCAGGCCATGCCACGATCTCGGGGCGACTAATTACAATTATTGGCTGACAGCCGTTTTTACAGATATAAAGCGTGTCACCATTATCTAATTGCAACTTGGTTTCGGTAAGAGATTGATAAGTCTCGCAAGTTGGACACTTAGTGGTTGCATCAGCAGCAGTAAATTCTGGAAATGCATCCTTTAGTACTGTAGCCAATTCAATGATTGAATAATCAATGCCATGATCTTCGTTGAATTTTTGGATTTTCTCTTCTATGAGATTAATTATCTCTTCAAATTTTGTATGGTTATATTCAATGTAACCAACCGTATCTAATATTCCATCTATATCGGTGTCGTCCAATTTAAGAGGGAGAATGTATTCACAATTTTCTTTAATTGCCCTTGTTTGTGCTGCTCTACGTTCATGGTTAGTCCAAAGTTTTTTAGCATAATTATTCGAAATCAGTATTAAACAATATTTTGCTTCATCCCTGTAAATTTTTATCAAATGGTCATATAAATTTTTCCCCCACAAGTTTGCTTTTTCATAATCATCATAAAAGACATTGAAGCCTTTGAGCACGATTGAATTTGCCAACTTTTCGGCAATTTCTCTATCTTCACCAGCAAATGAAATTGCGATGTCATAAGTGTGCATGCTCTTACTCAAGATATCTTTGTGATTTAAATCAAACCCGATCTTAGCCATTTAATACCTATTGGGGAATGACTTATATTTTATCAGGTGGATGAGGATCTGCACTGATCAGGGATCCATCGGTCACCGTCTCCTTCGCGCACCCTTAATACCACAACTCACACACACAGGGATCCAAACGGGGGGGCATCTTTCTGTGGACCCCGGATCAAGTCCGGGGACCCTGGGTTTGGGTCATCCATCCTTTGAGACGATTGCTTTGCAATCCCTCAGGATGAGGGGAGTATCCATATTTATTAATGTCATTACCCGGCTTGTCCGGGTAATCCAGTCTTGTCTTGATGCCGTTCTGGATTGCCGGAGCTGGCCCGGCAATGACAAGTGAAAAGGCCGTTATCGCAGACAATATATCTCACCCCCGCCGGTGTGGGATAAGGTTAGGGAATCCCATCTTTCCAAAACATGGTGCCGGTATTACCGCAAACTCTTTCCTCTCCCGAGCGGGAGAGGAATAAGGTGAGGGGGCAAGGGGTTAAGGGGGATGAGCAACTTTTGATTCACAAGCCCCTCACCCCGGCCCTCTCCCAGGGGAGAGGGAGAAATCCGCCGCATAGCGAACCCAAGGGGCACGAGGGACAAACTTTACCCCTTCGCAACCCCTTACCTATCCCTGATTGGGCCAAAAAAAAGACAAAACGGCCCCTTATTTTCCCCTTAAATGAGGCTGATTACCCCTTTTTACCCCTCTTTCTTTTTGGCGATCCATTCATTGACCAGATCGGCCAGCACCGAGAGCGGCACGGCGCCATTGGCCAGCACCACATCTTGGTACTCGCGTAAATCAAACTTATCCCCCAGTTCCGCTTTGGCGTGCTCGCGCAGGCGCAAAATTTCCAGCATGCCGATTTTATAGGCCGTGGCCTGCCCCGGCATGACGATATAACGCTCGATGGCATTGGTGGCATCGCTCAGGGAATTGGGTGTGTTTTCAGAGAGGTAGTCGATGGCCTGTTGACGGGTCCAGCGCTTGTCATGCAGGCCGGTATCCACCACCAGACGTGCGGCGCGCCATAACTCCATGGAAAGGCGGCCAAAATCGGAGTAGGGATCGGCGTAAAACCCCATTTCTTTTGGGATGAATTCCGAATACAGACCCCAGCCTTCGCTATAGGCGGTATAGACACCGAATTTTCGAAACATGGGAATGTTTTCAAGCTCTTGTGCGATGGAACCCTGCATGTGATGGCCGGGAATGCCTTCGTGATAGGCCAGGGCCTCCATCTGGTAAGTGGGCATGTTCTCCATGCGGTAAAGGTTGGCGTAATAGGTGCCGGGGCGGGAGCCATCCAGAGACGGGCGCTGATAGAAGGCTTTGCCCGCCGTGGCTTCGCGAAATGGCTCTACCGCTTTGACGATAATTTCGGCTTTGGGTTTGGATATAAAGATCTCATCCAGGCGGCCGCGCATGGTATCAATAATATTGACCGCCCTGGCCAGATAGGCGGCGCGGCCTGCATCGGTGTCGGGATAATAAAATTGCGGGTCCTCGCGCATAAAGGTGAAAAACGCTGGTAAATTACCTTTAAAACCAACGGCTTTCATAATGGTTCGCATTTCGTTATGGATGCGTTCCACCTCGGCCAGGCCAAGGTTATGGATGTCCTCTGCGCTCATATCGGTGGTGGTCATCGCGGCCAGCCGGTCTTTGTAATAGGCCGCACCATCGGGTAGTTTCCAGGCCCCGTCCCTGTCGTCGGAGAGGCTTTGCTGGCGCTGCATTTCGGTGATCATATTGGCATAGGCAGGGGCCACACTGGCGATCATGGCGGCTTTGGCCTGTGCAATCAGATCAGCCCTTTTATCCTCGGTCAGGTTTAATTTATCCACCTTGCCCTTGAAATCGGCTAAAATAGCGCTGTCGGGGCCATCATCAAACGGCGCGCCCTTGATAATATTACGCGAGGCATCCAGTACGCGAGTGTATACAAACTTTGGCGGGTAAATGCCTTTCCCAAAGCGCGTTTTGGCGTTGGCGGACTGGCCGCCAAGATAGTCTTTGACGCCATTCAGGCGTGCGATATAGGCCTTGGCATGATCGATGGTTTTGATCTGGTGCTGGTTGATGAGAAACGCAGGAATAGAGGCGTGCGCACCGAACATCTGATTGAAAATATAGCCATAATCATGAAAGCGCCAGGAGGCAACTTCGCGATCATGGTTATAATCCGCCAGCCGCCAGGACAGTTTGGTCGCATCGTCCAGCTTGTCATAGTCGAACCTGGCGTGGCGCTGGGCAAAATTAGCAAGAGCGATAGCGTGCTCTTTTTGCGCAAARGCGGGAGAGGGGTCATCCCATTTTCCATAGTCCGCATCCTTTATACCCAGATAAGTTTTAAGCATGGGCGAGCGGGACAGGGATTGATCAAACTTTTCCTGAAACCAGGTGTTCAGGCGCATGGATWCTGTTTGTTCAGAAYTATTAATAYTTTCAGTGGTTTGTGCGCTATTCTGCCGGTCGGTCGGAGCCGTGCAGGCACTAAGGATGGCAATCAGGGCCGTGCTGGCAGTCAGAATTTTAATGTTCATGAAGGGATCTCTCAAAATGTGATGAAGGCGTTATATTTCCTTACCTGAGCCCGTGCCCGGTTAGGTTTTGTTAACCATAACGAGAGCACTCTTGGGTGTCGAGTATAGTCAGTTTTCGTACAGGCAGGGAGAGACCTATGAACGGCTCAGAAGTTCTGGATATTGCCCGCGAAGCCATCTGGCTGGTGTTGCAAATGTCGGGCCCGATCATGCTGGTCGGCTTGTTGGTTGGCCTTGGGATTGCACTGTTGCAGGCGCTGACCCAGGTGCAGGAAATGACTCTGGTGTTTGTGCCAAAAATCGTGGCAATTTTTATTGCCCTTTTGGTGTTTATGCCCTTAATGGGTGCACTGCTTGGGGGCTTTATGACCCATGTGGCTGATCGTGTATCGGCCATGTAGTCGTGGATGCCCTGAACCTTCCTGCCTCCATTTTTACCATCGCTATGGTGTTCTCTCGTGTTGGGGCCATCATGATGCTGTTACCGGGTATCGGCGAGGTGGGGGTGCCGGCCCGTGTACGGCTGTCATTAGCCCTGATTATGGCACTGATCGTCGGCTCTATAGTGGGGCGCAGTATGCCGCCTATGCCGGAGCAACCGTTAGTATTAGCCGGGTTGATTATACAGGAAGCGCTGATCGGCCTTTATTTTGGCGTGCTAGCCAGACTGATGATGAGCGCGCTAGTGGTTGCCGGACAAGTGGCGGCCATGCAATCCGGGCTGGGATTTGCGATGTCCTTTGATCCCACCCAAGGCCAGCAAGGCGCGGTAATGGCCACGTTTTTAAATCTGGTGGCCGTAACCTTGGTTTTTGTCAGTGGTCTGCATCACCTTTTTCTGACAGGTATTGTCGGCTCATATTCTATTATCCCGGCAGGCAGTATCCCCAACCTTGGCGATGCGGCGCAATTGGGCACCCAGGTTGTTGCGCAGTCCTTTCGGGTTGGCATACAAATGGGAGCGCCACTGATAGCCTTCGGGCTAGTGTTCTATCTGGCGATTGGCATACTTTCACGACTCATGCCACAGGTACAGATATTCTTCGTGGTCATGCCGTTAAATGTGTTTGCTGGGCTATCGATTTTTGCTCTCAGCCTGGGGTCGATCCTGAATGTGTGGCTCCGGCATATTGAAAACTTTGCGCAAAGTATGAATTAATGGCAGATGATCAGGACAAGAGCCAGAAGACCGAAGATGCCACCCCTCAAAAACTGCTGGATGCGCGCAAAAAGGGCGATGTTGCCAAATCACAGGAAATTCCTTCCTGGTTATTGCTGGCCTCTATTACCCTTATTTTAGCAGCGTTTTCCGGTCCAACGGTCCGATATTTCAGCACCTGGCTGCGTAGCTATTTCGAACTGGCATCGCAATTTGTGATCACTGGTGCCAGCGTGCAAAACCTTGCCGTGGACGCCGCACAGCGAATCCTGCTGGGCCTTGGTATGATATTGGCCATGTTGATGGTGGCGGGGCTGTCTGGCCATGTTTTGCAGGTTGGTCTTTTGTGGGCTCCTGACAAAGTGGGACCAAAGCTATCCAAGCTCTCTCCTATTGAAGGGGCTAAACGCATTTTTGGCATGCAAGCCATCGCCAATTTTTTCAAAGGTCTGGCCAAAATGGGGCTGGTAGGCATTGCTGCCTTTGCGGTGGTATGGCCACGGCGTGAAACCCTGACCAACCTGCCTTATCTGGACCTGGAGGCCTTGTTTCCTGTGATCCGCGAGGCATCCGTTGCGCTTATGCTGGCGGCCTTGTCCGTATTCACTTTGGTGGCCATTGCCGATTATGCCTTTCAGCGCCAGAGCTTTTTAAAGCGCATGCGTATGTCGCACAAAGACTTGAAAGATGAGTTGAAAAACACCGAAGGCGACCCGCACGTGCGGGCGCGCCTGCGCCAGATTCGATCAGAGCGTTCTCGCCAGCGCATGATGCAGGCGGTTCCTGATGCCAGTGTGGTAATCATGAACCCGACTCACTTTGCCGTTGCGCTTCGTTATGAGCAGGGGGAAAGCGTTGCACCGGTCTGTGTGGCCAAGGGAATGGACGATTTGGCTCTGCGGATCCGGGAGGTTGCCGAAGAAGCAAAGGTGCCGGTGGTGGTTGATCCGCCATTGGCGCGGGTGCTCTTTGCCACTACTGAAGTTGATCATGAAATCAAGACTGAGCATTTCAAGGCGGTGGCCAAGGTCATTGGATATGTGATGGGGTTAGCCGAACGCCGTCGCAGATAAATCTTGAACGTTGGCGAAACCTGTGATTCGCTGGTGAAATTATATGCCGGGTGCCCACCCGGCCAAGGGAGCTTAGCATGTCAGGTGAAGCCAAAATACCGCTGAAAGAAGCCGAAGACGGCATTTTTCAGTCCATGGTTCATATGTTTAAACCCCTGACATTGTCACGGTCCATATTGTGGGGTGCCGGTATCCTGGCGGCCTTTGCCGTGGTAATTGCGCTGGTTTTGCCCGATGAAAGCGGCCCCGCCGCCTTTGTGCTGACCTTTGGTATTGCTGCGGTCCTTTTTGTGGTGATGTACGCCATGGCAGCGGGTAATCTGGCTTCGCGTCAATATGCCCCCGGCGGTATTCGCCAAACCAAACAAGACCCGCCTTTTGCGCTGGGGGCGCTGGAGGTTTCGCCGGAGCCGGTGCTGATAACGGGGAGCCAGGGCGAACCTATGTACGCCAATGCCGCCTATCGGACATTGACCGAAGCGGCCGGAGAAATGGGGCAGAGTATCCGCCCGGTTTCGTTTGAACGCCTGGTGGGGGCCCATCCGGGGCTGTCCGCAATTACCTTTCGCCTGGCCCGTGCGGCACGAACCGGGGAGGCGATTTTTGAACGCCTGCCCGCCTTCGAGAACGAACAGGGCATGTGCGAACTGGATGTACATGTGGTGCCATTGCCGGCGGGGGGTGCGCTCTGGCGGGTTGTTTGCCGGGATGCACAGGCCTCTGAAAACGCGGATGTCCCCGTATTGCAAAGTGGTATACCGCTTCTTGATGACGCGCCGGTTGGTTTTTTTTCAGCAGATAGGAAAGGCCGTATCAGCTATATGAACAGTACGCTGAGGGAATGGCTGGGTATCGGGGATGAAGTGGCCCCGCCTTCGGTTCAAAGCTTTGCCCCAAAGGAGGCTGCCCGTTTGCTTGGCCGCAAAGGAAAAAACTCCACCCGTATTGAGGTCCAGCTGAAAACCAGAGATGGCATTGAAACCCCGGCGGTGGTGGTAACCAAGTGGCCCGAAGAGCCAAAAGGGGCGCATTCACGGTCTGTAGTTTTTGGTGGCGGTCGTGGCCAGGCGCCGGTTGGCATTGCCCGTGCTGAGGCGGTAAATCCGCATGCGGTCGGGCGCTCGCTGGATGAAATGTTTATTGCGGCCCCCTTTGGTGTGGCCCGACTTGATGTTGCCGATGCAACAACCGCGATTATTGAAGACGCCAATCCTGCGCTAATTGAAATGACCAGAGGAAAGGCCACGCCCGGCACTGCATTTTTAGGGTTGTTTGCAGAGGATGGGGACGGGCGCGATGCATTGTTGGGCATGGATGATGCCGGGGGCGGACCGTTTGATTTGTCGCTGAGTGGCCCGGACGAAAAAGCGGTTCATATCTATATTGCGCCTGATCATGCCGGTCGATCGATTGCCTATGTCATTGATATGTCTTCCTGGAAGGCTATGGAAACGGACCTGTTTCAGGCGCAAAAAATGCAGGCCATTGGCCAATTGGCCGGCGGCGTCGCCCATGATCTGAATAATGTGCTGACGGCTATTCGGATGAATTGCGATAATCTGTTGTCGCACCATATGGTTGGGGATCCCTCCTATCCGGGATTGCAGAAAATCAATGAAGATGGTCTGCGCGCGGCCGCCCTGGTCGATAATCTGTTGACGTTTTCACGCAAAAAAACCGTACGCCTGGTACCGCTTAATCTGTCTAATGTGTTGAACAATTTCACCCATATGTTGCGCCGCATGATGCATGAAAGCATTCCACTGGAGGTGGTGCTGGGGCGTGACCTGCCGGTGGTGCGGGCCGATAAGGGCCAGATTGAAATGGCGGTGATGAACCTTGCCACCAATGCACGCGATGCCATGATGGAAGGCGGCGGCGGCCAATTGGTCATCCGCACCTCCCGCCAGGAAACCATACCCGCCAAAGTGCTCGGCGATGTCACGCCGCCAGAGGGGGCGTGGGCGCTGATCGAAGTGGTGGATACGGGCACTGGCATGGATGAGAAAACCCTGGCCCGGATATTCGAGCCGTTTTTTACCACCAAGGATATGGGCAAGGGTACCGGATTGGGCCTGGCCAACGTACAGGGTATTATCAAACAGTCTGGCGGCTATCTCCATCCGATCAGCACACCGGGGGAGGGCACAAACTTTCAGATCTGGCTGCCGGAATGTTTTGATGCCGTAGATGAAAATAAATCAGCCTCCACATCCAGCCCTCCCAAAGAAAGAAAACCAAAAGATTTGGCAGGGCGTGGCCGTATCTTGTTTGTCGAAGACGAAGATTCGGTGCGCAGTATTGCGGTCAAAATCCTGGCCAATCGCGGCTATGACGTGCTGGAAGCGGCCGATGGCGAAGAGGCGCTGGAAATCGCTAAGGAAAATGCCGGCAAGATTGATCTGATGATTTCCGATGTAGTGATGCCGGGTATGGATGGTCCGCGCCTGCTGGAAGAGGCCAGACCCTATCTTAAGGATGCGCGAATCGTGTTTATATCCGGCTTCGCACAAGAAGAGTTTTCCGATACCTTGAGCAAGGATGCGGAAATCAGCTTCCTGCCAAAACCATTTTCGCTCAAACAATTGGCAGAAAAGGTGAAGGAGGAACTCAGTTCCTGATGAAATACGGTCTATAGGCTTACCTAAAGAAAATAAATGTTCCCATTGTGTTCTGAGAACAAATGCAGTACATGATGTGGGAAGTCCTAAAAGGGGCGCGCATAAATGGAGCATTCAATGGCCAAGGCATCTTTGAAACTTGTGGAAAAAGAAAACGTGGACAAGAAAAAAGCACTCGAAGCAGCGTTAAGCCAGATTGATCGGGCCTTTGGTAAAGGCTCTATCATGAAACTGGGTCAAAAAGATACGCTGGACATAAAATCCATATCGACCGGCTCCATCGGGCTGGATATCGCGCTGGGCGTGGGTGGCTTGCCCAGGGGCCGGGTCGTGGAGATCTATGGCCCTGAATCATCGGGGAAAACCACCCTGACCCTGCATACCGTGGCCGAGTGCCAGCGCAATGGCGGTGTGGCGGCTTTCATTGATACGGAGCATGCACTAGATCCTACCTATGCGGCAAAACTGGGGGTCGACATTAATGAATTGCTGATTTCACAGCCCAGCACAGGCGAAGAGGCGTTGGAAATCGCCGATACACTTATTCGTYCCGGCGCGGTAGAGGTCGTGGTGATTGACTCGGTTGCCGCCCTGACCCCCCGTGCAGAGCTGGAAGGGGACATGGGCGACAGTCTTCCTGGTCTTCATGCCCGTTTGATGAGCCAGGCCATGCGCAAGCTGACCGGTTCGATTGCCAAGTCTGGGACTCTGATGATCTTTACCAACCAGATTCGCATGAAGATCGGCGTGATGTATGGCAGCCCGGAAACCACAACCGGTGGTAATGCGCTTAAATTCTATTCCACGGTACGTCTGGATATTCGCCGCATTGGTGCCATCAAACACCGTGATGAAGTGATCGGCAATCATACCCGTGTCAAGGTTGTCAAAAACAAAGTAGCACCGCCGTTTCGTATGGTGGAATTTGATATTCTTTTTGGCGAAGGCATTTCAAAAGTTGGTGAGATTATTGATTTGGGCGTGAAGGCAGACATTATCGAAAAATCCGGTTCCTGGTATTCCTATAATTCAGAACGTATCGGTCAAGGGCGGGAAAATGTTCGAAAATTTCTGAAAGAGAACCCGGAAATTCTAGCCAAAATTGACACCCAAATTCGTAGCAATTCCGGCCTGATTGAAGAAGACATGCTGGTTGGTAATGTTGGCAAGGACATGGATGACGTTGTAAACGGATAAATTCACGAATATCGCAGTTCAAACGTGATGGGCGCTTGGCTTGGCCGGGCGCCCTTTCTATATCATGACCTAGAAGATCATGGATGAATGCAGGGCGGACCGCGAACATGCAAAACCTGAATGATATTCGCAGTGCCTTTCTGCGTTATTTTGAAAGTGGTAATGGCAAGGCCAATCACGAGATTGTGGCGTCCAGCCCGGTGGTTCCGCAGAATGACCCGACCCTGCTTTTTACCAATGCCGGGATGGTCCAGTTTAAAAATGTATTTATCGGCGATGAAACCCGCCCCTATCAGCGTGCAGTCAGTTCGCAAAAATGCATACGGGCCGGTGGCAAGCATAATGATCTGGATAATGTCGGCTATACCGCACGCCACCATACGTTTTTTGAAATGCTCGGCAATTTTTCCTTTGGGGATTATTTCAAGGAAGATGCGATTTTCTATGCCTGGGATTTGCTGACCAGAGAGTTTGCCTTATCAGCCGACAAGTTATTAGTGACGGTTTATGCCGAGGATGAAGAAGCAGCTGTTCTGTGGAAGAAAATCACCGGATTTGATGATCGTAGAATTATCAAAATCGCCACCTCTGATAATTTCTGGTCCATGGGAGACACGGGTCCATGCGGCCCTTGTTCCGAGATATTTTATGATCATGGGGATCGTATCCCTGGTGGCCCCCCCGGATCACCGGATGAAGATGGGGACCGGTTTATTGAGATTTGGAACCTGGTTTTCATGCAGTTTGACCAGCAGGCGGGCGGAAAGCGCATGGCGTTACCCAAGCCGTCTATCGATACTGGGATGGGGCTGGAGCGTATTGCTGCCGTTTTGCAGGGCGTGCACGATAATTACGATATTGATTTATTTAAAACCCTGATTGCGGCCAGTGAAAATGCACTGCATGTAAAGGCCAAGGGCGGGGCGCGCGCCAGCCATAGGGTGATCGCCGATCATTTGCGTTCCATATCGTTCCTGCTTGCCGATGGCGTGACGCCGTCTAATGAGGGGCGGGGCTATGTATTGCGCCGCATAATGCGCCGGGCTATGCGCCATGCGCATTTGCTGGGCGCCAAAGAGCCGGTGGTGCACACCCTGGTGCCAACCCTGATTGGTGAAATGGGTGAGGCGTACCCGGAACTGGTGCGTGCCAAGGCGCTGATTGAAAACAATGTGTTGCAAGAGGAAGAACGCTTTTTGCGCACGTTGGGGCGCGGCATGGGGTTGTTGGATGAGGCCACGGTCACCCTTGGCAAAGGGGATCAATTGCCCGGCGATGTGGCGTTTAAACTTTATGACACCTATGGCTTTCCGCTGGATTTAACTGAAGATGCTTTGCGCGCCAAAGAAATTACGGTTGATAAGGCCGGTTTTGATGCCGCTATGGCCACGCAAAAGGCATCGGGACGTGCTAATTGGAAAGGCTCTGGTGATGCAGGTGATCTAGCGCTATGGAAAGATGCTATTGAGGACACTCATGCTCCAACAGTTTTTCTTGGCTATAAACAAGAGGAGGCTAAGGCAGAGCTACAGGTTGTCGTCAATGAGGGGAATAACGCCTCTTACGCAGAAGTAGGAAGCAACGTAGATTTAGTTTTTAATCAAACACCATTTTATGCAGAATCTGGGGGGCAGATTGGTGATGCTGGCATTATCAAATTTGAAACAGATGCCGTTGTTGAAATAAGCAATACAACAAAACTTACCTCTGGACATTTCGTTCACAATGGAAAGGTGATTTCCGGAAAAATTAAGGTGAAGGAAAACGCAACTTTATCGGTCGATCATACACGTCGGTGCGCCATTCGGGCGAACCATTCGGCAACCCATTTGCTGCATGCCGCGCTGCATCGCCATTTAGGGGATCATGTCGCGCAAAAAGGCTCATTTGTCGGGCCGGATTATCTGCGCTTTGACTTTACCCATTCGGGGCCGCTAAGCGCCGAAGATTTGGCCAGCATAGAAGATGAGGTTAACGCTATTGTGCGCCAGAATGCCGATGCGGAGACCCGCGAAACCAGCCCGGAAGATGCCATCAAGGCCGGAGCAACGGCACTCTTTGGGGAAAAATATGGCAACACGGTCCGGGTGCTCAGTCTGGGTCAGGATATTAATGATGCCAACCGGCCATACTCGATTGAACTGTGCGGTGGCACTCATGTTGGACGCACTGGCGATATTGCGCTGATTAAAATCACCGGTCAGAGCAGTGTGGCCGCTGGGGTGCGCCGGATCGAGGCGGTGACGGGTGCAAAGGCACTGGAATATGTGCGGACCGAGGAAAAAGCCCTGCAAGAAGCCGCGAAATTATTGAAATCCTTGCCTGAGGATTTGCCCAAACGATTGAAACAATTGTTGGATGAGCGCCGCAAGCTGGAACGAGAAGTGTCCAAATTGCGCAAACAAGTGGCCATGGGCGGCAATGCGGCGTCCGGTAAGGACGCAGAAAACATCAATGGCACCGGCTTTATTGGGCGGGTTGTGAACAATGTACCGCCGCGCGACCTACGCGCGTTGGTCGATGAAAGCAAAGAAAAGCTGGGGTCAGGCGTGGTGGTATTTGCCGCCAATAATGATGGCAAGGCTGCGCTCGCCGTGGGGGTCAGCCAGGATTTGATCGACCGGATCAGTGCGGTCGATCTGGTCCGGGCCGGCTCGGTGGCTTTGGGCGGCAAGGGTGGCGGTGGCCGGGCCGACTTTGCCCAGGCCGGTGGGCCGGACGGGGCTTCGGCACAAAATGCCATTGAAGCGATCAAACAATCGCTGGCAGGTTAAAGCCCGAACAGCATATTGAAAATGATTGGTGGCGGGCGGCATTAAGCGCAGGCCCGCCAATGATCGTTAGGCTTTGGCCATTTCGGCTTCGAGATTATCAGCCACTTTTTCCAAAAACCCGGTGGTGGTTAGCCAACTTTGCTTGTCCCCAACCAACAGGGCCAGATCTTTGGTCATATTCCCGGTTTCCACGGTGTTGATAACCACATTTTCAAGTGTTTCAGCAAAGTTTACCACATCGGGTGTGCCATCAAGCCGTCCCCGATGGGCGATGCCGCGAGTCCAGGCAAAGATAGAGGCGATGGAGTTGGTCGAGGTGGCTTCGCCTTTCTGATGGGCGCGGTAATGGCGGGTAACGGTGCCGTGGGCCGCTTCGCTTTCCATGGTTTTGCCATCGGGAGACAGCAGAACCGAGGTCATCAGACCTAGAGAGCCAAACCCCTGAGCGACGGTGTCGGATTGGACATCGCCATCATAGTTTTTACAGGCCCAGACAAAACCACCGGCCCATTTCATGGCGCAAGCCACCATGTCATCAATCAGGCGGTGTTCATACCAGATGTCGGCGGCCTCGAAACGGTCTTTAAACTCGGCCTCATAAATTTCCATAAACAGGTCTTTGAACCGGCCATCATAGGCCTTCAAAATGGTGTTTTTGGTAGAGAGATAGAGCGGCCATTTTCTTTGCAGGGCAAAATTCATGGAAGAGCGGGCAAAGTCGAGAATAGAGGCATCAATATTATACATACCCATGGCCACGCCGCTGCCTTCAAACTCAAAAACCTCTTCTTCGATGGACTGTTTGCCATCGTCGCTTTGCCATTTCATGGTCAATTTTCCCTTGCCGGGAACGATAAAGTTTGTGGCCCGGTATTGGTCGCCATAGGCATGGCGTCCAATGACGATCGGCTTGGTCCAGCCCGGAACCAGGCGCGGTACATTGCGGCAGATGATCGGCTCTCGAAAAATCACCCCTCCCAGAATGTTCCGAATCGTGCCGTTTGGTGACTTCCACATTTTTTTCAGGCCAAACTCCTCAACACGGGCTTCATCGGGCGTAATGGTCGCGCATTTTATGCCAACCCCGTATTTTTTGATGGCCATGGCCGCATCAACGGTGATCTGGTCATCGGTTTCATCGCGGGCTTCTATGCCAAGGTCAAAATACTTCAGATCAATATCAAGATAGGGAAGGACCAGGGTGTTTTTGATCATATCCCACATGATGCGGGTCATTTCGTCCCCATCAAGCTCAACAACTGGATTTTTGACTTTTATTTTGGCCATGAGTGTCTTCCCGTTTGTCAGTATGAGGGAGGCATGTTGTCTCCCGATCACTGTGTTTTGCGTAAATTTTGTTCTGGCGAAGCGATAGCACCCGTATCAGTTGGGGAAAAGAGCTTATAGTGTGTTGCACGGTGATAATAACGAGGATCTCAGTGTGCACAATTCACAAGAAGGTCAGCCGGCGATTGTTCTGGTCAGGCCCCAGATGGGCGAGAATATCGGGGCGGCGGCACGGGTTATGTCCAATTTTGGCCTCACCGACCTGCGGCTGGTTTCCCCTCGCGATGGTTGGCCAAACCCCAAAGCCCAGGCCATGTCCGCCGGTGCGATCAAGGATACTGGCCCGGTGCGGGTTTATAAAGATGTGGCGGCGGCCATAGCCGATTGTTCCATGGTCTTTGCGGTTTCTGCCCGTTTACGCGATATGGAAAAACAGGTTTACGGCCCGGTCAAAGGGTGCGCGTCGCTGCGTGATCACATGCACAAAGGGGGGCAAGTTTCTCTGCTCTTCGGGGCCGAGTCTTCAGGGCTGGATAATGCTGACGTTGCCTTGTGCGATGGCCTGATCACGTACCCGGTGGATCCGGGGTTCAGTTCGCTAAATCTGGCACAAGCGGTGGCTGTATTTGCCTATGAATGGCACCTTGGCAGACAGGAAGTGCAAAACGTCTTAAGGCCAGATAATTTGTCACCAGCCGCCAATAAAGAAAAATTAATTGGCCTCTTTGGGCATTTGCAAACTGAGTTGGATCAGGCTGGCTTCTTCTTTCCGCCAGAAAAACAAACCATGATGATGCGCAATATTCAAAACGCGCTGACCAAGGCCAGGTTAACCGAACAGGAGGTTAGAACCTTTCGCGGCGTTATCCGTGCCCTGGCAAAGGGAAGGGGCGGCAGCAAGGCCTGAGCCTGAAATACTCACATACAAAAAAGCCCCCGCCGGCTGGCGAGGGCTTTTGTGTTTATATAAGCGTTCCTAGTGTGGAACCCCCAGAGCATCCATGGTCTGCATGGTCAATTGACCCACAATCAGACCATTGTCATGCTGGAATTTCTCCATGGCACGTAGCGTTGACATGCCAAACACACCATCGACACGACCGGTGTTATAGCCCCGACCGGTCAGCGCATTTTGCACCAGTGAAATCAGCTCTGGCGTAGAGTTGGTATCACAGATAACTTCGCGCCATTCCAGATTGCCACCACTGACGATCCTGATTTTTTCGATCGTTTTGTAAGTGGCGGGGATGGAAATGGTTTCGGTCCGGGCCGGGCTAACCAGCTTGCGCACACGAATGGTGGTATACTCAGCCGCAACAATCTCTTCTTCGACCCGTGGCGGGACCGCAATCACCTGTTTGGTAATGGTTTCATACTTGGCCTGAACCACGGTATCCTGAGTATGTTCTGCGGATACCAGGCGTTTGCGGGTAATGGTTTTGTATTTTGGTGGAACCTCGACCTTACACAAAATCTCGCCCGTTGGCTGGATGATGGTCTGCACCAGAGAGCCGTCAGGGCCGTAAAGGCGACCATCATTGCCATGACGATAACCACCGTCGCCGATCAGGCCAGCACCCGGTTTCCATGTTGTAAAGGCGGGACGTACCAAAACCTGCTCTTCGTATTCTTCATATACGGCAGCAATAACCTTTGAAATTGTCATTTCGGGCTGAACCAGAACCTGCTCTGTAACGGTTTCATAGGTGGCTGGAATAACGTGGTAGTTTGTGGTCGCTTCCTTTACCATGATGCGCTCTTGCGCAAACTCATATTCTGCCGCGACAATACGTAATTCCGTAGAGGCAGGAAGATCAATGACCTGCTCGCCCACGGTTTCCGTAATTTCTGGTATAAGGATACGTGAAAAACACTGCCCCGGTTTCGCATTTGGTGGATATCCGGCCGCAATGGCAATCGAATCACCGGACTGGCTCGAAGAACCATTCTGGGATTGCAGGGTGGTAACCTGGGAAGACAAAGCCGCATTGTGCGCTTGTGCCGATTCCAGCTCAGTCTGTAATTGTGCAATCCGCGCAGCTTCGCTGTTGGAGTACCCAGATGTGGTTTGCGTTGTCCCGCATGCTGCAATGAGCAGGGCGCTGGTCCCCGCCGCCGCCAGTAATACCCGTTTGTAAATCATTCTTGTCTCCCCTAAACCCGTATCAACCAAGCCTGGCATTACGGTCAGCCCTTATCGGCAACGCAGCTCTAAAGACTGCAAAAATTATGAGTTTCCCCACGTTTACGATTGGGTAACCTATCAGTATTCTGGGTCTGTGCCAGCGCATACGCCAAATAGTTGCAAAAAAAAGATTCAAAAATGTGCCGTAGGGGGTATTGGGTTATATTGTGTTTCTGTTTGGTACATAATGTTAGGAATCACCGAATAACTTTATGCGACATGTCATTATAGGTATCAAAGGCATATGTATTCACGAAGGTTAATTTATGTTGCCATTTATTGTTGTGTATAGTGCGAGGTGGGTTTGAAAATGAGTAAATATTACAACCGATTTTCACAGGCGTATGGGGTAGGATAAACGCTACACATACGTTATGTGGGCAGACAATACCCGGTCGTTGAACCCCTCAGTGGAGAGGCATATGATTTCCCGCTACGCACGTGCGCAAATGGTTGCACTCTGGTCTGCACAATCCAAATATAAAATATGGTTTGAAATTGAAGCCTATGCCTGTGAGGCCATGGCCGCTTCGGGGGTGATCCCAAAGGAGGCCGCCGAACAGATTTGGGAGCGTGGGGGTGCCGCAGAATTTGATGTGGGGCGTATTGATGAAATCGAGCGCGAAGTTAAACATGACGTGATTGCGTTTTTAACGCATCTGGCTGAATTCGTGGGAGAGTCGGCCCGGTTTATCCACCAGGGGTTGACCTCATCAGATGTTTTGGACACCTGCCTTTCCGTGCAGCTGGACCGGGCTTCGGCGCTTTTGCTAGAGGGCATGGACAAGGTTTTGGCGGCGCTAAAAGCGCAGGCCTATGCCCACAAAAATACGGTCTGTATAGGCCGCAGCCACGGCATTCATGCCGAACCCACCACGTTTGGCCTGAAAATGGCGCAGGCCTATGCTGAATTTTTGCGATGCAAAAAACGCCTTGTAGCCGCGCAAAAGGAAATTTCAATTTGCGCGATTTCCGGGGCCGTTGGCACGTTTGCCAATATTGACCCTGGCGTAGAGGAGTATGTGGCTGAAAAAATGGGGCTGGTACCAGAACCTGCCTCAACTCAGATTATCCCGCGAGATCGCCACGCCGCCTATTTTGCGACCCTGGGGGTGATTGCTTCCTCTGTAGAGAGAATCGCCACTGAAATCCGGCATTTGCAACGTACCGAGGTTGCCGAAGTAGAGGAATTTTTTGCCAAAGGGCAAAAAGGCTCATCTGCCATGCCTCATAAACGCAATCCGGTGTTGACCGAAAACCTGACGGGTYTGGCRCGGMTSGTKCGYWYSKSYGTGRYGCCGGCRCTKGAAAATRTSRCSCTGTGGCACGAACGCGATATTTCGCATTCCAGTGTAGAGCGCGGCATTGCACCGGACGCCACCATCCATCTGGATTTTGCCTTGCACAGGCTAGCTGGTGTTTTGGAAAATCTGGTGGTTCACGATGACCGTATGCTGGAAAACCTGGAACGGCTTGGTGGTTTGCACAATTCTCAACGCATATTACTGGCGCTAACCCAAAAGGGGGCCAGCCGCGAAGAAGCATACCGCCTGGTACAGCGCAATGCCATGGAGGCCTGGCAAAGCAAGATCAGCTTCACAGACTTATTGCGCCAGGACAAAGAGATTACCGCTCTGCTCAGCGATCAGGAATTATTGGGGCTCTTTGATATGGCGTATCATTTGCGCCATGTGGATACGATTTTCTTGCGGGTGTTTGACGGGGCTTAATACTGCTCTCTTCAACGTGATTGGCATTTGAGTGCAAATTCTGGGATATCCAAAGGCGTGTGAAGTGACCGCCGATTTGTTTTGGAGTTCTAATGCGTGGGTTTGCTGGATTTATGACCCTGTTATTGTTTTTCGTTCTCAATCCTGTGATAGGGGTTGCGAAGGATACAGCAGCTAGAAATCAGGAACAGCCAGTCATTCGGGCCGTGTTGTTTCGCGCCGACTGGTGCTCCAATTGCCATATCCTGGAGCCCATTCTGGAAAAGGCCATGGCACAGACCACGGATGTTCCCGTAGAGCTTGTTACTTTGGATTTTACCAATGCTGCGAAGTGGGATCAGTCCATTGAAGTCGCCTTGGATCATGATGTGGTGGGGATTTATAATGCCTATGCCGGCATAACCGGCCTGGTTGTCCTGACTTCGGTCGATACGGGTGAGCGCATAGATTGTTTCAATCGAACCTTTACAGCTTCGACTATGGTTCATGCCATGAAGCAAGCGGTAGCCGCTGTTCAGTCATTACCGCAAGGTCATCGTGACCAGAATTCTGCATTTTGCCCGCCCGGGCGCGCGCCTTTAAATTGAGCATTCGGAGACTCTCATGTTCAAAAAATATTATATTGTTCTGGCCATCCTGGCTTTATTGGCCGCATCGCCGCTACTTCGTTCACTGTTTACTACGGCGCAGGCCAGCAGTGCCGCCAGTTCTGCCGAAGTTTCACAGGAGCAGCCGGTTATCGCGGCGATGTTTTATTCCAATTGGTGCGGAGCATGCCAAATTCTGGAACCCAGGCTTGAGGCTATAAGGCCAGCATTTTCTGGTCACAATGTTGATTTTGTTACGTTTGATTTTTCTTATGCGCTTGTTCGGGGCAAGGCCATTAAAGACTTGGCCGAAGAAAAAGGCATTGCCAATATTTATGCAAAAAACAAGGGCCGCACCGGCTTTATGTTACTGATTGATCCGGCTACGGAAACGGTGATGGATATCATTACCATTCGTGACAGCAAGGAGGCCATTGCCGCCAAGTTGCAACGCAGTCTGCACCGGGCCTTGCCTGTCTCAGCCACGACAAGCGAGAGTTAGGTTTTTTAATCAAGCAAGCGTGCAAAGTGGCTCAGGTTTCGCTGCGGACCTGTGTGCGGGCTTCTTCCGTCAGCTCAGCCATTTTTCTTCTGATCTGGTGGTCCGAAAGGTCCAGCTCGGCGGCATCTGCATCGGCACGCAGTTTGCGAAACACGTCTTCGTCGCCCGCCTCTTCAAAGTCGGCAATGATCACTTGCTTGGCATAGCTTTCGGCCTCTTCTGCGGATTTATTCATTAGGCCCGCCAGCCATAAACCCAACAGTTTGTTACGCCGAGCTGCGGCCTTGAATTCCAGATTTTCGTCATGAGCAAACTTGGATTCGTATCCTTGTTCCCGTTTGTCAAAACCGCTCATATGCTTCTCCTTCTCGCTGGCACCAATGTGCCTGATGAACTAGCGTGCTGCGGTGCAGGAATCAATGACTTTGGCATTTTGTACGCATTGCCGCCTGCGAATAGCTGGGGTATGGGTGCGATGCATCGGCGCACCGATTCTGTGTGCTGGATTTATTTATTTTACCTTTGGATTATGCAGCATGGGAATGGGCCAGGATGAGCCGACGCAAGAAAATTTATGAAGGCAAAGCGAAGATTCTCTATGAAGGGCCTGAGCCCGGCACTCTAATCGCGTATTTCAAAGATGATGCCACCGCTTTCAACAACGAAAAGCATGGAATCCTTGAGGGCAAAGGGGTTCTGAACAACCGTATCAGTGAATTTCTGATGCAACGTATTGGGGACATCGGCATCCCAACGCATTTCATAAAGCGTATCAATATGCGTGAGCAACTGATTCATGAAGTGGAAATCATTCCGCTGGAAATTGTTTGCCGCAATATTGCAGCCGGTTCCATCTGTAAACGATTGGGTTTGAAAGACGGCGAGAAGCTGTCCCGCCCTATCATTGAATATTACTATAAAGATGATGATCTGGGCGATCCGCTGGTTGCCGAAGAACACATTGCCGCCTTTAACTGGGCCGGTCCTCAGGAAGTCGAGGACATGGTGTCCATGACCTTGCGGGTCAATGATTTTCTCTGCGGCTTGTTTGCCGCAGTTAAAATTAAGCTGGTAGATTTTAAACTGGAATTTGGCCGCCAGTATGATGGCGATATGGTGCGGACCATATTGGCCGATGAAATCAGCCCTGATTCGTGCCGCCTGTGGGACGCCGATACCGGCAAAAAATTGGATAAAGACCGTTTTCGGCAAGAGCTTGGCGGCGTCACCGATGCCTATGCCGAAGTGGCAAAGCGTTTGGGAATTATGAAAGACCAGCCAAATTTGAAAGTGATTTCAAATGGGGGCGAAGAATGAAGGCCATCGTCCATATTCAGCCGCGTAGCGGGGTTCTGGACCCCCAGGGTCAGGCCGTGGCCGGGGCGCTGAAGCATATGGGTTTTGACGAGGTGTTATCAGCGCGTCAGGGCAAAATCATTGAACTTGAATTTGGTGATGGTGACGAACAAGACGTTCGCCAGCGAGTACAAAAAATGTGCGAACAATTACTTGCCAATACCGTTATAGAAGATTTTTCCATCAGTATAGAAGCCTAACGGCAGGGGCATGATCGTGAGTGCAGCCGTTATCGTTTTCCCCGGCTCGAACTGCGACCGGGATGCTGTGTCCGCCTTAAGCAAGCATTCAACAAAGCGGGTTCACCGGGTCTGGCATCGCGATACCGATTTACCCAAGGTGGATCTGGTTATTCTGCCGGGCGGCTTTTCCTATGGGGATTATTTACGTTCCGGCGCGATTGCTGCCCGGTCACCCATTATGACGGCGGTACAGAGCCATGCGAAACGGGGCGGTCTGCTGGTTGGAATCTGTAACGGCTTTCAAATCCTGACCGAGACGCATTTATTACCGGGCGCGCTAATGCGCAATGCCGGACTGAAGTTTTTATGCAAGAGCACGCCCTTGCGCATTGAAAACGCCGACACCCCGTTCACCCGTGCCTATGCTGGTCTAGATCAAACCTCGATCCCGATTGCCCACCATGACGGTAATTATTTTGCCGATGAAGATACGCTGGACCGTTTGGAAGGGGGGGGGCAGATCGTTTTTCGCTATGTGAATAACCCCAATGGCTCGTCCCGTGATATTGCCGGCATCACTAATAAAGCTGGCAATGTACTTGGCATGATGCCTCATCCGGAACGCGCCATTGACCCGTTGACCGGGGAGACCGGCGGCCTTGCCTTTTTTAAGAGCCTTGCCGGAGTAATGGCATGAGCGCGCAAAACAATCCGACCAGTTTTGAACAGGCACAGGCACTAGGGCTGAATGAAGACGAATGGGGCGTAATTCTGAAACGGTTGGGCCGGGCCCCAAACCAGACCGAGCTGGGAATATTCTCGGTCATGTGGTCCGAACATTGTTCGTATAAGTCCTCTCGGCGACATTTGCGCAAACTTCCAACCACGGGAAAATGCGTCATTTGTGGCCCCGGGGAAAATGCCGGTGTTATTGATATTGGCGATGGACTGGCCTG
This sequence comes from Robiginitomaculum sp., assembly GCA_002733485.1. Classification (GTDB taxonomy): domain Bacteria; phylum Pseudomonadota; class Alphaproteobacteria; order Caulobacterales; family Maricaulaceae; genus Robiginitomaculum_B. The sequence goes on from NVVU01000001.1 coordinate 67,796, forward strand.
TATTTTCAAAATGGAGAGCCATAACCACCCCTCCTATATCGAGCCCTATCAGGGCGCGGCCACCGGGGTGGGCGGCATTATGCGCGATGTCTTTACCATGGGCGCCCGCCCGGTGGCATTGCTGAATGCCTTGCGTTTTGGTTCGCCAGACCATCCCAAAACCCGCGCATTGGTTTCCGGCGTAGTAGCGGGCATTGGCGGCTATGGTAATTGCGTCGGCGTGCCAACTGTTGGCGGTGAAACCAATTTTCATGCTGGTTATGACGGTAATATTCTTGTCAATGCCATGTGCGTCGGTATTGCCAAACAAGACAGTATTTTTTATTCGGCGGCCAAAGGCGCTGGCAATCCGGTCTTGTATGTCGGGGCCAAAACCGGGCGCGATGGCATCCATGGTGCCACTATGGCCTCTGCCGAATTTGATGATGAGACCGAGGCCAAACGCCCCACCGTGCAGGTCGGTGATCCGTTTACCGAAAAGCGTTTGATCGAGGCCTGTCTGGAGCTTATGCAAACCAGTTGCATTGTTGCCATTCAGGATATGGGCGCAGCGGGTCTGACCTCGTCCTCTATTGAAATGGCCGACAAGGGCGGCGTGGGGATCGACCTTGATCTGGACAAGGTGCCACAACGCGAAACCCATATGACGCCGGTCGAGATGATGCTGTCCGAAAGTCAGGAACGCATGCTGATCGTGTTGCGTCCGGGCAAGGAAAGCGAGGCGCAGGCAATTTTCGAGCACTGGGAGCTGGACGTGGCCCTGATCGGCAAGACCACCGATACCGGCCATATGGTGTTGCATCACAAGGGTGAAAAGGTTTGCGATATTCCGATTGCGCCTCTGGGTGATGATGCCCCCAACTATGATCGCCCCTGGGTGGAGCCACCAACTTTGCCCGCCATTAACGCTGATGAGATTGCATCGGGTGATCCTGCAAAAGCGCTCATCACCTTGATGCAAAGCCCGGATATGGCGTCAAAGCGCTGGATATGGGAGCAATATGACCGTCATGTGATGGCCGACACTATTAAGGCCTCTGGCGGGGCGTCCGATGCGGCGGTGGTGCGCGTGCATGACACCAATAAAGCGCTGGCCATGTCTTCGGATTGCACGCCGCGCTATGTGCTTGCGGACCCCTATGAGGGCGGCAAGCAGGCGGTGGCCGAGTGCTGGCGCAACCTGATCGCCAGCGGGGCAAGGCCAATGGCGGTGACCGACTGTCTGAACTTTGGCAATCCCGAACGCCCGGATATTATGGGCCAGTTTGTTCGTGCTATTGATGGCATGGCCGAGGCTTGCCGGGCGCTAGGCTTTCCGGTCGTTTCGGGAAATGTCTCGCTTTATAATGAAACCGCTGGCACCGCGATCCCGCCAACCCCGGTAATCGGCGGGGTTGGCCTGATCGATAATGCCAATACGGCCATGGGCTTTGGCGGGGCCGAGGCGGGGGATGCTCTGGTCTTGTTGGGGGCCACCACTGGCTGGCTTGGCGCGTCGCTTTATCTGCGTGAGGTAGAGGGGCGAGAAGAAGGCGCGCCCCCACCGGTGAATCTGGAACAGGAGCACCGGACCGGCATGCTGGTTCACGCATTGATCCATGGTGGTCAGGTTCGCGCCGTGCATGACTTAAGCGACGGCGGACTGGCTTGTGCGGCGACTGAAATGGCAATGGCTAGCCGGTGCGGTGTACATCTGGTGGCCAGTGATACGCTATTGGATGCCGCCTGGTTCTTTGGCGAAGATCAGGGGCGTTATCTTTTGGCCGTTAAGGCCGATGTTGTGGATCCCCTATTGGATCAGGCGCACGAGGCCGGTGTGGATGCAAAGGTGGTGGGCACCATGAAAGATTCGGATGTGGTGTTGGGCGATGCCATGCCACTGGCGCTTGATCTTCTGTCGCAAAAGCATGAAAACTGGTTACCCGCATATATGGAGGATGCCTGATGGCCATGCGCGCAGAAGACATAGAGGCCATGATTATCGAGGCCATACCCGACGCCCGGGTGGAAATCACTGATCTGGCCGGGGACGGCGATCATTATAAGGCCCGCATTATTTCGGCGGCATTTGAAGGCCTGAACCGGGTGAAACAGCACCAGATGGTTTATGCGGCCCTGAAAGGCAAAATGGGCGGCGAATTGCATGCTCTCGCCCTGGAAACCGCTTCTCGCGAATGAACAAGGCGTGGCAGGGCGCATCCGGGTTAAGCCGGATTGCCTTTGGGGTCGCCGGGCCTCATGCCACCCCCCTGGTTTCGCCTCGTACCAGCCATGATTTAATCTTGCAGGCCTTCCATGGGGGTATTACGGCCTTTGATGCCGGCCCGGCCTATGGCGCTGGCGAGGCCGAGCGCCGCCTTGGCGCGGCCATAAAACCGGTTAGCCGCGATCAGATTTTCATCAGTACCAAAGCCGGTGTGCTTGAAAATAAAACCCGGGATTTCACACCATCCTCCATTACGGCCTCCCTGGATCGCTCGCTGGCACGGCTGAGGTGTGATTATGTGGATGTCCTTTTTATGCATGGCCCGGGTCGAGCGGAATTAAACGATGATTTGGCCGCCGTGTTGCAACAGGAAAAAGAACGCGGGCGTACCCGCCTTATCGGTATGGCGGGGCGCGGCTCGGAAATTGATGCGGCCATAGACCTTGGTATTTTTGATCTGTTGATGGTCCCCTGTCATGGRGGCTTATCGGTTGTGGAGCGGCAAAGACTGGAACGCGCAAAAGGCAAGGGTATTGGCATAGTTGGTATTGAGGTGCTCAAAGGAGCCAGCGCAGGGCTGCGCTTACCGCGCTCTACGGCGGATTTATGGTATAATGCACGGGCGCTACGCCAGGGGATGTTTGTAAAACCACGGCATTCCGCAAAAAAGGCCTTGCGACACACGCTTAATGCGGACCTGGCCGATGTGGTGATGGTTTCAACCACGCGGCCCGCGCATTTACAAGAAGCACTTGAGGTGCTTGACGAGACGGACCCGAATACCTAGCTCTACCAGGCAATTTCAATTCACAAAGGACTTCTGGCCATGACCGATCAAGCCATTATTGATCATATCAAAGACACCGTAGAAAAAAATGATGTCGTCTTGTACATGAAAGGCACGCCGGTATTTCCGCAATGCGGTTTTTCTTCCATGGCGACCAAAATACTCGAAATTACCGGCGTGGATTATAAGGCCGAAAACGTTCTGGAAGACATGGCGGTACGCGAAGGCATTAAAGAATTCGCCCAATGGCCCACCATTCCACAGCTTTATGTCAAAGGCGAGTTTGTCGGTGGTAGTGATATTATGCGCGAAATGTTTGAAAGTGGTGAGCTGAAAACCTTGATGCAGGAAAAAGGCGTTTTGACCGACGCGGCGTAATTTCTCTTAACCAACCCAATAAAAAAGGGGACCCGCCGGGTCCCCTTTTTGTTGTCTGTATTTCGATAATCAGGACGTATAAAATTCGACAACCAGATTTGGTTCCATTTTAACGGGATAAGGCACATCGGCCAGTTCAGGCACGCGCAAGTAAGTGGCGGTCATGTTCTTGCCTTCAACCTCAATGTAATCAGGAAGATCGCGTTCCGGGCTGTCCAGAGCTTCGAGCACCAAAGCCATTGAGCGGGATTTTTCACGGATCTGTATGACATCGCCAGGCAGGCAACGATAGCTGGGGATGTTAACCTTGCGCCCATTGACCATCACATGGCCGTGGTTGACGAATTGGCGGGCTGCAAAAACCGTGGGTACAAATTTGGCGCGATAAACAATGGCGTCCAGACGAGATTCCAGCAGTCCGATCAAATTTTCTGCCGTATTGCCTTTGCGGCGCTGGGCAACCCCGTAAATATTACGGAACTGTTTTTCAGAAATATTGCCATAATAGCCTTTGAGCTTTTGCTTGGCCATGAGTTGCAGACCAAAGTCTGACATTTTGCCTTTGCGGCGCTGGCCATGCTGTCCCGGGCCATAAGAACGTTTGTTCACCGGGCTTTTGGGACGACCCCAAATATTTTCGCCCATACGGCGGTCAATTTTGTATTTTTGTGTGTGACGTTTGGACATAACTGTCCCTTTATACGTGTCGCGGTCCGGCATTTCTTCTTTGAAAAATGCGATTGCAACGGCGGACTTGGCGGCTACCCGTCATTAGATATCTATTCACAGTATGTGTGAAAGGCGGCGCAATTTAACGTGAGGTGTGTGCATGTCAATGCGCATAGGCACAAGGTTCGGGACGGTTTCAGGCGGCATTCGAAGTCCTGGCATGTTTACGCATTTTCCAAAACCGCAATGTACGTTCCGCCACTGCTTTGGGAATGTCCTCATAGACCCTCCCTAAAGACTGAATATCGGATATATCTTTACTGCCATCCTTGCAGATCAAGACCACCAGCGTGGAAAAGAGGTCCCTTGGCAGGTCGCTGGCCTTGCAGACAATGGCTACGGCTTCGGTTTTTCCCGGCTCCCAGACACGGCATGCGGTTTCAAAATCCAGACCCGTTAATTCTGTAAAAGCCAGTAAAAAGCGTGTATGTTCGCCATTGCGGGCAAGTTTGGCGAGTAGGACGGGCGTCACCTGCTTACGCAGTTTTTGTGCCTCGATAAAGTGCTCTGCCTCTTCATAGTCTGCAGGCAGGGCGGAGATGCCACAGATACGTTCTTTTGCGATTTTAAAGACGCGCTCCAGCTCTTCGGGGGGCATTTCCTGATTGCGTGCAATGATGCGCTTGCGCAAGCGTTCTTCCACAAAGAAGTACATATCGTTGAGCAAATCAGGGGGCAAAGCCTGGTGATTGACCAGAGGGGATTGCAAGTCTGTCTCTGTTTCAGATTTGTCGACCAGCGTTTCCATGCTTTCGCGTGAAAATTGTGCGCCCTGGTTTTGGGTTAAAGCCACCAGTGTCCTGGTATCTCCGCGCTCTACAATCGCCCCGGTGACCGTTTCGCTTAATGTGGAACGGGTAGATATGGCGCGCATATGGGCCTGGCTATGAAGGTCAATCAGTCTGGTAAGGTTCGAATCACTCAGTACAGGCGAGTGTCGGAGCACGGGAGCGGCCACTTCGATGTCATCACTTGCCAATTTCCCGACCAAACCTGCTGGAGCATGGTTCGTTTTTGCAAAACGGCTGGCAATTTCTTTGCGGATTTCTACATCCATCTCGGTGGTGATGGTCGATAGAACGTCATCAAAATGATGGCTGAGAATATCAGAATGCGGCTTTTCGTCTTCAAAAAACAGGTCTGTGACTTCTCTGAGTAATTCACGTCGCCGCAGGCTAGACTTTTCGTGTGCCAAATCCACCAGGCGTTCAAGAGGTTTGGCAAGAGGTTTGGCAAGTGGTTTGGAATTTTCTGGCATCACTATACTCTAGACATGAAATGTACGAGGCCATGATTAGCTGTGCAAATAGAGTGTACTGTTCATGGCATTAATAAATTAAAAAAAATTGTAGTTACTGACTGCTTTCTGGTAATGCTATCTGTGTAAATGCCTCACCCAGACTGCTGTAAAATGCGGCCAGTTTTTCATCGGTTTCAGATCGCAGATGGGGCGGTGGAGCGTTGAGCGCCTGAATGGGCTTGCCGGTCTCGGCCTTGGTCATAACGTCGCGCCATATTCTGGCAGGCAGGCCACCGCCGGTGACCCGCTTCATCGGGCTGCTGTCATCATTGCCAATCCAGACGCCGATAATATAATCCGCGCTATAACCAACAAACCAGGCATCTCGCCAGTTCTGGCTGGTGCCGGTTTTGCCGGCGGCTTGCCGACCACCGCGCAGGGCGGCCCTGTGCCCGGTGCCATCCAGAATAACCTCCTGCATTAAAGACGACATTTTGCGGGCCAGAAGCGGTTCATATACCTGTACTGGCGGGATCAGTGGACGGGTATAGAGCTTTTCCCCCCGCGTAGTTTCAATATCACTGATCAGGTAAGTGGAATGAAAGGCCCCATCATTGGCAAACACACCATAAGCGCGGCACAGTTCCAGCAAGTGTACCTCCTGTGCGCCCAGAGCAATGGAGGGCAGTGGTTTCAGGTCTTCACGTATGCCAAAGCGTATGGCCAGGGCCGTTACAGCGGCTGGCGTAACCTCATCGGTCAGCTGCACCGCTACTGTATTGATTGAGCGCTTGAACGCATCGCGCAGTGTCACTCGTCCACGAAATTTCCCACCGTAATTTTGCGGGGCCCAGCCTTCAATCTCTACCGGTTCATCATAACGCACCGCATCCACGTCAATACCTTTTTCAAAGGCGGCGGCAAAAACAAAGGGTTTGAAGGCTGAACCCGGTTGTCGCAAGGCCTGTGTCGCGCGGTTAAATTTGCTTTCATCATAGGAACGCCCCCCCACCAGCGCACGGATGGCCCCGTTCATGTCAAGGATGACAATCGCCCCCTGGCTGACGTTCAGGGCCTTCAGGTTTTTCTCCAGCGCCTTTTGCAGGATTTGCCTAGTCGCATCTTGCAGACTGTGATCAATGGTTGAGGTGATGACCAGGTCTTTGGCGCTGCTGCCGGCCAGGGCCTGCACGTCCCTGGCGACCATATCAAAAATATAGCCATAGCTGTTTGTACGGTCCTGCAGTTTCAGTTTTGGCGGTTCAGATAGCGCTAATTGAGTTTGCTCGGCGGTGATATAACCGGCGTTTTTCATCGTGCGCAATACCAGATTAGCCCGTTTTTGCGCCATGGTACGGTTCTTATCCGGGGCCAGACGGCTGGGAGCCTTGGGCAAGGCCGCCAACAGGGCCGCTTCGGGCAAAGTTAATGCATCGGCAGGTTTAGAGAAATAGTGTTGGGCTGCGGCATCTATTCCATAGGCCCCACTGCCAAAATAAACCCGGTTCAGATACAGCCCTAGAATGTCTGATTTGCTCAACCGCTTGTCCAGCGCCATGGCCAACCACATTTCCTGCACTTTGCGCTTAAAGGTCTGCCGGGGCGTCAGGAATAAAAGTTTGATCAATTGCTGGGTAATCGTAGAGCCGCCCTGCACGGTTTTTCCCGCGCGGATATTAACCAGAGCCGCCCGGGTTATGGCCCGAAAATCAATGCCGTTATGGTCATAAAATCGCTGATCTTCGATGGCCATAAAGGCCTGGGGCACAAAGAGAGGTAGTTCTGCCAGTTTAACTTCATGCCCATAGCGCGGCCCGCGTGAGGCCAATGGTTTGCCCTCTTTATCTTGCAGAACCAGAGAGGGCGCGCGTTCCATGGCCCATAATTGATCCAGATCTGTTGGCAAAGAGGGGATGTCTGCAAAAAAATACCGCCAGATCATTACGGCGCCCAACGCCATAAGTATGAGAATAAACAAGGCTGTCGCGCCGATCCATTTCAGCCGGACGCTGCGTTGGTTTTCTTTTGTATTTAAAATATCGGCGCGAAAAGCTGGCATGGTTCATCAAGACCACTTAAAAACGGCAAGATTTTGATCAACAGTAAACATCATAACCCTTATGAACACGTTTCAGCCCAATCTATTCTGGCGTACCAAAGCCCTGGACGATATGACCCATGAAGAATGGGAATCCCTTTGCGACGGCTGTGGCAAATGTTGCATGATCCGTCTGGAAGATGAAGACACCGGCAAAATTGCTGACACCAACATTGCCTGCAAACTTTTTGATCGCACAGGGTGCAGTTGCACCGATTATGCCAACCGTTGTGTCCAGGTTCCCGATTGCGTCAGCCTGACACCAGATAATCTGGGGTCATTGGACTGGATGCCCAAAACCTGTGCCTATCGCCTGATCTTTAATGGTTATGATCTGCCCCCCTGGCATCACCTCATTACCGGCAATAAGGAAAGCATTCATCAGGCCGGCATGTCAGTGCGGGACCGTACGGTGAGCGAAACGGATGTTTCTCCCGATGATGTTGAAGATTACCTAATCGTTTGGCCAGGTGAGAGCTGAGTTTTCATGGCAAAGCGGGGATAAAGACTAAGACTCTTACCCCTCAAAAATTATAACTTCTTGATATTTATCACCTATAYAGGMAATCGTAAAAAGAAAACCAACGGTGACGCTGGTCGGGTAGGCTTCAGTCATGGTCAGAAAGTGCGGCTTAGCAAATGCCCCGGCATTAGGTGAGGCCGTTTCCAGAAGGTTCTGACCCCATAATCATATAAATAGTAAACGAGGGTAGGCGGGCTCTCGAGGGAGTGCGCCTTTGACAGACCATGCGCGGGTGTTGTGTGCCGAATATGTCGCGCGTCTGGGGCCGCAAAAAATACGGGCATTTGTGCAATCGCTAAGCCCTGTGCAATTGCGGTATCTGGCTAGGTATTGGCCCTTTTGGGCCAGAGAAAACCAACTGCCCCCCCCGGGGGCGTGGAAAACCTGGTTATTAATGGGAGGGCGCGGCAGCGGAAAAACCCGCGCCGGTGCAGAATGGATCAGGGCGCAAATCGAAGGCTCCAGCCCCTTGGGTGGGCAACGCTGCCACCGTGTGGCGCTGGTGGCGCCGACCTTGCTGGATGCCAGAGAGGTTATGATCGAGGGGGATTCCGGCCTGCGCCGCTGCAGTGCGGCGGACCGAAGGCCGGTATTTTCGTCATCGCGGCGGCGTCTGGAATGGCCCAATGGGGCCGTGGCCTATATTTTTTCGTCGGAGGATCCGGATTCTTTACGGGGACCACAATTTGAAAGTGCCTGGTGTGATGAGTTTTGCAGTTGGACCCACATAGAAAAAACCAGAGATATGTTGCGCTTTGGCCTGCGTCTGGGGACGTCGCCCCGGATGGTGGTGACCACCACGCCACGGCCCATAGAGCCACTAAGACAGATGCTGAGCGACCCTTTGACGGTCACCAGTCGGGCGCGCACCAGCGACAATCGGTTATTGCCGGACAGTTTTGTTCAAGAGGTCGAAAGCCGTTATGGCGGAACCTTGCTGGGGCGACAGGAACTGAACGGGGAACTGGTCGAGGATCCCGTCGGCGCGCTGTGGGATCGCGACCAGATCGCGGCCGCTTATTGTACTAGCTCGCCCGCACTGGAACGCATTGTGGTTGCCGTGGATCCACCGGTTAGTGTCGGGGCCAAGGCCGCAGAATGCGGCATTATTGTCGCCGGGGTGATCCGCAAAGCCGACTGTGCCCATGCCTGGGTGCTGGCGGATCGCACGGTGCAAGGCGTGCGCCCCGAAGCATGGGCGCGGGCCGCTATGCAGGCCTATGAAGATTTTGAAGCCGATGAGATTGTTGCCGAGGCCAATCAGGGCGGGGAAATGGTGCGCACAGTGTTGGGGCTTGCCAATCCGGATGCGTCGATAAAACTGGTCCATGCCAGCCGGGCAAAGCACGTACGGGCAACGCCGGTGGCCGCGCTTTATGAACAAAGTCGGGTGCACCATTGCGGACGTTTTACACGGCTAGAAGATCAAATGTGCGCCTTTGGCGCCGTCGAGTTCACGGCAACAAACAGCCCGGATCGCGTTGATGCGCTGGTCTGGGCGATCACATCACTTGTGTTGGATTTGAAACACGGGCCGCGTTTGCGAGCCTTGATATGAGGAAACTATGCTTGAATTTCTATCCAGAAACTTTTCCCGCCCACCAGAGGAAAAAGCCAGTTCAGCACGCAAACTGATTGCCTTGAATCTGCAGGGACAGGCGGCCTGGACGCCGCGAAATTATCTGGCGCTGGCGCAGGAAGGGTTTGCGAAAAATGCCATTGTGTATCGGTGTGTACGCATGATTGCAGAGGCAGCAGCTTCGGTGCGAATGCATTCACAAAACAATGAAATCAGTGCGTTACTTCTTCGACCCAATGCGGACCAGGACTATGCCGAATTTCTGGAGGCCCATTTTGGGTATCTGTTGCTTTCGGGCAATGGCTATATTGAGGCCGCTATTTTGGATGGCCAGCCGCGTGAGCTTTATGTCTTGCGCCCGGATCGTATGAAAGTGGTGCCAACCGCTGGGGGGCGGCCAGGGGGCTGGGAATATAGCGCAGGGGGGCGCAAAATTCGCTTTGTACGTGCTGCCCATAACGATCAAAGCCCGATCCTGCATATGCGCCTGTTTAACCCTGCCAATGATTATTATGGCCAAAGCCCGCTGGAGGCCGCTGCTTATGCCGTAGATATTCATAATGCAGGGGCCAAATGGAACAAGGCTCTACTTGATAATGCCGCGCGGCCATCCGGGGCGCTGGTGCTCTCGGCCAGCTCCAGTGAACGCCTTAATGACGAGCAGTTCGAGCGGCTAAAGGCCGAACTGGCCGATGTGCACCAGGGGGCGCAAAATGCGGGCCGTCCGATGTTGCTTGAAGGTGGCCTGGACTGGAAGCCTATGTCCCATGCTCCGGCTGATATGGAATTTTTGCAATCGCGCCACGCCGCCGCCCGGGAGATCGCTCTGGCCTTCGGCGTGCCCCCAATGTTGCTGGGTATTCCGGGGGATAATACATATGCGAACTATCGAGAGGCTAATTTGGCATTCTGGCGGCAAACTGTGTTGCCATTAGTGCATAAAACGGCGCGTTCTTTTGAAAGTTGGCTGTCCCCCTGGGCGGGTGGCGAGGTTTCCATCCATGTGGCCGAGGACAACATTCCGGCGCTTTGCGAGGATGTGGGTGTGCGTTGGGAACGGTTGTCCAAGGCCGATTTTCTTAGTGATGTGGAAAAACGCGCCTTAGCGGGTTTATCCCCACAAGGGACAAAGGATAAATGATGAGCGATCTTACTACCCCGCTGACCGGGCGCTACTCCATGGGCGGTCATATCAGCTTGGCTCTTGTTTTAACAGTAGTATTACAAAGTGCAGCGGCGCTTTTATGGGCCGGAGCCGCCGCTGAACGGATTAACCAACTGGAACGGCGCACGGCCAATCAGGATGGTATAGCGGAGCGTTTGACGCGTTTGGAAGTACAAATGGTCCAGGCCCGTGCCTCGTTAAATCGAATAGAAGAACGCCTTAGCCGTAACTGAAATCGTGGTTTGTTTCACCACACTTAAATGAAAGAATTACAGATATGAAGGAAAAAGAAAGTATCATTCATGTCGAAGGCTATGCCTCGCTCTTTGATCGACAGGACCTTGCCTTTGATCTGGTCAGGCGCGGAGCCTTTTCTGCGTCCTTGATCAGCAAAGGGGCCTCCGGTGTCCGCATGTTGTTTCAGCATGATGCCAGTGAACCGATCGGGGTCTGGGATTCCATTAGGGAAGACCATCAGGGATTATGGGTCAAAGGCCGCGTGTTTTCTGATGTTCCTCTTGGGCGCACGGCTTCTGCCCTGGTGCGCCGCAGGGCCATAGATGGATTATCGATCGGATTTAGAACACGCCGGGCACGCAAACAGGCACAAACCCGGGAATTACTTGAAGTAGAATTATGGGAGGTGTCCATCGTGACGTTTCCCATGCTGCCACAGGCACGGTTGCGCATCGTTAACACAAGCAACCGTTTTGTGGCTAATCCTGTGGCCGCATCCTTGGCCAGCTAACCTAACCTCATGAGGAAAATTGTGAAAAAAGAAAACAAGATGGCCCCTTTGCCGTCTTCGAATGGCTATGAGATGAATGAATTTCGCAGTGCCTTCGAAGCCTTCAAGGAGGCCAATGATCAACGTCTGGCCGAAATTGAAAAAAAACAAACGGCAGATGTACTCAGTACCCAAAAAGTGGATCGCATTGATCAGGTCTTGAACGAACAAAAGGCCGCTATGGATCGTTTAAAACTGCATCAACAACGCCCAATGCTGGATATCAGCGCGGCCAATGTACCCAGCGAATGCAAACAGGCATGGGGGCAGTATATGCGCCATGGTGATATCAGCAAGCTATTGGAATCAAAACAGCTTTCTCTCGGTTCAAACCCTGATGGTGGTTTTGTGGCCCCTGATGAAACCGCCCAGCAAATTACGCAATTATTGCAAGATGCCTCGCCCATGCGCCAGATCGCCGAAGTGCGCCAGGTCGGATCTTCCAACTATAAAAAACCCATTAGTCGCGGTGGTGCGTCTGCGGGCTGGACCGGGGAAACTGCGGCCCGTCCTGAAACACTAACGCCAACGCTGGACCTGATCGCCTTTCCGGCGGCCGAGCTATACGCCATGCCGGCGGCGACCCAGGCTTTGCTGGATGACAGCTTTGCCGACATTGACCAATGGCTGGCCTCCGAAGTTCAGGATGTCTTCGCTGCCCAGGAAACCACAGCCTTTGTCAATGGCGACGGCATTGGCAAGCCAAAAGGGTTTTTGACCTATACCAACACCGCCAACGCCACCCAGGCCTGGGGCGAAGTCGGCTATGTTGCCACGGGCGCGGCGGGTGCCTTTGCCAGTACCGATCCGATTGATGGTCTGATTGACCTGATCTATGCGCCCAAGGCCGTTTACCGCCCCGGGGCGCGCTTTGTCATGAACCGGCGCACGGTTTCTGCCGTACGAAAGTTCAAGGACGCGGATGGCAACTATATCTGGCAACCGGCCAGCCTGGCCGGTCAACCCTCCACGCTACTTGGCTATGCGGTTAGCGAGATCGAGGAAATGCCCGACATTGCCGCCGGTGCCAATGCGATTGCCTTTGGTGATTTTCGCCGTGGCTATCTGATTGTAGATCGTGCCGGGGTACGGGTTGTGCGCGATCCGTATTCCTCCAAACCGTTCGTACTTTTTTATACGACCAAAAAAGTAGGCGGTGGTGTGCAGGACTTTAATGCCATCAAACTTCTGAAATTCGCCGTTAGCTAATCCCCCTGACGCTATTGGCGGATCGCGGGCAGACCAGTGAGATATTCATGGCCTGTCCGCACCCCTTTTTATTCCCTTTTTCAAGGAGCTTGCCATGAGTGTGCAAGTGTTGGTTCCCGCAGCGATGGAGCCAGTCAATCTGGCGGAAGCCAAGGTTTTTTTACAACTGGATTCCAGTCATGATGATGCCTTGGTTACGGATCTTATCCGGGCCGCCACTGAAGCCGTTGAACAAACGACAGGGCGTGCATTAATTGCACGAACGTTGCGGCAATTTCTTAAGGTTTGGCCAGATAAAGGCATTATTGCCCTGGAAACGCGCCCGCTTATTTCGATCACCCAGGTACAGCATGTAGATGCTGCGGGTGTATCGGCTCTGGTAGATACTGGTGATTATTATGTGGATGTGAACCGGGCACGGGTGATTGCCCTGCCCGCGTTTCCCAGGCCTGCTTTAGTGCACCCCGCCGAAGAATTCCAAATCGATTTTGTGGCGGGATATGGCATTGATACCAGCTTTGTTCCGGCCTCCTTTCGCATGTCTATTTTACTGATTGTTCGGGACCTTTATGAGCACCGCGGCGAAACCGGTGGTGCTTTGCCGTTACGGGCGCAGGCTTTGCTGGCCCCGTTTACGGACGTTCGATTGTGATAGCGGCGGTGAAGCTGGACCATCGGGTCATGGTGCAACAGCTTGTGCTCATCCCCGATGCGGGCGGTGGGCAGGCAAGAAGCTGGACGGATTTTCGCGAAGTCTGGGCGCAGGTCAGGTGGAAATCAGTCAGCCGGAATGTGGCCAATGGTCAAACCGGCCTTGCCCGCAAAGCGATCATCATCCTGCGCTGGGCACCGGATTACCCCGATCCCATGCGCCTGGTTCTGGATCAAAATGCACTCAGGGTGCTGGCCCGGTTTCGACGCAAAACTGGTGCCGGTGATTTTCTGGAAATTGAAGGCGAGGACACGTTCTAATGAGCACAAATGCCCAATGGGCTTTGCAAAAGGCGCTGCTAGGTGTGCTGAATGCAGACCCAGCTACAATGGCGATATTTGGCAACCCGCTTAGGGTTTATGATGATGTGCCTGAACAGCCGGTGTTTCCCTATGCCACCTTTGATCGGGCCAGTGTACGGCCCATCAATGCGGATTGGCCGGGGGCGCTGGAACACCAGATGACCTTGAAAGTCTGGTCGCAATATGGCGGCAGACGTGAAGCCCTCGACGGTCTTCATGCACTGCGCGGGGCCATCAACGCGGCTTCAATGCCTTTGGATGGGCACCAATTGGTCAATGTTCGCACAACCTTTGCCGACGTATTTCGCATTCGCAGCAGCCGCGTATTTGAGGCGATCCTCAACCTGCGTGCGGTCACAGAAGTTTTAATCTAACCTAAAAAGGAACTGCCCATGACGATGCAGCGTGGCAAGGATATCTTGCTTAAACTGGAGGACCCTGCAGGCTCCTCCATCTTTGTTTCCATGGCGGGTTTACGTGCCCGCACCATTTCCCTGAATGCCAAAACCATTGATACCACCAATGCCGATAGTGTGGGGGCATGGCGAGAGTTATTGCCCGGCGCGGGGGTGAAATCGCTATCGGTTTCCGGCTCGGGCGTATTTACCGATACGGCCGCCGATGCGGTCATTCGCAGTGTGTTTTTTGCGCAGGAAGCACGGCGCTGGCAATTGGTCATCCCGGCCTTTGGTATTCTTGATGGCGTGATGCAGATTGCTGCGCTTGAATATGCGGGCGATTTTGATGGCGAAGCAGTCTACAGCCTAACTCTGGCCTCGGCCGGCAATATCAGCTTTACGCCAATATGAGCACGATCAACCGTCCCCGGGGCGAAACCGGTCTTTGCATTAACGGGAAAACCTATGCGCTTTGCCTGACTTTGGGAGCGCTGGCGCAAATCGAAACGGTACTGGAAACCTCCAGCCTGGATGATTTGTCTGCCAGACTGCGTCAACTCAGGGCGGCGGATGTCTTAATGGTTCTGGAAGCGCTATTGATGGGCGGCGGCAATCCGCTGAGCGAAGCCGAATTGCAGGCCGCCAATATTGATCCTGCGCAAACCGCATCGGCCATTGCGCAGGCGTTTTCCTCTGCGATGAAGGACATCTGAGCATGTTGCCATGGCGGCAAATGCTGTGTGCCTCCCAGCGGCATTTTAGCATCGCGCCCCCGCAATTCTGGTCGCTCTCGGTTTTGGAATGGCGTTGCCTCCATCATCCACAGAGCGGCTATGCCGATCGCTCGGCGCTAGGCGCACTAATGGCACAATTTCCAGATCAACAAGAACAGGTATAAACGGATGGACTCTACTAAACCCTCATCAAATACTGATGCCATAAACAGCGCCGGCGATGCGTTGCAGGCCTTGGCCGATGGCCCGGCACGACAGGCCGCCGACGCCATAGGCGAAAGTTTTGCCCGGGCCGGGCGGCGCATTTCCTCTGAACTGGAACGGGCGGCGCGCACCGGCGAATTTTCCTTTAGCCGCATGGTCGAGTCCATTTTGAATGATCTGGCACGCGTGGCCATCAACAAGGTGATCGGCGGCGCCATTGGCAGCGTTTTGGGCCAGGCGGTGAGCGGGTTCTCTGGCGCGCGTGCAGAAGGGGGACCGGTCTTGCCGGGCGGGGCCTATCTGGTTGGCGAGCGCGGACCAGAGCTGTTTCGCCCCAATAGCGCAGGCAGCATTGATAGCAATGTTAGCGGTGCCCGGGTGGTGGTAAATTTCAACCTTGGAGAAGGTTCAGATGTAAATTCGTTTCGCCGCTCACAGGGGCAAATCTCTGCCATTCTGGCCCGTGCCGTTGAAAATGGAAGGAGCCGTTTGTGAGCAATTTTCATGAAATTCGTTTTCCGGTCTCAGTTTCCTTTGCCTCTTCGGGCGGACCGGAACGGCGCACGGAAATCATCAATCTGGTCTCTGGTGCCGAAGAGCGTAATTCGCCCTGGCAACATGCGCGGCGGCGCTATGATGCGGGACTTGGGATCCGATCACTGGATAATTTGCACGATGTGCTGGCCTTTTTTGAGGCCAGACGCGGGCAGCTATATGGGTTTAAATGGAAAGACTTTGCCGACTATTCCTCGGCTTTACCTTCGTCCTCCCCAGTGGCAAGTGATCAAAACCTTGGGGTTGGCGATGCGGTGAAGAGTACATTTATCATTCAGAAAACCTATGAAGAAGGGCCGTATTCCTATGCGCGCCCGATCACCAAACCGGTGCAGGGCACGGTTTTGGTGGCGCTGGATGGGGCGGTGCAACAAGAGGGCGTGGACTATAGCGTGGATTATGCACTGGGCACACTCAGCTTTTTGAACGGGGCCCCGGCAAGCGGCGCTCAAATCACCGCCGGGTTTGAATTTGATGTGCCGGTGCGTTTTGATACCTCTTTTTTGAATGTCACGCTGGAGGCCTTTAATGCGGGGGCGGTGCCTTCCATCCCCATCATAGAGGTGCGGGTCTGATGCGCAGTATTCCTCAGGCCTTTCAGGCCAGTCTGGATAGTGGCGCAACCACATTATGCTGGTGCTGGAAAATCATACGCAACGATGGGGTGGTCTTGGGCTTTACCGAGCATGATTCTGATCTTTACTTTGATAATCTGCTCTGGAGCGCAGGCGTGGGCTTGAACCCCGGGATCATCGAGAGCGCCATCGGCTTTGCCTCGAACACGGGCATGGCAACCGGGGCGCTTACCCAGTCTGGCATTTCCGCTGATGACATAGACCGGGGTAAATATGATCAGGCGAAAATAGAGATATGGCGCGTGGATTGGCAGAATACGGCCCAACGCGTAGGGATATGGTCTGGCGAAATCGGCGACATTACCCGCAAGGAACACGCCTTTGAGGCCGAAATTACAGGGCAGGCGCGCAAGTTGAACCGGACCTTTGGGCGGGTGTTCTCAAAACAGTGCGATGCCGAATTGGGGGACAACCATTGCACCAAAGATATTTCCTCTGCCTCTTTTACTTTTCAGGCCAATGTGTCGCAAATACTGAACGTGACACAGTTTAGCGTGGCGTCTCTGAACGCCCCAGAAAACGACTGGTTTTCCGCCGGCACCATTACCTGGATTGATGGTCAAAACGCGGGCCAGACCGCTCGCATATCCCAGTATTTCCAAAGTGGAGCGGAGGACGTATTCACCCTGGCCGCACTGCCGGTAAAACCGATTGCCGTCGGCGATGCCATGAGCGTCGCGGCTGGCTGTAACAAATCATTGGATCATTGTTCGGGGAAATTTTCCAATGTCCTGCATTTTCGCGGTTGTCCGTTCATGCCTGGCAATGACTCGCTGATTGCTGGCCCCGTGCCAAGCCGATGACGCATCAAAGCGGTGTTCTCCCGCAGGCTGCGCTGGTGGAAGCCAGAAAATGGATTGGAACACCCTATCAGCACCAGGCCAGCCTTTGCCGGGTTGGCAGTGATTGTCTGGGGTTGGTGCGCGGGGTTTGGCGTCACCTTTACGGGCCAGAACCCTATGAAATTCCGGCCTATGGAATGCACTGGGCGGAAATGGGTGATGCCGACACCCTGTTGCAGGCGGCGCAGCAATATCTGAGCGAGATTCCGATAGAAAGCGCCAGTCCCGGGGATGTTTTACTATTTCGATTTTCGCCAAAGCATGTAGCCAAACATTGCGCCATTATGTCCGCGCCCTTACGCATCATTCACGCCTATTGGGGACAGAGCGTTAGTGAAACTTCACTCACACCGTGGTGGCAAAGGCGCATTGCCGCCGCCTTCAGATTTCCAGATTGATACGGATTATTTATGGCACAACTCGCACTTACCTTTGCTCAACGCGCCGCAACCACGGTTGCGCAAGGCTTTGCCGCGCGCGCGATTTCCTCACTTCTCTCTAAGCGTCGCGATACCGGGGCGCGCCTCGAAGAACTGCACGTTCTCTCCTCCACTGATGGGGCATCCATGCCGATTGTTTATGGCCGGGTGCGTCTTGGCGGCCAGGTGATCTGGGCAGATCAACCCATCGAGCATCAAATTAACCGCCGTGCCGGGGGTAAGGGGGGCCCCCGTATTTCAGAGCGCAAATATACGTTGAGTCTGGCGATTGGCTTGTGCGAAGGGAAAATTGACGGGATTGGGCGCATTTGGGCCGATGGGGCGGTCTTTGAGGGCACACTGACCAGTATGCGGGTCTATCCCGGCACAGAAACACAATTGCCGGACCCCTTGATTGAAACCAAAGAGGGTAGCCTAAATACGCCGGCCTTTCGCGGACTGGCCTATGTAGTTTTTGAAGATCTATCTTTGGAAGAATTTGGAAACCGCATTCCACAATTTTCTTTTGAGGTTTTTCGTACGCCCAAAGTGTTGGGAACGGTGAATGTGGAAGAACAGATCAAAGGCGTTTCCCTCATACCGGGGTCGGGCGAGTTTATTTACGCCACCGAACCGGTCATCACGAACCTTGGCCCGGGGCGTTCGCGAACGGAAAATGTACATTCCTTTAAAGGGCGAACGGACGTTGAAGTCTCTTTGGATAATTTGCAAACACACCTGCCCAATTGCAAAACCGTTTCGTTGGTAACCAGCTGGTTTGGGGATGATTTGCGCTGTGGAAATGCTCAGCTTCAACCAAAAGTCGAAGACAATCTCAAGCAAACCCAACCTCTTGTCTGGGCGGTGCAGGGACTGGACCGCACACAGGTTCCCCTAGTGTCTCTGGATGCACAACTGCGCCCGGTATTTGGGGGAACCCCAGCCGATGTTACGGTGCTGCAAACCATCACCTCCCTAAAAGGCCGGGGGTTGGAAGTAGTATTTTATCCCTTTATTTTGATGGATATTCCGGCAGGAAATGGCTTGCCGGATCCCTATGGCGGTGCAGAGCAGGGGGCCTTTCCATGGCGGGGCAGGATTACGGCTTTTCCAGCGCCCGGTCAGGGCGGAACCACCGATAAAACCAATGCCGTCATCGCCCAGATTGATCAGTTTTTTGGTACGGCGGCGATTACTGATTTTTCAATCAATGGGCAAACCATTGCCTATAGCGGGCCTAATGAGTGGTCCTATCGACGCTTTATCCTGCACTATGCAAATTTGTGCGCGATTGCGGGTGGAGTGGATGCCTTTCTGATTGGGTCCGAATTGCGCGCCTTAACGTCCTTGCGTGATGGGTCGGGAAATTTTCCCGCCATTGAGTATTTACAACAATTGGCCGCTGATGTGCGCGCCATCCTGCCTGGCGCGAAAATATCCTATGCAGCGGACTGGTCTGAATATTTTGGTTACCAGCCGCAAGACGGCTCCAACGATGTCCTCTTTAATCTGGACCCATTATGGGCAGACCCCAATATCGATTTTATTGGGGTTGATTGGTACGTGCCGCTTTCAGATTGGCGTGAGGGCAATCAGCATGGGGATGCAGCATCCTATCTCTCAATTTATGATGCTGATTATCTGTCCTCCAATATTGAGGGCGGCGAGGGTTATGACTGGTTTTATGCCTCCGATAATGATCGGTTAAGCCAGACCCGTACCCCGATTAGCGACGGGATATATGCAAAGCCCTGGGTGTTTCGCTATAAGGATTTGAGGTCCTGGTGGTCCAATTCACATTTTGACCGGAACGGCGGCGTTGAAAACACCACTTCAACGCCTTGGGTGCCACRGTCCAAACCAATCTGGTTTACCGAGACCGGATGCCCGGCCATTGATAAAGGGGCCAACCAGCCAAACGTATTTTTTGATGCYAAAAGCTCGGAAAGTGCCTTTCCTTATTTTTCAAACGGTCGGCGCGATGATTTTATCCAGCGGGCCTATCTGGCGGCGATGACGTCCTATTGGGACCCGACAAGTGGCAACAACCCKGTTTCCAGTGYCTATGGCGCGCCGATGATTGATGATGGAAAAGTTTTGGTATGGACCTGGGATGCGCGGCCTTTCCCGCAATATCCGGCTTTGCTGGATGTATGGTCGGATGGGGCCAATTGGGAAAAGGGTCATTGGTTGAATGGCAGGATGGGATTGTCATCATTGGCCGTATTGATTCAGGGTATATGTGCCAGCGCCGGTATTGATACTGTTGATGTGTCGCAGGTTGAGGGGGTTGTGCCTGGTTATGTTGTCAGCGGGCCGACTGATGC
The DNA here is from genome assembly GCA_002733485.1 of Robiginitomaculum sp. Classification (GTDB taxonomy): domain Bacteria; phylum Pseudomonadota; class Alphaproteobacteria; order Caulobacterales; family Maricaulaceae; genus Robiginitomaculum_B. Next base: position 87,625 of record NVVU01000001.1, read on the forward strand.
GCGTGGGGCCCTGGAATCCATATTGGCGGTTTATGGGGTAGAGGTTATYGAAGACTTTGCTGGTCTGCGTTTTCAGAACGTCAGGTCGGATGCCACCATAACGACGATTTCCGCCGATGATTTTATTGCCGATAGTACGGAGCAAGAACCGGAGCTGACAAATCCGGATTTGGAAACCCTCCCCATAGAGGTTCGTATACAGTTTACAGACGAAGGCGCTGATTATCAGCCTGCATCGGCAAACGCCCGGGGTATCGTAACCCAACAACGCCGCACCATAGAATTTTCGCTGCCATTGGTGACGGATAGTGCGTTTATTGCGGACTCTGCCAGGGATGTGCTGGCCCGTACAATTGCTTCGGCGCATTCTGCCAAAGTATCTCTGCCGCCTTCTTTTATGGCGCTGGAAACGGGGGATGCCATCCGGGTAACCTCATTGGATGCAAACAAGGTCTGGCGGGTGGATGGCATTGATGATGCGGCGCATCGGGAACTGGCTTTAAAGGCACAAAACCCGGTTTCCATTGCCCCTGTGGCCGGGGCACGTCCCGGCCTTGTCGGCACCCCTTCATCCAATCCCGGGCCACCGGCGCTGGCCGTTATGGATTTACCTCTTTTGCCCGGGGAAAATGATCGGGCCAGCCCGAGATTGGCGGCGTTTGCAGAGCCATGGACCGGGGATGTGCTGGTTCTGGATGGGGTAACTCAGTTAGTGCGGGCACGCTTGCTAACCCCTGCCATAATGGGTGAGGTGAGCAGCCCGATTGGTGCTGGCGGTGTGACTGGCCGCTGGGATTATGGAACCGTTTTGCCGGTACAGCTTTACGGGGGCACACTGTCCTCACTCACCAAAGCGGAGGTGCTCGCCGGTGGCAATGCTTTGGCCGTAGAGCATGACCCCGGCGTTTGGGAAGTGATCCAATTTCAAAGCGCCACTCTGACTAGCCAGAATTGTTATGATTTATCAGGGCTTTTGCGGGGGCAGGCTGGTTCCGATGACGCGCTAGGCATGCCCATTGCCCAAAATGCGCGGTGTGTGCTCCTGAACGGGGCGAGCCAGGTCCTGCCCATGCAGGACTTTGAAATTGATGTACCCGTTAGCTTTAAGGCTCGGGCCATCACTGCCTTGCCGGGGAGCCTGGAGGAAGTCCCCTTGATTTTCACATTCACGGATCGGGTATCGCGTTTGCCATCGCCAGTGCATGTTCGCGCCCAGTTAATCCCTGGTAATACTGACATTACCTGGATACGCCGGGCAAGAGCTGGCGGTGACTATTGGGGTGCTGGGGACATTCCGTTAGTGGCATCACCAGAAGCTTATCGGGTGCGTATTTATGCTAGCGGTTCAGTAGCAAGTGAAAAAACAGTTTCTTTGCCCCAGTCCAGCTATTCCGATACAGAAATTGACCAGTTGTTTCCAAGCGGACGCCCGGCAATGCTTGATGTTGGAATTGCACAAATTTCACCATTAAGTGGTGCTGGCATTGAAACGCGGCAAATTGTGTACATCTAGCCCCTTTTTTCTTCTGGCCACACCGCATAAGTGTGGTATCGGAGAAATGAGATGGCGAATGATCCTTATAAAACCCTGGGCGTAACAAAAAACGCCAGTAAAGATGAAACACGCAAGGCGTATCGAAAGCTGGCCAAGAAGTATCATCCGGATGTTTGCCCGGGTGATGAAAAGGCTGAAGCCAAATTCAAGGAAGCCAGCGCGGCCTTTGCACTGCTCAATAATGATGAAGAGCGCGCCCGCTTTGACCGGGGCGAAATCGATGCATCCGGCAACCCAACGGGTGCCCAGGGTTTTCCCGGTCAGGGCCAGGGCCAGAGCCAGGGCTTTCCCGGCGGATACGCCCCTGGTGGCTTTGAAGATATTTCCGATATTTTATCAGATTTGTTTGGTTCTCATCAACGCGGCGCTCGTCGTCAGAATTTTGCCTTCCGTGGTGATGATGTTCGCTATACCTTGCAGGTGGAATTTCTGGAAGCCGTGAACGGCGCAGCCAAACAAGTCAGAATGGGCGATGGAAAACAGCTCAAGATTGCTATCCCTGCGGGCTCAAAAAGCGGCGATCTGCTCAGGTTAAGGGGGCAGGGCAATCCGGGTACTGGCGGTGGCCCGCCCGGCGATGCCATTGTTGAGATCAAGGTAAAACCACACAAGCATTTCAAACGCGAAGGCAATACCATTCACCTAGATCTGCCGATTACCCTTAAGGAAGCGGTGAATGGGGGTAAAATATCGGTACTCACGCCTGCCGGAACGGTCAGCTTGACCTTGCCACCCAATACCTCTTCTGGAAAAGTATTGCGTCTGAAAGGCAAAGGGGTTCCTTCGAAAAAGGGCAAAGCCGGTGATCTTCTGGTTCGGTTGATGATCGTGCTTCCAGAGAGTGCAGATCCAAACCTGAAAAAATGTATTGCTGACTGGGAACCAAAAGAGCACCATAACCCCCGTAAAGATTTAGGTGTATAAGGCGTTCACATGTAGTTCAGAACGCTTGGGGCAATATTGTGATTATGAGGATACAGAACTCCATACTCTTATCGATCCTGCTGCTTGGCAGTGCCGTTCAGGCACCGTCGGCTGAAGCAAAAGATCGATCAATTTTTGCCCAGCGTTTTACGGGTGAACAGGCGCGCAATGCGTGCAAGAGTGGTGATGTGATGTGCGCTAAAAAGGCACTTCGGATTGTCAAACACAGGTATCCAAGTCTACGCCACAGCACCACCTATCTGACCCGAGGGGCCAGTGGGCAACGGGAATATGTTGTAAAAATGATCAGCCATGATGGCCGGATGGTGGAAGTGCGTGTTGATGCTCGAACGGGTAGGGTTTTAGGATCTAGAGGATACTGATATGCGGCTTTTGGTTGTTGAAGATGACCCAGATTTAAATCGCCAACTGGTCTCTGCGATGGAAGATTCCGGTTATGTGGTCGATAAGGCATTTGATGGTGAAGAAGGGCTTTTCCTTGGTGAAACAGAACCTTATGATGCCATTGTACTGGATCTGGGTTTGCCTGAAATTGATGGTGTAACGGTCCTGGAGCGTTGGCGCAGGGCCGGACTGACCTTTCCGGTACTCATCCTGACGGCCCGCGATCGCTGGAGCGAAAAAGTTGCCGGGTTTGATGCCGGTGCTGATGATTATCTGACCAAACCATTCCATACCGAAGAGTTACTGGCCCGACTTAGGGCTTTGGTACGTCGCGCCGCTGGCCACGTAACCTCCACCATCGAGATTGGTGATCTTTCGGTTGATACCCGTGGTGCCCGGGTTTTCCTGAATGGCGCACCGGTCAAGCTGACCTCTCATGAGTTTAGGTTGCTCAGTTATTTGTCCCATCACACCAACCGGGTGATATCCAGGTCGGAGCTGACAGAGCATATCTATGATCAGGATTTTGATCGCGATTCAAACACCATCGAGGTGTTTGTCGGTCGCCTTAGAAAAAAGATCGGCATTGATCGTATATTGACGGTGCGGGGACTGGGTTATCGACTGGTGGACCCGGCCGCGGCTGATCGTGAAGCCTAGTAATTCTCTGGCCGGGCGGCTCATTGCCGGGGCGGCTCTGTGGACGGTTGCCCTGTTGATTGCTGGCGCATTTGTGCTGACCACTCAATACCGCAGCTCGGTCCACAGGGTGGATGATGAGCGATTAAATGCGGTCATTGAATCACTGGCCGCGTTTTCTGAAATTTCCTCTGATGGCAAATTTTATTTAACTCGAACTCCTGGTGATCCGCGTTTTGAGCGCGCCTTTTCAGGTCAGTATTGGCAAATTACCCCGATCATAAAAAAGGGAAAACAGGAACAAATCGCCCGCTCGGAATCCTTGTTCGATAGCGAGCTAATCATTCCGGAAGACATCATCAAACAAGCCGAAGGCAAAGCCGGCACCAATATTAAGGCTGCTCTCACCGGGCCGGATAATGAACCTTTGCGATCATTAACCAGGGTCGTACGGCTTCCTGATCAGGTGAGCGTAATGGCCATAACCGCCGCAGCAGACAGGCGGCCCGGCGATAAAGAAATCGCACGGTTTCGTATGGTGGTTGCCTGGACATTGGGCTTGTTTGCTACTGGCTTGGTGGTGGCCGTCATTATACAGGTACGCATTGGCCTTGCGCCCATTTATAAAATCAGAAAGGCCATTGCCGATGTGCGCGAAGGGGAAGCGGAAAAGGTTGAGGGGGCATATCCTGCTGAACTGACGCCGCTTGCCGAAGAGCTGAACAATCTGTTAGGGCATAATAAAGAAATTGTGGAGCGGGCGCGTACCCATGTGGGTAATCTCGCCCATGCTCTGAAAACCCCGATTTCAGTATTGTTGAACGAAACCAGCCATAACAAAACGGGGCTGGAAAAGCTTGTGCAGAGACAGGCTTCGACCATGGCTCGTCAGGTCGATCACCATTTGCGCCGCGCCAGTGCTGCGGCCCGGGCGCAGGTGATTGGTGCGCGAACGCCGGTTTATATGGCGGTTTCGGATATGCAACGTACTTTGGAACGGCTCTTTAAAGAACAAAAGCTCTCCATTGAAACGCAGGTTCCYAAGGGACTGGTTTTTCGTGGTGAAAGACAGGATCTGGATGAGTTGCTGGGCAATCTTATGGAAAATGCCTGTAAATGGTCTAACGGGGTTGTGCGGGTTAGCGCGACACAATCTTCAAAACTAAGCATGGAAATCAGCGTTGAAGACAATGGCCCTGGATTGCCTGCTGAAAAACGCAAAACCGTACTGGCCAGAGGTGAACGTTTGGATGAAAGCGCCCCAGGATCTGGGTTAGGGTTGTCGATCGTCAATGATCTCGTTGGGGCTTATGGTGGTGAGTTCTGGTTGGAAGATAGTGCCCTTGGTGGTTTAAAGGTAGTGCTACGGCTGCCCTCTGCGACCCGCTCTGAAGGGCTATAAATCGAGCGTTAATACACTGTCACCCATAATACGAAATATTTTCGGGGTTTCAGGTGGTTATAATGGCAATTCCTGCCAATAAGATGGGGCAGCTTCAGGCACTTTTTTCAGTGTTATCTGAAAAGCATCGCCAGACATTGGTGATGACGATTATGGCGGCTAAGGCCGATGGTGAGGCAAAACTACCCTATGACGACCTGCTCACCTTGCTAGGCGGCGGCGAGGCTCAGGAAGAACGATGGGAAGAGATCTTTACAGTCGTAAAGCCATTGGTCGTTGAGAAAGTTAAACGGTGCGATCAAATCAGTGCAACCTTGCTGCATGATATTTGGGAATACTATTTTCGGGAACTGGACCCGGTTCGTGCGGCGGCATGGTTGTCTGGAAAAGAAAATTTGGCCGACATTCGAGAGGCTATGGTTTCAACTTACCAGGGACTTACGGAAACCAAAAAGGGCCACAATACCCTGATCAAAAAATTTGGAGAAGACGAACAGGGGCAATTATCCGTTTTATTGTCCCTGATGAATCGTTCTGATGAGCTGGAAGACTTCTTTAGCGGCTGGCCACATGACATAAAGAATTTGGACGACGAGAACCTTGCACCGTTGCGTGAATTTAACGAGCATCTGATTGTAGATAGCCCGGAAATAACGCCTTATATCTTGTTCCTGGTTACTACCCGGCTTTTACACCCCTTTCATATTTTCCGTGCCGTGGAGAAGGTTACTGGCCATTCCAATGACCGCGTTATGATCAAGACCGAACTCAAAGTCATGGGTGATGCATTGCTGGATCAAAATGATATCTGGCTAGGTGATTTCCAATGGGAAAGAAACCAAAAATGCAATATAGATCAGTCGGTTGCGAGCTTAAAGGGGTTCATAGATCTGACCAATGGCTGGCTCAGCGAATTTGAAGTTGATCCTGCGGGGCCTTGGGGCAAGCGCCTGTCGGCACAGCGCTCCCGGTGTGGCAAGGTCTGGGATGAGCATATGCAGAGAATTCAAAAAAACATGGATCGGATTTTACCACGCAAGCGCGGTAGTGTAACCGGTCGGCAAACAATGCCAGACATCCGAAAAGATATTATTGAGAACGATGTTGTCTTGGCGGAAAATGCCATAACGCTGCTTTTGGGCGCGCGTTCATTTGCTTCACAAGGCGGATTTCAGTCGTCCAGAGACAAGTTGGTTCAGATGCTGGAAAGCCGCATTGAAGAGCAAAGCGAAGACTTGTTGGCTCTTTTGGGGCAGGAGCGTGCTGATTACGAACAGATCAGTGCGCATTTTGCTGTTCTCGTGCGTATTGTGAAGCGTTATTTGGGTGACAAGGATGCTGATGTGCTGGCGCGTCGTAGCGTTGTTGCCATGGCAGCGTAGGTAGAAAACATGATATTCAGATACACATTTTAATGTTGCGACAACTTCCACGCACCAAACTCTTTTTTTTATGGAACTGGTGATGACCCCAGCAGAACAACGCAACCGTTTCCTGGCCTTTGCCTTTGCAAGTGCAGATCTGTTATTGGAAGTGGATAATCATGGCATGATTACCTTTGCCTTGGGGGCTGCACACCCAATGGCTATGGACGATGCCGGTAATCTTCTAAACCGTTCACTGTTGTCGCTGATCGCTAACTGCGACGCTGGTCTGGTGCGTTATTTACTCGACACCCTGGAAACTGGTCAAAGGTTTGGTCCGTTGCGGATTGGCTGTGTCACCGATGAGGGAACCGAGCAGATCATGCTCAATGGTTGCCGGTTCCCAGGGCATGATGACGTTATTTGTGTGACGTTATCTTATGGCGATCGTAATGGATCCGCGATCGCAATGGCGGCGCGGGATCGTCACACCGGATTGATCGAGGCGCAAAATTTTGAAGATGCCGCGCTGGAGGCGATTCAAAGCGCCAAAAAAAACGGACAGGAAATTAAACTGAGTTTATTTTCCCTGGAGGGACAGGAAGCCTTTGCTTCGCGGGTTGATGGCGAAGTTGCTGAAGCCTTTTTGGAACAGACGGGTGCCATTTTGCGGGCCAAATCCTATGCCGATACGGCAGGACTGCAAGGGGATGGGAAATATGCAATTCTTCATGCCGCTGATATAGAACCCGGCGCAATTTCAGAGCAGTTGCAACAGGCTTCGTTATCTCTTGATCCAGAAAAAGAAGGCATTCGCGTAGAAAGCGGCTCGATTGAAATAAAATCTGAAATGAGCGCCAAGGATGCGGCCAGTGCGCTTGCTTTTGCGGTTAAACAGTTTGCCTCCGACGATACGGGCATCATCAGAGAAGAGGGGTTGAGCCGGTCGCTGGAAATTCTGATGAAAGAAACCGGGGTGAAGATGTCGAATTTTCGCTCGGCTCTGGCTAGTGACAAGCTCAGGTTCATGCAACAGCCCATCGTCGATCTGCAAACAAAGGCCTTACACCATTACGAGGTGCTGGTCCGGTTTGAGGAAAACCAGTCTCCGTTTCAAATGATCCGCTTTGCCGAGGATACGGGCCTGATTATGGAGTTGGATGATATTATCCTTAAGCAAGCTATCGCACATCTCTCGCATGCGGATGCCGACCCATCTCTGAAACTTGCGGTGAATGTTTCCGGACGATCCTTGTCATCTCCGAAATTCATATCAAATTTGTACAAGGCCATGACCAAAGTGAATTTTCAACGGTCAAAATTGATGCTGGAAATCACAGAATCTTCAATCATCGAAGATCTGGAACAGGCCGACCGGGTTATTCAAAAAATAAGAAAGCTTGGACATCAGGTCTGCCTGGATGATTTTGGGGCCGGGGCCGCTTCTTTTCAATATTTACGTGCCTTAACCGTTGATTACATTAAAATTGATGGGGCGTACATCCGTACAGCACTTAAACGACGGCGCGAAGCCATGCTGCTTAAAGCCATGGCCGGGCTGGCGCGCGATCTAGATATTGGTACAATCGCAGAAAGTATAGAAACCGAAGATCAAAGTACCATGTTGCAGAATTTGGGCATTGATCAGGGACAGGGATATCTATTCGGGCGTCCCAAAGAATTGCTCCTTCTGCGAAATAGCGGCCAAGCGGCATAGTGAGAGTGAAATGAGCACSAGCCTTGAAAATGTAAGTGTGCTTATTGTTGATGATAACGCACACATGATTCATATCGTGAAGACTATTTTGCGCGGATTTGGGATTAAGGCATTCTTTGAAGCCACCGATGCGGCTGAGGCCTTTGATATCGTTCGCTCCGATGGACCCGATATAATCATTGTTGATTTCCAGATGGATTTGCTCGATGGGACAGATTTTGCGCGCCTGGTGCGCACGGGTGATGATGTTGCCAACCCGTTTGTTCCCATTATCATGCTCAGCGCACATTCAGAAAGAAAACGGGTTGTCGCAGCCAGAGAGGCCGGGGTCACAGAATTTTGCTGTAAGCCGGTTACCGCAGAGGACCTCTATAGAAAATTCTGCGCCATTATAAACTCCCCACGTCAGTTTGTCAGAACCTCTACCTATTTTGGGCCTGACCGGCGGCGGCACTCCCATGAAAGTTATAAAGGTCCATTTCGCCGTAAAACGGATGAAGACCGTGAGGCAGAAAGTCTGGATGTTAACAAGGCCGCCAGTGCCTTAAAAACTCTGGACTTCACCTAGGGCTCAAACCATTTGAATGCGTTTGGCCCTGGAATGCTTGCCCTTCAGGGGGGGGGGCGTGCCGCTTATACGCCATATTTTCTGTGTGTTCGCGCTTTATTATCTCGACAGCGTTGACTCTGACAGATTATCTTCTCCCCTTAGGCGAATCACCGAAGGGCGGGGTTATGGCAAAGCCATATGCAAATGCCAAGATGGCATCATCACTACCCGGCACTGCCCGCCATGGCGGACAGTTTTCTGATGCTGCGGGTGGTCGAGCACCGCAACCGGCAAAACGTCGCACACATTCATCACGTAACAAAGCTGGGCACATGATTGACCCTGAAGATTCGCTGCACAACACAAGTGCCGAAGCGCGTCTGGCCATAGGCATTGTGGTTTTTTTTGTAATCGCTTTCATTCTGGTTGTGGGGATGAAATTGTTGCAGGAGCGTCGTGACGCGCTGGCTGATGCCGTGTTGGCGCAGGCTTTTTCGGCCACCACAATGGCCGAACAAATGCGGACAAAATTAACCGATATAAAAAGTTATGCCGAAGCGGCTGCGCTGGCCCTTGAGAATACCAATGCCCGGCAACGGCGCGCATTAGCCGACACGTTACTGACTAAGCTGAGTGCAAGGCCAACCGTTAGAGCCGCGTTTTTATTCACGCCCGCAGGGAAGGTCCAGCTTGGCAAGGGAGAGGCTACACAGTCAGACACGCTTTGGTCTGTGCTCCCCCCTCAGGCGTTGCAAGGGACGCAGGCGACGTTTTGGGTGCGCGATGGCCCGGCCGGCCCGCTAATTTATATTTTGGACACGGTAAAAATGGGGGGCGCGGTTTCTTTACTGGCCGTTGAAATTAAAAGTGATGCGCTGATCCCCCAGACTTCTGTAAATGGTACGCAAAGTGTTCTGGTGGACCGTTCCGGGCAAGTGGTCTTTGCGAGTACACAGGATCTGCCAGCCGCCTTGCTGGCGCGCATTCGCACAGAAACCGGAAGTGTGACAGCTACAGGCTCAAAACGGGTTATCAGCGGCTTTCAGCTAAAAGATACGGAAAATACGCGCTATGTCGTTGGGGCCTCCAGCCTGTTTGGCGGTATGTTGAGTGTATATAGAGTTAAGCCCTTGAGCCTCAATACTGCAGCCTGGAAGCGGACGCTTACGTTTTTTGTGTTGATGACCATCGCTCCTTTATTGGTGGCCACGGTGTTGTGCGTCATTTTGCTGGTGCAAATGGATACACTGAAAGTGGCGCGACAAGCCCTGTCCGACAGCGAAAAACGCTTTCGGCTGGCCATTGAAGGGGCCAGTGGCGGGGTTTGGGACTGGGACCTTTCCACCAAACAGGTCTTTGTCACCGATTCTCTGGCGCGTATATTCAACTGGTCCAACGGAAAAACCGTGCCGGTCTCTGAGTTTCTAAAACTGGTGCATGCGGATGATCGGCAAAAGCTGTTGGCGGCAATGGAGGCAGCGCCGGATGTTGGCGAAGTGGATGTCGCCTTTAGAGCGGCCCATCTGCCGATCTGGCTCCATGCACGGGGGCGTCCCTGGCGAGCGGGTAATGCGATGGCTTCCGGGCGGATCGTTGGGGTTGCCATTGATGTAACCCAGCAAAAGGGGGCACAAGCCCGCCTGAATGCAGCCGAGATCAGGTTGCGTGCGGCGCTTGAATCCATGTCAGAGTCGTTTGCCGTTTGGGATGTGAAACGGCGCCTGGTGATGTGTAACAGCAAATTCAGAGAGTTTTTCCAGCTTGAAGCCTCCTTGTTGCGACCGGGCACCCCTTATGATTTGCTGGAGCGGGCTGCTGATCCGGCGATCAAGGCTGTGCACGAGGGCACGGGGGAAAATACCATTGAACTGGAGCTGGCCGATGGGCGCTGGGTCCACCTCTCCGAGCGTTCAACCCGGGATGGTGGACTGGTCAGTATAGGCACTGATATCACGGCCCTTAAAGTTCAGGAAAAACTTCTCCTGCGCAAGGAAAAGGATTTACGTGAAAGCGTTAAAGATCTTGAATTAAGCAAAAAAAGGATTTCAGAACTTGCGGAAAGCTATCAGCAGGAAAAAATTCGCGCCATTGAGGCCAATCGCTCCAAAAGTGAATTTCTGGCGAATATGTCTCATGAATTGCGCACGCCACTGAATGCCATTAATGGGTTCTCGGAAATTATGCAAAATGAGATGTATGGACCATTGGGGGATCCCCGGTATGCCGAATATGTCAGTGATATTCTGGGCAGCGGTCAACACCTTTTGACGCTGATCAATGATATTCTGGATATGTCAAAAATTGAGGCTGGCAAGTTGTCTTTGCAGACCGAGATGGTCTATCCTGATGAATTGATTGAACAATGTGTGCGCATTGTTCGTGGTCGTGCGGTGGAAAGTGGCCTGCAACTGGAAACCAATATTGGTAAGCTTCCCGAAATTGAGGTCGATCCCAGAGCCATCAAGCAGGTATTGATCAACTTGACGTCCAACGCCATAAAATTCACCCCCGAAGGTGGCACCGTGACCATTGCGGCCTCTGAAGAACGCGGTGGCGTGCGTATCGAAGTGATGGATACCGGTATTGGTATTCCCGAGGAACACGTTCCACTGATCTGCAAACCTTTTGTACAAGTGGAAAGCCAGCACTCTAAAAGCCACAAGGGGTCCGGCCTAGGTCTGGCACTCTCCCAATCGCTGGTAAAGCTGCACGGCGGTGAATTTGAACTGACCAGCGAGCTGGGTGTGGGTACCAAGGTTTCTGTATGGCTACCAGAAGTGCCAAAGAAAAACGAGGGAGAGGCAGTCTCGATCTGGTCGATGGCCTCTGAAACAAGCGCAGATATTAACAAAAATGACGACGTTAACGAGAGCGCTGCCTAGGTTTCGGACTCTAATGCAAGGGTTCCGGTGGCCGTTGTCGGCGTCTCTGTTTGTTTCTCTGGTCGCGTTGGGACATAGGCGGATGCTGGCTGGCGGCCCGGATCACCCGGTTTCGGGTTTGCGGATCAAGGTCTTGCAAGATTCTCAGGATGATGGACTGCCCCAGCTTCTGGGCCTCAGCATCCAAAACTCTCAGGTGTTTGAAGGTTTCCTCAATTTTTATGTTATCCAGCTCTTCGGCGGTGAGCAGAATGGCCAGTTCCTTATTGGTCTTTCTGATGCTGCGGGATATACGTCGATGTTTTCCCGAGGCTTCTTTTAGAACCTGAATGGCCCTTTGTCGCTCGGCTTTTGGCAAAGCGCGAACAAATCTCTTTGGATTAAACTTGAAACTTTGCGGCATTAAGGGGCGGGCCATTGGCGGCGGCGGCGCCTGATGGCGTAAACTGGCAACAGTAATGCCCCCGGCGGCGCCTAGAATGAGCAGGTTAATGGCAACCGATGCCAACAGTGCAAAACCCAAGATGTTTTTAGAAACATTCATGTCGAGGTCTCCTCCCCAAAGAGGAAATAGTCATCAGACCCAAAGGCGGTGCTCAAGACTTCGGTCGCACTGGTACGGTCTAACGTGTAGGCGTAGCCGGTATAGCCGCCAACAAAGCCAAACACCAACATGAGGACCAGTGCCATGCCCCAGGCCGGCAAACCCGCGTTTTGCGGCCATAAGAGGGTGGCAAATGACCAGCGGCGCGATCGATGGTTCTGGGCTACCGGGGTTTGTGTTTTCGTGGGGAAAGAACGCAGGATCTGTGCTTCCAGTGCGGGGCGCACCTCTTGTCGGGGGGCGCTTGCCAGGGCGGTGTCAATATCTTTTTCAGCATCCAGAATTTTCGCGGCCAGGTCCGGATGCTTTTGCAAAAATGCATGGGCGCTTTCTTGCACATCTTCTGGCCAGCGCTGGATGGCGTTGCCATAGGTCTGGGAAAGGTGCAGGAATTTCTTTTTTATCATTGCTAAGGGCATGTTAATACTCATCTTTCCAACATGGCGGTAACGTGTTCGGCCAAGTGTTTGCGTAATCCTCTGCGGCCCCGAGCCAATAATGATTCCAGCGCTTCCACACTGATCTCAAGCGCCCGTGCCGCATCTTTATTTTTCATTTCACGAAGATGACACAGGCTCAGGGCGGCGCGTTGTCGCGCTGGCAAATGCATCATGGCGTCTTCAACCTGCTGGCTAAGCTGTGCCTCGATGATTATTTGATCGGCCCCTGGACTGTCCTCATCGGGGTGATCAGGCAGCTGATCGGTATAGATCTCGCGTCGTCGCCGCAACCGGTCATAACACGCATTGATGGCCACCCTGTGCATCCAGGTTTCAAACTTGGCCTTGCCCGGTTGCCATTTATGCGCGGTTTGCCAAACTTTCATAAACACCTCCTGGGCGACGTCTTCTGCCTCAGCGGCATCGCCGAGCATATGCCGGGCCAGTGCCACCATTTTAGACAGGTGACGGCTGACCAGTTCAGACGCGGCCGCCTGTTCACCATTGGCGATACGCAACACCAAAACGGTGTCCGGATCATTGCCCCCCCGGTGTCTGTCCTGCCCGGTATATTTGCGCATTGGTGCTCCCTATTGGGCGGGTATGCTCGCATGTTCCCATGGTGAATGACCGGGCCGCAGCAAAATGACTACACGGCCCGGTTATTATATTACGGTCTGCCGGGTATGCCCATGGGGGGCGGCGGGGCATTTTTAATTTCTTTGCGGGTGATTTTGCCATCACCATTTTGGTCAAAACGAGTGAACATTGGCGAGTCTGTTTTGACAAATTCATCGCGGGAAATGCGGCCATCGTTATCTGCATCCAGGGGAGCCAGGTGTCGTTCCATTTTGTTGCGCATCTGTTTGTGGCGTTGCTTTTTATCCTCTGGGGTCAAGACGCCGTCACCATTCACATCCATACGCGCAAACCTTTCCCGTTTGGCCGCTTTATGTTCCTTGGGGGTGATGGTGCCATCGCCATTGCTGTCCAGTTTTTCGAACATGGGCGAGGATTTGGCCTCGAATTCTTTCAGGGTCACTTTGCCATCCTTGTTGGTATCCAGCGCCAATTGACGATCGGCTTTGCGCTCGGCGCGGTGCATTTTTTTGCGCGCGTGTTGCTTAAACCGGCCAAGACGTTTTTCAGCATTTTCCAGATAGCCGTCATCATTACGGTCCAACTTTTCAAAAATACTGGCTCGATGTGCGGCGGCTTCGTCCTGTGTCACGACCCCGTCTTTATTAGTGTCCATAAGGTCAAACATGACGTCCGGGCCGCCATGAGGGGCCATGGGGGCATTGGGGTGGCCTTTGGGATGATTAGGGCTGGTCAAAGCGCTGGTGCCAACCAGTGCCGTCGTCATCAGGGCTGTTAATAATATGCGTTTCATGGTTCTGTTCCTTGGTTGTGCCGTACCCAGCATCAGATCAAACGTGTTGATCACCCAAAGCCGTCGCTACCTTACATTAAAATTTGTTCAGCAAGATGGGCAATCTCATTCTGGGCTTTTGCCAATACGGCTTCCAGGGATTCAAAATCCTGCACTCCGGCTCGTTTTGCCAACAGGGTTTTTACGGGTTGGGGAAATGGCGGCGTGATCTCGGGTGCGGGCAGGCACAGGCGTAATATATGCAATAAACTCAATTGCAGGGCATGGGCGTTTTGCAAGGTTAGTAATGTTTTTCCGATAACGGCCTCGCGATCCTGTAATCGTACATACTGGTACAAAAGGTCGGTTTCAATCAGGCCGCCGCGCGCATGTTTCAGATCCCACAAAGATGCCTGTGAAAACTCATTGCGCAGGCGTTCGATCATCGTCGACACATCGTGTGCCATCGGTTTTATATCGCGTTTGCGGGCCAGAATTTGTGCGATATGGCGGGTGACGGATTTACCAAAACCCTCTGATGAGGCGGCAATGACCCGGGCGCGCCCCAGCGCCAGAATTTCCCAGGTCCAGGCCTTTTCCTGATAATAGGCGGTATAGGCGGGCCAGCTAACGGCCACGGGACCGGCCTTGCCTGAGGGGCGTAATTTCATGTCGATGGCATACAGCGCCCCTTCGGGGGTTTGCGCGCTTAAGGCACTGATCAGGCGCTGGGTGAAGCGCGAAAAATAGCGTCCGGGATCGGCGGCATTGGTGTCTTCATCTGTGTGGTAGAGCGTAAAAATATCCAGATCCGAACCTTCGCCCATTTGCCTGGCTCCCAGCGACCCCATTCCCAATATCACCCACGCGCCCGGCGGCGGGCCAAAGCGTTCACGCATTTGTACTTCGCAGGCCTGTGCCAGCGTATTGATAGCGGCATCGGCCAACGCGCTATAACTGGCGGCAGCCTCATCGGTGCTTGCCTTGCCGGTGAGGACCTGAACCCCTATGCGCAGGCGCTCTTCCAGCGCTGTGCGCCGGGTTGCGTTTAACAAGGCTTCATAATCCGGGTTCTGGGTGGCCGCTGCGATCAGGCGTTTTGCACCGGCCTGTGGGTCATCACGCAAGGGAGTAGAAAAACCAGGGTCCAGCATGGCATCCAGAATACTGACCCGATTGGAAAAAGACGCCGCCAGTCGGGGCGCGGTATTGAGCAGGGATACCAGCAAATCCAAAAGCGTCGACCGGTTACAAAAAAGCGACAAAGGCTGTACGCCGCCATTCAAATTCTCAAAAAACCGCGTGAAGACGGCGAACGCGTGGTCTGGATCGCCAGTATTGGCCAGGGCTCTGACCAGTTCGGGGCCAAGGCGGGTCAACAGGGTTCTGGCCCGGTCAGACCGGGTGGCGCGTATCTGGCCACCGTGCCAGACGCGCATGCGTTCCAGAAAAACGTGGGGGTCCTTAAAACCCTTTTCCTGCAAGGTTGCCAGCGTTGCCGGGTCATCCTCAACACCGGTAAAAACCAGGCTGCCACCGGTGGCGGACAAGGGTTCGCTTTGTGGGAAGAGGGCGGAATAATTGGTGTGGACCTGTTTGAATATATCCTGCATTTGCGCATCAAAATCGGCAAGCGATGGATACCCGATCAGCGCGGCAATGGCGGCGCGTTTTTGTGGGTCTTCTGGCAGGGTGTGGGTTTGCTGATCATTCAGCATTTGCGCCCCATGTTCGGCCCGGCGCAACATACGGTAATGCTGTTTTAACTGGGCGGCGGTATCGGGGCTGATATGCCCGGCGTGTGCCAGTGCATCCAGCGCGGCACAGGTTTGCGCCTGACGCAGGGTTTGATCGCGCCCGCCCAAAATCAGTTGTTGCGTCTGGGTAAAAAACTCGATCTCGCGAATGCCGCCCCGGCCCAGCTTTACGTTATGGCCGGCGGCCTCAAACCCGCTTTGCGCTAGCGAAACGTGGATCTGGCGCTTCATGGCATGAATGTCTTCTATGGCGGCAAAATCCAGCGACCGCCGCCATATAAAGGGGGACAGCTCGCTAAGAAAAGCTTTGCCGGCATCATGATCACCGGCGCAAATGCGTGCTTTGATCAGGGCGGCGCGTTCCCAGTTCTGGCCAACGCTTTCATAATATATCAGGGCGCCGGGTGTAGACACTACCGGGTTGGTTGAGCCCGGATCCGGACGAAGGCGCATATCGGTACGAAATACATAGCCATCACTGGTAACTGCCCCCATGCTTTGCACCAGACGCCGCACCAGCCTTGAGGTGATGCGCGATGGAGTTTTGCCCAACCAGTCTTTGGCAATGGCGGGATCAAAAAAAATGGTGAAATCCACATCCGAAGAATAGTTCAACTCACCGGCGCCATATTTCCCCATGGCAATGATAAAAAGCCCGGGCAGGGGGCCGGTTTGCGGACTTTCCCCCAAGGGCGGAATTTGGCCATTGGCAGACAGTTCTTGTGCGGCACCCAACAAGGCGGCCTGCATGGCCGCATCGGCAAAGGCGCTTAGCTGGGTGGTGACCTCTTCCAACGCCCAAATCCCCCCAATGTCTGAAAGGGCGCAAACGAGATGTATATCGGTCTTGGCCAGGCGCAGGGCTTTATCCAGCTCTTCGGGGGTGCCTTCTTTGGCGGCCAGGCGGATCGCTTCGATAATCTGCGCGGCCATGGTTTCGGGGGCGCTATGCGCAAGGGCGGCAATGGTGGCGGCGCGACGTTTCATGCTCTCGCGTAAATAAGGCGCGTGTTTTGTTGCCAGATCGCACACTTGCGCAAACGGGACGGATAGCCGGGTGCTGAAGGATTGGTGATTCACCGCCATAAATTGCCTGAACAAAAGGGGCGGGGAAAGGGGGTAATCCACAGATTAGGCGTTTTGCGCTATTCCTCGGTGGTCTTGGTTTTGCGCTCGCGCACTGGGGGAAACACCAGGGCGATGTGCAGGCCCGGCCCGCCATCTTCGTGATCGCCCGCCCCGTCACTGATGACCAGTTCTGCTCCGTGGGCCTTGGCAACGGCGGATACCAGCGCCAGCCCCAGTCCGCTGCCGGCCTGTGTGCGGCTTTCTTCAAGGCGCACAAAGCGTTTGAAAATGGCATCGCGTTTGTTTTCGGGTACACCCGGCCCGGTATCGGTGACCGAAATGGAAACCCGGCCATCGCTCTGTTTGCGTAGGCGCAGGGCGACCGCGCCTCCCGCAGGCGTGTATTTAAGGGCGTTATCAATAATGTTGGAAAGCGCCTGGGCCAATAATCCCTGATCGGCACGGATGAATAAGCCATCTTCGATTTCTGATTGAAAAACCAAACCGGTGTCTTCGGCAACCGGCTCAAACATTTCCGCCATATCATGCAATAACGGGGCCGGGTCCATACGGCTAAAGCTCTCCCGCTGTTCACCGGCTTCAAGGCGGGCAATGCGCAGAACTGAATTAAAGGTTTGCAACAGCTCGTCCGCGTCATCCAGAGTGCGTTGCAGCGCGGTTTCCGCTTCCCTGGCGTTCAGGTTTTTGCCGGTCCGCAATTGCGCCTCCAGCCGGTTGCGCATGCGGGTCAGGGGCGAGCGCAAATCATGAGCAATAGAATCGCCGGCATGGCGCGTGGCCGCCATCAATTGTTCAATCTGGCTCAGCATGGCATTCAGATTGGCGGCCAGTTCGTCCAGCTCATCATCGGTGTGGTTGCGCGGGGCGCGGCGCTTTAAATCCCCCGCCATGACATCGCGCGCTACATCGTTAAGGCTGTCCAGACGCGCAGCAAAACGGCGGCTGATCAGGGCACCGGAGATGAGGCCGAGGGCCAGCACCAGAGCCGCAGCAATCCACACGGCGCGGGATATGCGATTGATCAGCGCCGATTCTTCTTCGGTATCGCGGGCCACCAGCAGCATGTAATCACCGGGAAAGCGGATCAGACTGCCCCGCGCCCGGTGGGTCTCCTTGACCCCGTTTTCCGAGTTGTAGAATTTATAGGTAAAGCGCCGATTGGTGCCGGGTTTGGGAACGGCCCGGGGTAGGGCGCTAAGGTTTCCCGACACGAATTTGCCGCCTGGCCGGGTGAATACATACAAAAACGGATCGCGCCCGGTGCTGTGCTCTACCACAATTTTGTTTACTGCATTAATGCCACCCCGGTCAAAGGCGGCTTTGAAATCGGCAATCTGGCGCGCCAGCAAGGCATCGGTCTGGCGGGTAAAGACACCAGCGGTGCTTTCATAAACAAAGGCCAGCAAGGCAAAGGCCGACAGCGCAAAAAGGGCGGCAGCCAGAATGGTAAAGCGAAAAGTGGAGGTTCGCAGAAAGGCCGGCAATCGTGTCATGCCTGCAATCGGTAGCCCGCACCGCGTACGGTATGCAAGAGGGGCCGATCAAATTCCTTGTCAATTTTGCTGCGCAGACGCGAGACATGCACGTCGATGACATTGGTCTGGGGGTCAAAATGATAATCCCATACCTTTTCCAGCAGCATGGTGCGCGTCACCACTTGCCCGGCGTGTTTCATCAAAAATTCCAGCAGACGAAACTCGCGCGGTTGTAGCAGGATATTCTGGCCTGCCCGCTTAACGGTGCGTGCCAAAAGGTCCATTTCCATATCGCCAACTTTTAAGTGGGTTTGCACCGCCTCGGGGTCGCGGCGGCGGGCCTGTGCCTCTACGCGGGCCAACAGCTCGGCAAAGGCATAAGGCTTGGTCAGATAGTCATCACCACCGGCTTTCAGCCCTTCAATACGGTGATCCACCTCGCCCAGCGCTGAAAGGAAGAGAACCGGGGTTTTCTCCCCTTCATCACGCAGGGTTTGTACCAGAGTCAGGCCATCCAGGCGCGGCAGCATGCGATCCACAATCAAAACGTCGTATCCAGCGGTGCGGGCCATTTCCAGGCCCATTTCACCATCAGAGGCGTGATCGGCGACATGGCCGGATTCGCTGAGGCCTTTGCGCAAATAATGCGCCGCTTCCAGATCGTCTTCGATGATGAGAATACGCATGCTGTTTTGCCTTTATAGTTAGTCCTTTTTGGACTTGGTTTCATCCAGGCGCAGGGCCGTGAACAATTGGCCATTGCGGTTCTGTACCAGGATCCGGATGGCTTTGCGACCGGCTTTGCGGGCCTCATTGACAGCCCGTTCAAAGTCAGCGGGTGAGTTCAGATCGGTTGACCCGGCGGCCAGCAAGGCATTGCCGGCACGAATGCCTTTTTTGAAGGCGGTTTTACCGGCTTCTACCCGTTCTACCAGAATGCCGCGATCTTCCTCCAGGTCCAGCCGGTCACGATCTTCCTGGGAAAGACTGCCCAGTTCCATGCCAAATTCGTCTACATTGGATGTTGTGGCTTCCGGCGTGCCGGTTTCACCCAGATTGTCCGGGCGTTTGCCAATGGTCACGGTCAGGGTTTTGCGTTTGCCATTACGCAGGACCAGAAATTTGGCTTTATGGCCGACAAACAGTTCACCGACTTTACGTGTGAGGTCACGGCTGTCTTCAATGGACTTGCCATCCAGTTTCAGGACAATATCGCCGGTTTTAAAGCCTGCCTTTTTGGCCGGGCTGTCTTTAATTACCTTGGCCACCAAAGCCCCTTCACGGGCTTTCAGGCCTTCGCTGTCGGCCAGATCCTGATCAATGCTCTGGATGTTTACGCCCAGATAACCACGGGTGACCGAGCCTTTGTCGATCAGCTCTTTGGTGACTTTGGAGGCAACGCGCGCCGGAATAGCAAAACCAATGCCGATATTGCCGCCGGTCGGCGACAGGATTTGCGAGTTTACTCCCACCACATTGCCATAAAGGTCAAAGGCGGGGCCGCCGGAATTACCCCGGTTGATTGAGGCATCAATCTGGATGAAATCATAGGCCCCACGGCCAATTTCGCGCCCGGTAGCCGAAACGATTCCTGCCGTTGCCGTGCCGCCCAGGCCAAAGGGATTGCCCACAGCCACGACCCAGTCGCCAACCCGTAAATTGATGTCTTCGGCAAAGGACACAAAAGGAAAGTCTTTGTCATCCTTGATTTTCAAGACCGCGAGGTCGGTCAGTTTGTCCTTGCCAATCATTTCAGCTTCAAACTCACGGCCGTCCTGCATGGCTACAGTAATTTTGGAAGCATTCTCAATCACGTGGTTGTTGGTAACCACATAGCCTTCCCTGGAGATTAGAAAGCCGGAACCCAGTGCCCGGCCTTCGCGGGCACGCGGCTTGCCATTGCGGCCCGGTTGTTGGCGACGAAAAAATTCGCGAAACTGTTCGGGCAACTGGTCCATACCTTCGGGCAGTTGCGCATCCGGCGCTTCTTCGTGGGTCTCTACATTAATGCTGACCACGGCCGGGCTGATCTCTTCGATCAGATCGGCAAAGGAAACCGGTGCCCCGGGGGCCAGGGCCGCCGCATAAGGAACCTGTTTATGCTGCTGCGCCGCCGCCATAGACGGGCCACTAAAAGCAAGCATACCAGCCAGACCGATAGCGAGAGAAATTCTGGAAAATGCAGGGAGCAGCGCGGTGCTGCGGTTAAGGCTTAATTTCATCATACAATCCTTCAATTTGCCCAGCCACCTCGACACGGGCAACATCTGCCCCGGCGGCTTGCAGGTTTCTTACCAAATTATTACAGATCAGCAATGGTGCTAAATTTCGACTGACCGTACTATGTGCGGTTACCACACACGGTTTTCAATATGATTTTGGCGATAATGTGATGATGATGGCGCTCGCGCGCAGCGCGTTAAGCAGAACGAAAACAGGACATAAATAGTTTTTTATTTTTCCGCTACATGGTTTGGAGTTGGTTTTTGTCCAAAAAACACCAGAGACTTTGTGTCGGGCGCCGTGTCTATTTCCTTGATGAAGGCTTGTGTGAACATCGAGTTGTTTTTTTCGACATGCCATATTTGCTGCATCAAAGGATTTTCTACAAGTGATTTAATATAGTTTCTGCGAAGCTGCCAAACCTCGTCATCAAGGATGCCGTTCGTATATAAAGCAAATTGCGCTTCCACGCGCTGCAATGTTCCCCTTATAAAACGTTGAGTTAAATATTGTTCATAGTCCGTCAGGCTATCAGGCGTATTCATGGCCCGATATATGAGTTCGCTCAAAAYCCYACCATTGGAAAGCATCTCGTTTATTGCMACRAATGARWTYTGGGCGTCCCAAACGGCCTGTGCGCGCATAACTTTGCCATTTTGTCGGGTCTGAATGGCAAGATAAACGAGTGTTACCAGGATTACACCGGCGGCTATAACTATCGCTGATAGAGCTGATGGCCGCCCAGTTCATATCCGATGCCCCCCTACTCAGTCAGCGCAAACCCATACTCAAACACTCTACCTGTTTGTACTATAGACGAGTTTCGATGGTTCTGACACAGGAATTGCCCGACAGCGCTYTATGCACCGGGCATTTATCGGCAATCTGCATCAGGCGCTCGCGTTGTTCGTCGCTTAACGGACCTTCAAAGGTGATGGTACGGGTGAATATATCGACCAGGCCGGGTTTGTGATCTGTGTCATCATCTTCGTCGGCGCAAACTTCGCGCGGTCCTTTCTTATGGGTCACATGGGCGCTGATATGCTCCAATGGCCAGTCCTTGCGGTTGGCATACATGCGCAACGTGATGGTGGTACAGGCCCCCAGCGCTGCGGCGGCCAGCTCCATCGGGGTGGGGCCGCTGTCATCACCGCCAAGGTCCTTGGGTTCCCCGGCGATGAGGTGGTGCTCGCCAATATGAATATCATTCTGATAGAGACCGTTACCGGTCTCGCTGATTTTGGCGGTGCGTTGTACATGGCCACTCATGGGTATTCCTTTTCTTAGCCAAGTTGACGACTGATAATCTCATAAGAATTGGGGGATAAATCGGGGGTGCCAAGAAGGTTTTCAATGGTGCTCTTGGCCAGTGCCGAGCGTACGCTTTCCAATTGCCGCCAGCTTTCAAAGGCCCCCAGCAAACGCGCCGCCAGCGCCGGGTTCCTGGGGTCAATAATTCTGATCTGATCGGCCAGCAATGCATAGCCGCGTCCGTCTGCACCGTGAAAGGCCGCCTGATTGCCCTGTGCAAACACGCCGATCAGGCTGCGCACACGATTGGGGTTGTCATAGGTAAAGGCGGGGTGATCCAGCAGGCGTTCCACCCGCGCGATGGCATCGGTCCGGATCGAGCCGGCCTGAACCGCAAACCATTTATCCAGCACCAGCGGATTGTCTTTCCAGCGGTCATAAAAGGTCTCCAGCGCTGCATCAAAGGCGTCTGATTCCGAACGATCCAGCGCCATCAGCGCGCCCAGGCTGTCGGTCATATTATCGGCCTTCGCAAAGGCCTTTTGCGCCAGCGATCCGCCTTCATCAGGCCCCAAACGGGCCAATACGCCAAGAGCAGCATTATGCAAAGCCCGCCGCCCGGCGCCCTGAGCGTCCGGGGTGAAATCCCCCTCTGGCCGGGTGCGTTCAAAGGCATCCATCAGGGCGGCTTTCTGTGTGTCAGCAAAGGTCTTGAGTATGCTTTCGCGGGTATTGTGTATTGCCCCCGGGTTTGCCGGTTTCATGTGCTGAAACACATCGGATTCCGAAGGTGGTATGATCGCCAGGGCGGCAAAGGCGGGGTCAATCGTGCTATCCCCGGCCAGGGTGCCAAGGGCGCTAAGATAGGCCGGGTCAAGGTTGGCATTCTCGTCCGTCGTCAGGCCCAGTAAAACTTCAAGGCCATAGGTTTGCGCCTCTTCCCAGCGGCGAAACAGGTCTGCATCTTTGGTCATCAGCCGCGCACGCTCATCAGCGGTACGTTTTTGCTCCAAAATAACCGGGGCGGAAAATCCGCGCAATACCGACACCAGCGGCCGTTCGCCCAGCCCGCTAAAGCACCAGCTTTGCTCGGACTTATCCAGTACTAGAATGCGTTCATCCGGGCCGGGGGCATTTTCACCGTCCAGGGTCATGGGCAGCGGACCATGTTCGCCCACCAGGCCGGTGCGGATGGTCATGGGCAGCGGTCTTTTGTCGGTCTGGCCCGGGGTGGGGGGGGTGTGCTGGCGCAAAGTCAGGATCAGGGTACCGTTGGCTTCGTTCCATGCCTCTTGCACGCTGACCCGAGGGGTGCCGGCCTGGCTGTACCAGTTTTGAAAACCAGAAAGATCCACCCCGGCAGCGGTTTCAAAGGCGTTCAGAAACTGCTCAATGGTAGCCGCGGTGCCATCCAGAGTTTCAAAATAATGATCCATGCCCTTGGCAAAATTATCTTCGCCAATCAGGGTTTTGAGCATACGGATCAGCTCTGCGCCTTTCTCATAGATAGTGGCAGTATAGAAATTATCGATCTTGAGGTAGCTAGCCGGGCGTACCGGATGGGCCAGCGGGCCGGCATCTTCGGGGAATTGGCGCGAACGCAGCGAGATCACATCCTTGATCCGCGCAATGGCAGCCCCACGCATATCGGCGGAAAATGACTGATCGCGAAACACGGTCAGGCCTTCTTTCAGGCATAGCTGGAACCAGTCGCGACAGGTGATGCGATTGCCGGTCCAGTTGTGAAAATATTCATGCGCCACCACGGATTCGATACGTTCAAAATTCATATCGGTGGCGGTGTCGGCATCGGCCAGCAAAACCGAGGAATTAAAGACGTTCAGGCCCTTGTTTTCCATGGCACCAAAGTTGAAATCACGTACGGCAACAATCATGAACAGGTCCAGATCATATTCGCGGCCAAATATGTCCTCGTCCCATTTCATCGACCGTTTCAGGGCATCCATGGCGTAAAGCGCGCGGGGGGCATCGCCCGGGTCCACATAAATGCGCAACGGGATGACCCGCCCCGACATGGTGGTGAAGTGATCCTCGATCATGTCAAATCCACCGGCCACCAGCGCAAAGAGATAAGCAGGCTTGGGGAACGGATCCTGCCAATGGGCAAAGTGCCGCCCGCCGGGCAGGGTGCCGGATTTCATCAGATTACCATTGGACAGAAGGGTCGGGAAATTCTCCAGCGGCGCTTCGATCCGCGTGGTAAAGCGGCTCATCACATCCGGGCGGTCGGGATAGTAGGTGATGCGGCGAAAACCTTCGGCCTCGCACTGGGTGCAATAGCGCCCCGCAGAGATATAAAGCCCGCTTAGCGCCCTATTGTCTTTGGGGGAGAACCTTGTTTGGATCACCAGCGTAAATGCATCCGGCAGATCATTAATGGTCAGGGTTTCCTCGTCCAGCACATAGGCGTTCTGGCCCAAAGGCGCGCCATCAAGCGTAAGGTTGACCAGTTCCAGATTTTCGCCATTCAGCACCATGGGGGCGCTCGCGTCCCCGGTGCGCCGTACTTTCAAGGTGGTACGAACATTGGTGGCGGTGGGGTCCAGATTAAATTCCAGATCCGTGGTGTCGATGGCAAAGGGGTAGGGGGTATAGTCGGCCAGCTTTACGGGCTGTGGTGTTTCGGTGCGCATGAAGGGCTTTCCTGATTATTGTATGGCTTGCCCTCAATGTAGGGTGCCCCGGCCCTTTCGTCATCCAGGCAATTAACTCAAAAACATCGGCAGGCCTTCGACCGCGTTAATATGGGGTCGGTAGGTGGCCGGGTCGTACAGGTTTTTGACATCTGCCGTCCGGGTGCCCTGGGTGGATATATTGGCCGGGCGGGTGCAATAGCGACCGTCATGCAGCGCCATCATCAAGCCGAACTGGCGTTTTTCTATCTGCTGCATGGCCATGGAGGCATAATTTTTGGCCACCATCAGGTCCAGCGCATCGGGGGCACCGGCGCGCACCAGATAGGCCAGATTTTGTTGCATATTTTTGATGCCGGTGCGTTTCAACACCCCTTCAGCAATCTGGGCCCCGATGCCGCCTAGTTTTTTGTGTCCATAGGCATCGGCTTCGCCGCTTTCTATCCTCTGCCCGGCGTTCAGCATGGCCCCTTCGGAAACCAGACACACCGCATAGTTTGATGAATTGGCGGCGCGGTCGGCGGCCAGAAAATCGGCAACGCTGTCCAGATCAATTGGCACTTCGGGGATCAGTACACGGTCGGCGGCACACAAATAGCCGGTGATTAGCGCCGATTCGCCGCTATGGCGGCCAAACAGCTCGACAAATAAAATGCGTTCATGGCTGCCCGCCGGGGAGCGCAGACGCGTGACCAGTTCCACCGAGCGACTGACGCAAGTTGAAAAACCAATGCAATAATCCGTACCATAAACATCATTGTCCATGGTTTTGGGAATGCACAGAGTGGGTACGCCTTCCTCGTGCAGCCGGGCCGCATAAGAAAGGGTATCATCCCCGCCAATGGCGATCAGTACATCCATGTTGAGGGCTTGCAGCACCGACAGGATATGGGGGGTGGCATCCACCGTCTGTGCCTCATCGGCAAAGGCATAGCCATTTTGCAAAAAATCCGGCAGCTCACTCTTTTTGACCTTGGCCGGGTTAGTGCGCGAGGAATGCAATATGGTGCCGCCGGTGCGGTCAATGCCGCGCACATGCTGTGTGTTCAGCGGCATTAGCCAGCCTTGCAAACCAGTCGGGTCATCCGGGTTATAGTTCAGCGGACCCGCCCAGCCGCGACGAAAACCGGTGACCTTGTGGTTTTGCATCGCGGCCAGGTTGACCACTTTTTTGATGACGGCATTCAGTCCGGGGACATCCCCGCCGCCGGTTAATATCCCGATATGCATGGCGGTTTCCTCAGTGCTCGGTCAATCTTTCTTGCTTATCAATTTTGTATCAGACATTGCACACCCATGTCATTGCCGGATTTATTCCGGCAATCCAGTCCATCTATTTTTTCAAAACTGGATTACCCGGACAAGCCGGGTAATGACAGGCCGTATTCTACCAGCCACAGGTGCGTCCTTTGTTTTCTTCCTTCAGGTATTCCATCAAAGGGGCGAAATATTCGACAATGGCCGAGCCATCAATTTGCCGGGTGCCGGTAAAGGCCTCCAGCGCGTCCGGCCAGGGCTTGGAGGCCCCCATTTCCAGCATGGCGTTAAAGCGTTTGCCAACTTCCTTATTGCCATAGATCGAACACCGGTGCAGCGGCCCGGTCCAACCGGCCTGTTCGCAGGCGGCTTTTTGGAATTGGAACTGCATGATGAAGGACAGGAAATAACGCAAGTACGGCGTATTGCCGGGAATATGATATTTGGCACCCGGATCAAACGCATTCATGGGGCGGTCACCCGGCGGCACAATACCCTGGTATTGTTTGCGCAATTCCCACCAGGCGGTGTTGTAATCTTCCGGGGCAACCTCGCCGGAAAAGACTTTCCAGCGCCATTTGTCCATCAGCAGGCCGAATGGCAAAAACGCCACCTTGTCCAGCGCCCGTTCCATCAGAAGGCCAATATCCTTGCTTTCATCGGGGATCTGGCTTTCGTCCAAAAGGCCGATCTGCACCAGATAACGCGGCGTGATGGAAAGCGCGATAAAGTCGCCAATGGCTTCGTGAAAACCATCGTTGGCACCGTTCTGGAACAATACCGGCTGGTTCTTATAGGCGCGCTGGTAAAAGTTGTGTCCCAGTTCGTGGTGGATGGTGTTGAAGTCCTCGCCATTCACCTTGGTACACATTTTGATGCGGATATCGTCCGCGCCATCAATATCCCAGGCCGACGCATGACAAACCACGGTGCGGTCTTTTGGCTTGGTGATCAAAGAGCGTTTCCAAAAGGTATCGGGCAAGGGATCAAGCCCCAGAGAGGTGTAAAACCCTTCGCCGGTTTTTACCATTTTCTTCGGGGTGTAATGGGCCTTTTTGAGAAGGTCGGTCAGGTCATAATCAATGCTGGCCCCTTCCGGCTTGGCAATGTCATAAACATTGCCCCAGGTTTGCGCCCACATATTGCCCAAAATATCGGCGCGGATCGGTCCCGTTGCCGGTTGCACTTCATCGCCATAGTTTTCATTCAGCTTGGCTCGCACATAACAATGTAATTGGTCATAAAGCGGCTCGACCTGACCCCACAGGCGATCCACCTCTTTGGCCATCTCCGCAGGGGGCATATCATAGCCGGACAGCCATAATTCGCCCACATCCTTAAAGCCCATCTCGCGGGCGCCCTCATTAGCGATATCCACCATGCGGGCATATTTATCGTGCATGGCAGGGGCCGAGGCCATGCGCCATTTTTCCCATATTTCCTTGAGCTTGGCCGGGTCTTTTTCCGTACCCATCATCACTTCCAGATCATCAAGGGCGACCTTTTTGCCGTCTAGATCAATGGTGGCCGAGGAATAGGAGCTATCCAGAAACGTGGTGATCTCTGATAATTCCCTGGCGGCCCCGTCTTTGGATGGGGCGGGCAGGGTCAGGCCCAGCTTGATCATTTTCATTTTGCGGGCCAGATCGCCTGTCAGCGGCAGGTCTTTGAACCGCTTGGTACCATTGGCATACTCAACACCCATTTCGGTCGCCTCGGCCCCGGCTTTGGCGGCCAGCCAATTGGTGTCATGATTGATGAAATTGGCCTGCATCCAGAATACATGGCTGGCGTATTCGTTCATGTCCTTTAAATCGGCTTCGGCCTTTTTCACAAAGGCGGTGGCATCATCCATGGTGGCCGGGCTGGCCTCGTCCTTGTCTGAACTTATCTTCACTTGCCCGGAACAGGCAGTGATCAGGACCAGCGCCGTGGCGCTCATCAATAGTTTTTTCATGGCTCGTCTCCCCAGTATTCAGGCCCTGTTCTGGTCCTGATTTTGTGCGAAGTGTAATCCGAACGCCGAAGCCGTCAATGTTGGCAATCATTACCGCTCCTGTCTTGACGGAACCGCCCGTGCAGCGCACAAGGCGCGACAGAGTTTTCAGGAGTTTTACCCATGACCGTCAAGGTCCGTTTCGCCCCCAGCCCCACCGGGCAATTGCATGTCGGCAACATCCGCCCGGCCTTGATGAACTGGCTGTTTGCCGCGCAATCAGACGGCATTTTTATGCTGCGCATTGACGATACCGATGTGGAGCGCTCAACGGCGGCGTTCGAGCAGGGCATTTTTGATGACATGAAATGGTTGGGCCTGAGCCACGATGAGACCGCCAAACAGTCGGAACGCTTTGACCGCTATGGCGCGGTGGCTGATGATCTGAAAAGCCGTGGTCTTTTATACCCCTGTTATGAAACTGCGGACGAGCTGGACCGCCAGCGTAAAATCCAGCGCAGCCAAAATAAGCCGCCGGTGTATAACCGCGCCGCCCTTAGCCTAAGCGATGCGGATCGTGCCAAACTGGAAGCCGAAGGCCGACAGGCCCATTGGCGTTTCAAACTGTCCGGCGGTTCGGTGCAATGGAATGACGTTATTCGCGGCGAACAAAATATTGATACCTCATCGCTGTCTGATCCTATCCTGATCCGGGGCGATGGCTCGTACCTTTATACCCTGCCCAGCGTGGTCGATGATGCGGATTTCTCCATCAGCCATATCATTCGCGGCGAGGATCATGTGACCAATTCCGCCGCCCAGATCGAAATTTTTCACGCCATTGGGGCGACGGCCCCGGCCATGGGCCACCATCCCTTGCTGGTGGGGGCTGATGGTGGCAAGCTGTCCAAACGTCTGGGCACCTTATCCATTGCGGGCCTGCGTGATGAWGAGGGCATYGARCCRMWGGCGATCCTGTCRCTATTGGCCAAAATCGGCACGTCTGATCCGGTGGAAATACGCCGCGACCTGACGCAATTGGTGGAAGAGTTTTCGTTTGAAAAAATTGGCCGCGCCCCGGCCCGTTTTGATCCGGCAGAGCTAAAGGCGCTGAACGCCAAATATCTGCACGAAACCCCCTATGTGGATGTGGCGGATCGCCTGATGGCGATGAGCGTTGAGGGCGGCGAGGCGCTTTGGAACGCCATTCGCGGCAATGTGGAAACGCTGGCCGATGCTGCCCATTGGCAAAATGTGGTTTACGGCGACATTACGCCGGTGATTGCCGATGAAGATGCAGACTATCTCAAAGAGGCAGCCACCTTGCTGCCAGACGGGGATCTTGATGAAAACACATGGTCCAACTGGACAGGCGTTTTGAAGGAAAAAACCGGGCGCAAGGGCCGGGGCCTGTTTCTGCCGCTGCGTCTGGCGCTTACCGGCGACAAGCACGGCCCCGATGTAGGGGCATTGCTGGCCCTGATGGACCGGGAATTGGTGCTCAAACGGTTGGGCCAGTAAGCGGCTTCAGGCGCGTAATGCTGTGGCGCGTTTGGGAGTATTTTTTTTGCCCTTATGTCCCTGCGCGGCGGCCTGCGCGATGGTGGTATAGAGCTGGCGGGCGTCAATGGGTTTGGGGACATAACCGGTCATGCCGGCTGCCAGATAGTTTTCGCGGTCCCCCTCCATGGCATTAGCGGTCATGGCGATGACGGGCGTGTCCTTGTTGGGGCTATCACTGGCACGGAGCTGTAAAGTTGCCTCCATACCATCAAGAACGGGCATCTGGATATCCATCAATATCAGGTCAAACTGGCGGTGGTTTAAGAAATCTAGTGCAATTTCCCCATTTTCCGCGTGGACAATTTCGTAAGGGAAGGGTTTGAGCAAGGCCCGTAGGACCTTGATATTCATGGCATTGTCTTCGGCTACCAGTATACTCAGGGCGAGAGGTTTCTTGATGATATCCGTATGGGATGCCCGCTTTTTCCTGGCAGCCTTGCAAGGTTCGGCGCAAAACTGCAGGGTAAAGGTTGAACCTTTGCCTTCATCCGAGACCACATTTAATTCGCCGCCTAGCAATGTGGCCAGTTGACGTGATATGCTGAGGCCCAGGCCGGTGCCGCCAAAGCGTCTGGTGATCGAGCTATCGGCCTGTTCAAACGGGTTAAATAAAACATCCATACTGTCAGCGGCAATGCCGATACCGGTATCGTGAACCGCAATTTCCAGCTGGACTTTTCCATTCTTCATGCCGCCCTGTTTGACCGATACATCAACGCTGCCGGTATTGGTAAATTTGATGGCATTAGAGAGCAGGTTAAACAAAATCTGCCGTATGCGTGTGGTATCTGAGTTAATCCAGTGGGGGACATCATCGTCAATATGAAAGTTCAGTTCCAACGCCTTGTCACTGGCGCGTGGTGCCCACAAGGATTGCGCCTGTTTCAGAAGCGTGATGAAGTCAAAATCAGTATGTTCCACACTGAGCTTGCCAGATTCAATTTTGGTCAAATCCAGGACGTCATTCAAAACGGCCATCAGGGTTTCACCCCCTGTGCTCAAGGTGTCCACATGCTCGCGCACCTCCGCATCCAGTTCCATGGAATCAAGGACTTGCGCCGAGCCCAGAATGGCATTCATGGGGGTGCGCAGCTCGTGGCTCATCATGGCCAAAAACTGTGATTTGGCCTGATTGGCCTTTTCCGCCTTGGCCCGGGCCTGTTCTGCCTTTTCGACCAGTCGGTTTTTTTCCTTGGCGCTGGCTTTCAAGGACTGCGCCGCCTTGGCTATGGCACCGGCTTCAAAGCGGTCCGAGTGGACCTCCGGCAGATTGACGTCCAGATCCCCTTTGGCAAGTGCATTCATGACCCGTTGCAACAATCGAATAGGACGGGCAACGGTTCGTCCGACCAGTACGGATAAAATGATAGCCAGCGTAGCCGCAACCAGAACAAAGAGCACTGCCCATGTTACGGCGGCGCGGCGCTGGCCCTGAAGGCCCTGGATAAAACTTCTGGCTTTGGTATGGGCGAAAAGATCAATCTCGGTCAGATAGTCACTCATTAAATCGCGCGAAAGCCAGCTTTCCCGGCTTGTACGTTCAACGATTTCCGCTTTTGCATTACTGCTGATTTCCTGCATCATACGGGCATTATGGCGTTTCCAGTCAAGGTAATAGAAGGAAGCGCCGCGCGCCATTTTAGGATCGCCCAGGAAACGATCTTCGATCGTTAGGAAATTGATGAGTATGGCAGGGTCCAGTTCATTCACCTTATGCTGATATGCAGCAATACTGTCTTGATCCTTGTTTTCCAGCACCGTTTTCAGATAACTGTTCAGTGCGGAAACACTGACCTCGATTTCCAGTACCGCATTACCAACGACCAGAGGGTGGGCTTCAATAGATTCACCAATTTCAACGACCTGATTGAAATGGTGCAGTGTTACCAGCCCCAAGGCGCTCATTAATAGGATGATCGTCAAATTTACGGCGAGAATCCGTTCTAGTATATTCCGGTCGCTAAACCATTGAACCAGCATATGCAAACCCCTTCCGGTACACGTACTTGCCCAACCAATTTATTCTTGTGTCCCAACAAAATTATAGGAATAAAAGATAAACAAGTGATTATACCTGATTACTACTATCAGGATATTCACAGAAGAAGCAGTAATGTTATTCGGACAAGTTGCCGGCTCGTTCCAGCATCAGGTAATAAGCCTGTACACCCCGGGCGAAATCCTCAACCCCCATACGCTCATTCAGGCCATGAATACGGGAAAAATCCGAGCTGTCGAAAGTATAGGGGGCAAAGCGATAGATATCATCGGTGACAATGGCAAAGTATCGCGAATCTGTACCGCCCAACACCACATTAGGGGCCACAATGGTGCCGGGAAAGACATCGGATACAATGCCGGCCAGCCATGCATAGGGCCCGGTACCGATTTGCGAGACTGGCGAAGGCTCGGTACCTTCTGTTCCGGCAGTCGTAATTTCGATCTTCGGATCATTGATCGCCGTGCGCACGTGGGCGATCAGGCTCTGAATATTATCGCGCGCATGGATGCGAAAATTGACATAGGCCACGGCCTCACGAGGCAGGGCGTTTTCCTTGAAGCCGGCGTTGATAATGGTAGGGGCAATGGTGGTCCCCAACATAGCTCGCCCGGTGGCGCTCTTTTTCATTTTCGCGCTCACCATCGGGCCGAACAGCCACAGATTGGATACAGCCATGCGGCCAACAAAGGGTTGTTCAGGTGCCGTGGCGTGTAGCATTTTGGCAATAACAGGATCAATTTTTTGCTCGAACGGGTGTGCTTCAATCGCGGCAATGGCGCGTGACAAGGCCCCAATGGCGGTACGCGTAGGCGGGGTTGAGGAATGGCCGCCCTTGGCCTTTGCGGTCAGGATCAGGGTGATATAGCCCTTTTCCGCCACGCCAATGCGGGCAACCGGGCCTTTGGCATCTGGCATATTGGTCGTGATGGCACCGCCTTCATCAATGACGGCATAGGGGCGAATGCCCCTTGATTTTAGCAGTTTGGCAATGGTTTTTGCGCCGCTGCCCAGTACTTCTTCATTATGCCCAAAGGCAAAAATCAGCGTGCGGGCCGGTTTGTATCCAGACGCGGCTAGTCGATCAGCCGCTTCCAACAGCCCGATCAGTGCGCCTTTGTCATCAATTGACCCTCGTCCCCAGATAAAGCCACCTTCTATCAGGCCGGAAAATGGTGGTTTTTCCCATGCGGTTTCCGCCCCTTCGCTGGCGGGCACCACATCCTGGTGGGCCATAAAGACAATGGGTTCCAATGCCGGGTTACTGCCCGGCCATGTGTTCAGTTGGGAATAGGTGTCCACCATTTGTGTCTGCACGGCCTCATAAAAATGAGGGTAGGTTT
The DNA here is from genome assembly GCA_002733485.1 of Robiginitomaculum sp. Lineage (GTDB taxonomy): Bacteria > Pseudomonadota > Alphaproteobacteria > Caulobacterales > Maricaulaceae > Robiginitomaculum_B. The sequence goes on from NVVU01000001.1 coordinate 120,026, forward strand.
GCCGCATCCAGTTTTGCAGACCGATAAAGGTCTGTGGATTARAATCGGCGGGGTCCTGTGTGGAAACCGTGCGAAAACGAACTGCCTGCGCCAGATGAGCGGCGGTTTCATCGGGGTCAACACTGATCAGATCAACCGTAATGGCCTTGGCGGTGGGCGGAGGGCCGATCTGGCTGGTGCGAAACAATACCAGYGTTACCAATGATGCGAGAACAAATCCGCCCGCCAAAACTATCCGTTTCATTTTATCTGTCCGTCCCTTTTTAATTTCCGAGTCGCAACCGTATCGCCAGAAAATCATTACGGGAAGGCGCATGTTTTTTGAGTGAAAATACATGTTGAGTGATGGTTCACCATGACGTACCCTGAATATTATGCCTTTTGTACGCCAATTTGACTTTGATACTGTGTTGCATGACGTCATGCAGGTGTTCTGGCGCCAAGGCTATCGTGGTACATCCATTCAGGATTTGACTAAAAAAACAGGCTTAAAGCCTGGTAGCATATATGCTGCTTTTGGTAATAAACGCGGACTGTTTGCACAAAGCCTGCTTCTTTATCATAAAATGTTTACGGCGCATTTTGACTCGCTGTTGGACTCCACATCACCTTTGTCCACCATGAGAACGCTTTTTGAGGGGGTAGTTGAAGACGCGTTGCAAGACCCGGACTATTGCGGTTGCCTCTTGGTGAATACGTCGCTGGATTTGGTGGCACACGACAGGGAAACTGCCGAACAGGTAGGCAAAGGTTTTGAGGCGACCGAGCAATTCTTTTTTACTATGGTTGAGAAGGCAAAGGCGGCGGGGGAGGTCTCGCCTCATGTGAACGTGCGCCATACGGCGCAACACTTGTTGGCACAATTTATTGGTCTTCGGGTTTTGTCGCGCGGCTACCCTGACCCTGTTTTGCTACACACCGTCGTTGAAGAAGCATTCAAGACCTTGCGTTAATTTTTTTTACTCGTATGTTGAATGATCATTCAACAGGAGTCAAAAATGAATTTTCTAAAATCTGCATTTGTCATGATGTACATGATGGGTGCCATGGGCCTTTGTATTTATGCGGGGTATGCACTTTTCTCTGGTGGGTCGGTGCTTGCGTGGACTGGTGTCTTGCTAACTGCGGCGCCGTTTATGACGTTCATTAGCTGGATTATGATGATGCGTAATGTGGCCCGTACCAGCGCTAATTTCCCGGTTTTGATTGCTCTTGGTGGGATCGGGTTAACCTTGAGTATATGGGCCTGGGCACAGCAAAGCGGGCCATTTTTGGCGATAGAACTGGCCGGTGCTGGTTGGGTAGGCTTTTTAATTTATTCATTTTGGTATTCCGGTTTTGGCAAGCGTTCCAGCCGTATACGTATTGGCAGCACTCTTCCTGATTTTGTATTGAAAAGCAGCAAGGGTGGGGTTAGGCATTCTAGTGACTTTGTTGGAAAAGCCAGCATATTGATCTTTTATCGGGGTAATTGGTGCCCACTCTGCATGGCACAGGTCAAGGAGTTGGCCAAGCGTTACCAGGACCTGGAAGCAGCGAATGTACGCGTTGCCATGATTTCTCCACAACCTCATAAAAACACCGTCAGTCTGGCCAAAAAATTCGATATTGGTTTTGAATTTTACACTGACGAAAACAACCAGGCAGCCCGTGCTCTGGGTATAGCCAATCCGTTTGGCATTCCCCTGGGCATGCAAATGCTCGGTTACAAGAGTGAGACGGTTCTGCCAACGGTGGTTATTATTGATGCACAAGGCAGGGTCCTCTGGCTGCATGAAACGGATAATTATCGCATTCGCCCCGAGCCTGATGTGTTTCTGGGTGTCTTGCAAGAACACGGATTGGCGACTACCTGATATTTTGTCGTTATGCCTACCAGCGCCCCGGGTTACCCGGGGCGCTGGTAGCGATGTTCAATTCTGACCGAAAGTTCATTTTTGATGCCTTGCATTACCGGATCGTTTTGCGGCACATTGTCAAAAACCAATACCTATAAAATATTGACAGGCAACGCCGGGGGCGTTCTGAAAAAGACAAGGAAACAAAATGGCGTTGAAAAATATTTTTATTGCAGGAGCGGTAACAGCCCTGTTGGCCACCGGCGCACTGGCCCAGACACCGGATATCAATGTTGCCTATGATCAGTTTACCCTGTCCAATGGCTTGCGTGTGGTGGTGCATGAGGACCGAAAAGCCCCCATCGTTGCCGTCAGCATCTGGTATCATGTGGGTTCCAAGGACGAGCCAAACGGCAAAACCGGGTTTGCCCACTTGTTTGAACATTTGATGTTCAATGGCTCGGAAAATTATCCCGGCGAATTTTTTGAGCCTTTCGAGAAAGTGGGTGCCACTGGCATGAACGGCACCACCTGGTATGACCGAACCAATTATTTTGAAACCGTACCCACTCCGGCGCTGGATATGGCGTTATGGATGGAATCGGATCGTATGGGCCATTTGCTGGGTGCCATTGATCAGGACACGCTGGATGAACAACGCGGCGTGGTGCAAAACGAAAAACGCCAGGGCGATAACCAGCCCTATGGCATGGCGCAATACCGTTTGCAATATGGCGTTTTCCCAGAGGGTCACCCCTATCATCACAGCACCATAGGCTCGATGGAAGATCTGGATGCCGCCTCGCTGGATGATGTGAAGGGCTGGTTTAATGAATATTATGGTGCCGCCAACACGGTGCTGGTGCTGGCGGGCGATATTGATGCCAAAACTGCCAGGGAAAAGATTGAGAAATATTTTGGCGACATCAAGGCCGGACCGCCTTTGCCGCATTTGAAATCCTGGGTGCCGGTCAAGGCCGAGAACAAGCACGAAATGATCCGTGATCAGGTGCCTCAGGCACGTATATACCGCCAATGGGCGGTGCCGGGGCGTTCCACCAAAGACAAGGCCATGCTGGATCTGGCTGCATCCGTACTGGGATCTGGAAAAAACTCCCGGTTTTACAAAGAGCTGGTCTATGACCGTGAGCTGGCAACCGATGTTAGTGTATCGGTGGAGCCGCACGAGCTGGCCAGTATTCTCTCGATCGAAGTGACCGCCAAACCCGGGGCCGATCTGGACGAAATCGAAGAAGTCATTGATCGGATCTCGGCTGCTTTTTTTGCCAAAGGTCCAAATCGTGACGAGCTGAAACGGGCCAAAACCAAAATCAATGCCGGTGCGGTGCGCGGGCTGGAACGCATTGGCGGCTTTGGCGGCAAGGCGGTGACTTTGGCGCAAGGCGCGCTTTATGCCGGTGATCCCGGGTTTTATAAAACCCGGCTGAACTGGATCAACGCCGCCGATACCAAATCGGTGCAATATGCCTTTCGCGAATGGGYGGGCAAACCTTATTACCAGCTCAACGTCCTGCCCTTTGGCAAGCATCAGGTGGCAAAAAGCGATGTAGATCGCTCCAAAGGCCTGCCGTCGGTCGGCAGCCTGCCTGACCTGACTTTTCCTGCCGTGCGCGAAACCGTTCTGGATAACGGCATGACGCTGGTTTTTGCCGAGCGCCATGCGGTACCGGTGATCAATGTGGCTCTGCAATTTGATGCGGGTTATGGTGCCGATCAGGGGGCAAAGCTGGGTACCTCCTCCTTTGCCATGTCACTGCTTGACGAAGGGGCGGGCAAGCTAAGTTCGCTGGAACTTAGTGAAAAACTGGAAACCCTGGGCGCAGARCTGAGYRCCGGCTCGGGACTGGATACCTCTACGGTGACCCTGTCAGCACTAAAGGAAAACTTCGCGCCGTCTTTGGATGTTATGGCCGATGTGGTACTGCGCCCAACCTTTGCCAGGGAAGAAATTGAACGGGTACGCAAACGCTGGATTGCCAACATTGCSCGCGAAAAATCRCARCCYGTGCAACTGGCYYTGCGGCTTCTCCCACCGGCGCTTTATGGCAAGGATCACGCCTATGGGGTGCCCTTTACCGGCTCTGGCACGGTCAAATCCATCCAGTCTTTGACACGCGATGATCTGGTGAAGTTTAAAAACACCTGGTTGCGCCCCGATAACGCCACCCTGTTTGTGGTGGGGGACACCACACTGGAAGAGGTGTTGCCGGAACTGAACCGGGCTTTTGGCAAATGGAAAGCGCCGGCAAGTCCAAAACCAGTCAAAAACATTGGCATGGTGCCGCTTCCAAAAACTGGCAAAGTGGTGCTGATCGATAAAAAGCACTCTCCGCAAACGCTTATTCTGGCGGGTGAGCTTATTCCGCCGGGCACTTCGCCCGATGCCCTGACCTTCGATGCGATGAATGATATTCTGGGTGGCCAGTTCACCGCGCGGGTTAATATGAATTTGCGCGAGGACAAGCACTGGGCCTATGGGGCCTTTACCTTCACGCAAACCGCCAAGGGGCAACGCCCGTGGCTGGTCTATGCGCCGGTGCAAACCGACAAGACCAGCGAGTCGCTAGCTGAACTGATCAAAGAATTCAGAGACTTCAAAACGGATCGTCCGGCCACGGCGGATGAGCTGGCCAAGGTGGTGAAAAATAACACCAATAGCCTGCCCGGTCAGTATGAGACGGCGTCTGCCGTGCTGAACAGCCTGGAATCATCGGCACTCTTTGGAAGACCCTATAACTATCCCACCACGTTAAAGGCCAAATATCAGGCCATGACCACCGATGAGATTAACGCGCAGAGCAAAGTGATTGCGCCTGATAAGCTGATCTGGATCATCGTTGGCGATGTGGAAAAAATCCGCGCCGGTGTTGAAGCCCTGAACCTCGGCCCGCTCGAGATCTGGGACGCCGACGGCAATAAAGTGGAATAGATCCTTACCAAAATGATGAGAAACGGCGGTGCCTGGGTGCCGCCGTTTTTTTGTGCCCAAGGCTCTCTTTTCCCGGCACCGCTGGTGTCAGGGTAAGGTGGGGCGGGTGTAACGAGGCGTATTTTCTCATTGAACCTTGCCAAAGCATGGGCCAAAGAGAAGAAAAAGGTGCCCTGAACCATGTCTGCAATACTCACCTCTATACTGGACCGGCTGGAAAAGCTGGTGGCGATTGATACGCGCAATCCGCCGCGCGCCATGGATGGGGCGCATCCGCTGGTCACCGCTTTGCGCGATGAATTGCCGGGCTTTGACGTCAACGTGCATGATATGGGCGAGGGTTGTGTACAGATATTGGCGGTGCGCGGTGCGCCCAAAACCCTGATCAATGTGCATATGGACACGGTGCCCCATGCCCCGGGCTGGGCTCATTCTCCCTTTGCCATGCAGCGCGCGGCCGACCGGGTGGTCGGGCTGGGTGCGTGCGATATCAAAGGCGCGGCCGCCTGCGCCATTGAAGCGGCGCAGGCCAGTGATGCCCCGGCGGCATTTCTTTTTACCACGGACGAGGAAAACGGCGCTGGCCTGTGCGTTAGCGATTTTGCTGCGCGCGATCATGGCTTTGCCCGGATAATCGTGTCCGAGCCAACCGGGGCCAAGGCGGTTTTTGCGCATCGCGGTATTGCCAGCTTTGCGGTTAAATTTGCCGGCACCTCCATGCACGGTGCCGATGCGCGCTGCGTCGATGAAAGTGCCATCTCCCGCGCCGCCGACTGGCTGCACGCGGCGGCCAATCTGGCCCGGGCGAGCGAGCGCGAAGGCGGCGTCTTGCCGGGTATTCGCTTTAACCCCGGCCATATCGAGGGGGGCATAAAGCCCAATATCTGTGCGCCGGACTGTGCTTTGCGCTTTGGGGTGCGCCCGGGACCGGGCCATGCCATTGATGATGTGGCCCGCGAATTACAGGCTCTGGCCCCGGCGGATCACTGGCACAGCTTCAAGATGAGTTATACCTTGCCGGCGCTTTCACCCGTGGGGGAGGCCGGTGAGGCGGCGCGTGGATATGCGCGAGTTTTGGGCCTGCCGACTGGCGACCCGGTGGATTTTTGGACCGAGGCAGCGCTTTTTGCGGCGCAAGGCACCCCGGTTTTTGTTTTCGGGCCAGGGCATATTGATCAGGCCCATACGGTGGATGAATGGGTCAGCCATGATCAGTTGATGGCGGCCTTTGCGGTTTATGAAAAGGTGTTTGCGCCCAATGACTGATTATTTTGATGCCGAAGCCAAACAGACCCGCCAGGTTGTTCGCCAGCTTCTTTCAGGCATGAGCGAAGGGCGCGAAGTGCGCGCCTATTTGCAAAAATTCTCCGAAATGGACCGCGCCCGTTTTGCCGTCATCAAGGTCGGCGGTGCAATTTTGCGCGATGAAATGCCCGCACTGGCCGGGGCGCTGGCCTTTTTGCAAAAGCTGGGCCTGGCCCCGATCGTGGTGCATGGCGGCGGGCCGCAAATTGATGCAGCGCTGGCGGCCAAAGGCATTGAAACCGCCCGTCATGAGGGATTGCGCATCACCGATGATGCATCCATGCACGAAATCGCCAGCACTTTGCGCGGTCTGACACAGGATGTGCTGGGGGCGATCCGTGCCAAGGGTGGTCATGCCACGGCCATCGGTGCCGGGGCCGTACTGGCCAATCTGGTGGACGAGGATAATCTGGGCCGGGTGGGCGCGCCAAAAGAGCTGGATTTGCGCAGTATTCACGAAGCCGCCGATGAAGGTTCCATCCCGGTGCTCACCTGCGTGGGCGAAACTGCGGATGGGCGTTTGGTGAACATCAATGCCGATGCGCTGGTGGCGTCGCTGACCAAGGCATTACGCCCGCAAAAAATTATCTTTCTGACTGGCACCGGGGCCATTCTGGATGGCACGGGGCAGCCGATTTCCTTTATCCATCTGGCCAATGATTATKACCGACTGATGGGGCAGGACTGGCTGAATGGTGGCATGCGCCTGAAACTGGCGCAGATCAAGGATTTGCTGAGCGATCTGCCGCTCGGTGCATCGGTGGCCATTACCCGGCCGGGTGCGCTGGTGAAAGAACTTTTTACCCATGGCGGATCCGGCACGCTGGTCCGTCGGGGCGAACAAATCCTGACCMTRACWGACAAGGCCAARYTGGATCAGGGACGMCTWGGCRCMCTGATCGAGGGTGCCTTTGGGCGTACCTTAACTCCGTCATATTGGGATAATCTGCCGCTGGAGCGGGCCATTATTTCGGCGCAAATGCGTGCCGCCGCCATTTTGACGCCCTTGCCGGGGGCGCTCTATCTGGACAARTTTGCCGTCAATGAAGGTGCACGCGGCGAAGGGCTGGGCGCCGCAGTATGGGCCGAACTGGTGGCCGCCGCGCCGGTGTTGTTCTGGCGTTCACGCCCCGATAATGGCTTTAACGCCTTTTATCATGCCAATGCCCAGGGCTCGGCCCATCAGGGAGATT
>NVVU01000034.1 GCA_002733485.1 Robiginitomaculum sp.
TCATAGACCAGCCGTTCATGGGCGGCGTGCTGGTCAACGATGACTATGCCGTCCTCTGTCTGGGTGACGATATAGGTTTCATGCACCTGCGCCCGGGCCGCGCCCAAAGGCAGGTGTTGCGTTTCTTCAATTTGCGCCGTTTGTTGCATTTCATGATGGGCCGAAGGGGCATCAAAGGCGGCAAAGCGCGTATTTTCGCCCATACTTGGCCGAGGCGTGCTGTGTTGCGACCAGGGGGCCGCGCTTTGGTAAGGTGGAGGATTTCCATCATTGCTTTGCGCACCCTCGGGCCTTGCCCGGCCCAGTGCAAAACCCGCCGTTGTGGTCGAGGCCCGGTGCCCGGCATTTGCCAGACCATGACGTAATGCCCCGACGATCAGCCCGCGCACAAGGCCTGGATCAACAAAGCGCACTTCGGCCTTGGCCGGGTGCACATTCACATCCACCTTGTGCGGGTCCAGATCAACAAACAGCGCCAGCGCCGGATGGCGATCACGGGCGAGAAAATCCGCATAGGCCCCGCGCACCGCGCCGTGCAGTAATTTATCGCGTACCGGGCGACCATTGACGAACAGATATTGATGCCGGTTCGATCCCTGATGATAGGTCGGCAGACCGGCAAAGCCGGTAACGCGTACACCTTCGCGCTCCTGATCGATAGCAATGGAATTTTGCGCAAAATCGCGGCCAAGTATATCATCCAGCCGCGCCAGTCTTGCCGCTTCATCTGTGCCTTTGGCCATCAGGCGAAGCGAGGTGCGCCCATTGCTGGACAGGGTAAACGCCACATCGGGGCGGGCCATGGCCAGACGTTTGATCACGTCGGAAATGGCCATGCTTTCGGCGCGCTCGGATTTTAGAAACTTTAGTCGCGCCGGCACCGCAAAAAAGAGATCGCTTACCTCGATACGTGTGCCGCTAAGGCCCAAGGGCGGTGCCGGTTCCGGCCCGCTTTGCGTGCCGCCATGCACCCGCAGCGCCCAGGCATCTTCACCGCTGCGCTGGGTGGAAAGGTTAAGCCGCGCCACCGAACCAATGCTGGGCAGCGCCTCGCCGCGAAAACCCATGGTGGATATGGCCAGCAAATCCCAATGTCCATCCGCATCCGGGGCCAGTTTTGAGGTGGCGTGTCGCTCGACCGCCAAAAGCAATTCATCACGGCTCATGCCATGGCCATCATCATTGATAACAATGCGCGCTTTGCCGCCCTCTTCCACCGTAATATCTACGCTTTGGGCCTGCGCATCCAGCGCATTTTCCACCAATTCCTTGACCACGCTGGCCGGGCGTTCAACCACCTCGCCAGCGGCGATACGGTTGATGGTCTCAAGGGGAAGTCGGCGCAATGTGCTCATGGGCCAACTGTCGCCCCCCCGGCCATATTGGTCAAGTCAGGCGCGCCGTCCGCAAGTTTAAAAATGCCAGCATATGTATGGCCAACAGGAACGGCACCCCCATGGCCGGGATAATGCCCAGTGGGAAAATATTGATCTGGTCAATCTGGTTCATTTGCGCGACAGGTACGCCCAGCGAGGACGCGCCCAGCGCAACAGCAACAAAGAAATCAAACGTGCCGGCCATGTGCAATCGCTTGGCCAGTTTTAAGGCCCCCGGTGTTTTGCGGGCCAATGCCAGCGCCACAAAAGGCGCCATCACGGCCACAGCAATATCGCCAAGCCCGGCGGCAAAAGCAAAAACGGCGGTGACCGTGCCGTAATACCACATCACGATAAAGGCAAAGCCAATGGTGCGCGTGGCGTGCATCACCGTCAGCAAAGCCAGGTCAAGCCCCGCTACCCAGCGCCGAAAGGCCTTGGAGAGGCCGTAGGCCAGTAAAATGAAAAGAGACGGGGTGAGGATCATCCCCATCAGTAATTTTGGCGGCTCGCTATTGATGGTGCCAAAGGCATTCATTGCAATGCCTGCGCCCCCCAATATCAACCACAACCCCGCCAGAGTCAGCATGAAGATGGTGGTCGAATGCAGGGGTTTGCGCGCGTCCCCCGATGATTGCGCCTGTGCATTTTCGCTCAGTGTTTGGGATTGAGTTTGAGATTGAGATTGGGATGTCATGCTATTCTCCATAAGTGTAGATACACGTTTATAAATATATTTATGCTCAGTTTCTTTGAAAGCTGATCGCCAGTATGCGGCGGTGCCTGCCTCAGCCGATCATAGCGGCGGCTTGGCCGAGGTGGTCCAGATTTGTACGTAAATGCTGCCAGTTTCCTGACCCCAGCTCGGCAAGGGTTTGTTTTTGCACAGAGCGCCATGATGGCAGAGCCGCGTCCAGCACCGCCCAGCCTTTAGTCGTTAGCGCCAGCCGTCTTGTGCGCGCATCCTGCCCATCAACCAGAGTTTGCGTCAGGTCAGCCTTATCCAGATGGCGTAAATTACGGGTCAGGGTGGTGCGCTCCATGCCCAATGCCTTCGCCGCTTCGGATAGGCTCGGCGCATCGGGCGTAGCCCCGATCAGGGCCAGAATTGAAAACTGGTTGGTGTTCAGGCCATGGGGTTTTAGCGCCCTGTCATACGACTGGCTGATCAGACGGGCAGCTTTACGCACGTTAAAACACACACATTCAGCAGCTTCGCGGGCCGCCTGCGCTGTGCTCTCGTTTTTGTTTGATGACTTTGATGTGTGCATTCCGGCTGACGACCCTATTTTGACGTTATTTCATTGTCATTGAGTGCATATACACCTTTTTGATCTATTTTCAAGGTATGGGGCTGAAAATAAGGAATGCGGGCTATTCGCCAATAATCCAATACGGACCTGTTGGTTCCTATTCCACCGCTATGTCTATGCTTTACAAATGCACATCCAGCGCATTTCCCACCAATTCCTTGACCACACGCTAGCCGGGCGTTCAACCACCTCGCCAGCGGCGATACGGTTGATAGTTTCGGGGGGAAGTCGGCGCAATGTGCTCATGGGTTATATGTTGCCAAGGGAAGGGGAAGCATCAAGTGATGGGGCAAGGAATTGGGGCTTACTTAGGACCTTTTTTCTTATTTATACCTTTGGCCAGTTTAGATGCTTCAGCATGTTTGTCGTCGTATATTGCATTTAACACTACGCTGAGCATTTTATATGCGTCTATTACATCTTCAGGTGTAAGCCCCCTGCCAGAGTGGCTGCCCGAATTTCCCAACCATTTAACAGCAAGCATTAGTGTTTTAATTTTTTCATATTTTGCTGGAAGAAGTTCAATTCTGTTATGCAGTGTGATTGTTTTGCGTTTGTGGTTTGCAATTTTATATCGCTTAACTTTCAAATCTGTAAGTATGTTTTCTAAGGCTATCCGGGCATGATTTGCCGCTGAGTCAAAATTACAAAAAAATAGAGAAAATGATTGATTTATCTCTTCAGCTATTTCGCTAGGAGTATCTTCCGGTAATTTAAATATTTTCAAGTTTGGGTAAAAGTATTTGGGATAAAAGTACTCTGAAAAACATTGTCCGAACTCCTCATCAAGCCCCTCTTCAAGGCACCCAGTACCTACGCTCGATACAACTCCTTCACACTGTTTATTCGCACACTTAAATACGCACGAATAGACAAACCTCAACCAATCAGGTTCCCAGTCACTATGACCTGTGCTTTTTTTTGAGTCTGCAGTTTCCACACGAAAAAAGGTTTGTCTATCTATAGATAATGTAGAACTCTCACATATTGGACACATCCAGCTTGGTACATCGCTTATTGAAAAGCGTTTAGTGTATCGATTCATTTGATTTTTCCTGCGCCGCAATCCAGCGATCAATCTTGGTTTCCAGCATGGCCATAGTGATAGAGCCATCGCTAAGCACCTCATCATGAAAGGCGCGGGCATCGAACTGATCACCAAGAGCGGCCTCTGCCTTTTTACGCAGGCGCACAATGGTCAGCTCGCCAATTTTATAACCCAGCGCCTGACCCGGCCAGGAGATATAACGATCCGTCTCGGTCTCGATATTGTGCAGCGCCAGCGCAGAATTGTCTTTCAAACAGGCCATGGCCTTCTCACGGCTCCAGCCAAAGGCATGAATGCCGGTATCCATCACCAGCCGGCAGGCGCGCCACATCTCGTAAGTCAGGCGCCCAAAGTTTTCATAGGGCGTGGTGTACATACCCATTTCAAGGCCCAGCTTTTCCGCATACAGCCCCCAGCCCTCACCAAAAGCAGTTAAATACAAATCTTTGCGAAACGGCGGCACGTTTTTTAGCTCTTGCGCCAGCGCAATCTGGTGATGGTGGCCGGGCACCGCTTCGTGCAGGGTCAAGGCCGGCAGCTCGTATAGCGGGCGCTGGTCAAGGGCATAGGTGTTGACCATATAGCCCCCGGCGCGGTGGTCGCGCGCACTGCCCGGCCAGTATCGCGCCGTGGTGTAATGGGCCGCAATGGCGGCTGGCACCGGGCGCACCCCATAGGGCAGACGCGGCAGTTTATTAAACATTTTGGGCATCTGATCATCGGCCTTTTTAGCGATCCAGGCGGCATGGCGCAGCAATTCGCCCGGCGTTTTGGCGTAAAATTGCGGATCGGTGCGCAGGAAGTTCAAAAACTCGGCAAAACTGCCCTCAAAACCGCTTTGCAGGATCACCTGCTCCATTTCTTTGCGAATGCGCGCTACTTCGGCCTTGCCCAGATCATGCACCTGACCAGGCGTCATGTCGGTGGTGGTGAAAATCCGCACCAGATCTGCGTAATAGGCCGCGCCGCCGGGTACATCGTCTATACTAATGGAGGAGCGCGCCTCGGGGCGGTATTCCTCTTCAAAAAACTGTAACAGGTTTTCATAGGCCGGGCGGACCTTGTCGGTAATTACGGCTTTCAACCTGCCCTGCAAAGCCGCTTTTTCCGGATCGGCCATGCCCGCTGGCAAAGTGCTAAAGGGCACTTCAAACCCGGTGGTGAAATTTTCATCCGCCAAGGTGGTTTTCAGGGTGGCAATCACCGCATCCACCACCAATTGCGGCTGGGTGATGCCTTCATCAATCCCGGCGCGCAGATTGTCTATATTCTGCTCAAAATAGGTCGGCAGAGCGTTCAGGCGCGCAATCCAGGCCTCGGCCTCCTGCACATTACTGGCCTGGGTGGAGCGGGCCAGATAACCAGCCTCGGTATGAAAGCCCGAATCATTGGTGAAYGGCATGGCCGCTTCATCAAAGCGGGCGCGGGCCAAACGATCTTTGAGAACAAAGTCCAGAAGATCAGCATTGACCTTTGCCCCCTCGGCCAAATGGGAGGTGTTGATGGCCGCCAGCCGCTTGGCAAACCGCGCATTGATGGCGGCGCGTCGGTGGCGGGCAAGAGACCGCACATCGGGCCAGCGTGACAGCGCGGCCACATCGCCCTCTTGCCCAGCCAGCACTGGGTTTTCGCGCAAATCAAAGGCCCGCATATCCCCGATCAGCAAATTCAGCTTTTCTTCCTGTGCGAACGCCGGACCGCCCAGCAAAAAAACTGCCGCTATGAGRGTRAGCATGTGTCGCTTGATCATGATTTTTTCCTTTGGTGGAAGCTGCCCTTGCCTAGGGCCTCTTTTATCGGCACATAGACCATATGAACAGTCTTCCCTTGTCAGGTGYCTGCGCWCAAGGCTTTGAGCCGGTGCGCAACGTCTTCGCAGAAATTTTTACCGACGGCTCCGAACGCGGGGCYACTGTATCCGTGCTCGTGGATGGCGAGGTGATGGTCGACCTGGTTGGCGGCTATGCCGACCGRGCYGARAACCAGCCCATGACSGCYGAYACCCTGATCCCGGTATTTTCCTGCTCCAAGGCGGTCTCCTCTTTGGTGATTGCTAAATCAGTCAGCGAAGGCCAGCTTGATTATGAGCAAACCGTGGCCTCGATCTGGCCGGAATTTGCCGCCCAAGGCAAAGAAGCGGTCACCGTTGGCGAAGCGCTTTCCCATCAGGCGGGCCTGTGTGCCATTCCCGGTGACTGGGCCGCCGAAGACTGGTTTGACTGGGACAAGACCTGCGCGCGCCTCGCGGCCATGAAGCCGCTTTGGCCTTTGGGTGAGGGTTCAGGCTATCACCCGGTCAGCTGGGGCTATATCGCCGGCGAGATCATCATTCGCGCCACGGGGCGCACCATCGGCACCATTTTGCGCGAAGATCTGTGCGCCCCCAACGACATTGATTTCTGGATCGGCCTGCCTGACGAAGAACATGGCCGGGTGGCGCAAACCACCAAGCCCACCCGCATGCCCAATTTTGGCCAGTTAAACGAGTTCCAGCAACTGGCATTTATGAAGCCCTGGTCATCCCCCGGACGGCGCGGCGGCGCAGCCTGGCGGCGCATGGAAATCCCGTCCGCCAATGGCCACGGCACCGCCCGCGCCATGGCTGAGCTGATCAGCCTCTATGCCCGAGACGGTCATTTGGGTACGCAAAAAATGGTCGATGAAAGCACTTTGGCTAAAGCCACCGAAAAACGCATTTGCGGTCAGGACCGGGTGCTGCCCCACGAGCTTTGCTTTGGTGCGGGGCTGATCTGTAATGCCCCCGGCAAGCTGGTTTACGGTCCGGGGCTGCGCACCATTGGCCATACCGGCTTTGGCGGTTCCTGTTTGTTTGCTGATCCGGATAAAAAGCTCAGCTTTGGTTTTGCCACCGCCAAACAGGATGCGGAACTGGTTCGCGATGACCGCGCCCGCCGCCTGATCGCCGCCCTTTATGACTGCCTCTAGGCCAGCGGCTTCATTACCAGAACCCGCCACTCGCCCAGCGCATATTCACGCGTAAACTCAACGCCTTGTCCCTCATAGGCAGTGCGCACCCGCGCCGCCTGATGGTCCAAAATGCCAGACAGGATCAAGGTCGCCGACGGGGTGAGCGCTGATGTGATTTCCCGCGCCAGCGTGATTAGCGGATTGGCCAATATATTGGCAAAAATCAGATCAAAGCGTTTGTTTTTAAGGCTTTCATGGGCAAACCCATCGGCCACGGCCATCCTTATCCGATCATCAACACCATTTATGATCGCGTTTTTACGCGCCACCGCCACGGCGATGGGGTCAATATCGGTGGCCAGAATATTCGCTCTGGGCAAAACTATCGCCGCTGCCATGGCCAGAATGCCCGCCCCGGCTCCCAGRTCCAGAACGCTGGCGGGCGGGGCGGTGTTCAACGTATCCTCAAAGGCCAGCAAACAGCCTTTGGTAGTGCCATGATGGCCGGTGCCAAAGGCCTCACCCGCTTCGATCAGGATAGAGACCAGCGCCGGGTCATCCGGCACTTCGTGATGTGCCCCATGGACGTAAAACCGCCCGGCGCGCACCACAGGCAGCCCCTCCAGAGACTTGGCAATCCAGTTTTCGTCCACCAATGGTCGGCAATCCTGGGTAAAACCCGCGCCCGGTACATAACTTTGCGCAAAGTCGCTGGCGCTGAGTTCATCGACAAAGAGCAATTGCAAACGCCCCTCGGGCAGTTTTTCTTCGAACACCGACAGCGCCAGCCACGGTGCCTCTTCCTGATCATCCTGCTCATTGGCCCAGTCTTTCAGTGCCTCAAACGAGCCAATAATATTGACCTGCCAAACTTCATGGCCGACGGCGCTCATTGTACGGTGCCATGAGTGTCACTGGCACACAGATCATGATTGGCCAGGGTTTCAATCACCCGGCAATGGGCCGTATCAGTGCCATCACAACAATCCACCATCCGGGTCAGCTCTCTTTTCAGACTGTTCAGCGCCGCAATTTTGGCTTTGACGGCCTGCAAATGCTCCCGGGCGATCGAATCCGCGGTAGTGCAATCGCGCTTTGGGTCATCGGCCAGGTCCAGCAGATTGCGGATCTGATCCAGCGAAAAGCCCAGCGCCCGGGCATGGCGAATAAAGCTGAGGCGCTTCACTGCCTCTTCCTCATAGCGCCGCTGGCCACCATAAGTGCGCACAGGTTCGCTCATCAGGCCAATCTGCTCGTAATAGCGGATAGTCTGCACCTTGGCACCCGCGCGCCGTGCCAGCATCCCAATAGGAAGCATCATTTTTTCCTTTTAAACCTACAATACTTGTAGAGATAAGAGTGTTGGAATGCAACCTTTTGGGAGGATGTCACTGATAATCATTGCCCTGAATTACATAATTATACTGGCTAGCCATGCCATGGGCGCAGCTTTGTTTTATCCCCGCTTTCTGCAAGGGACAATGAGGGGTTAAAAGGGGGAATTGAGGGACGCTTAAGGGAAGCTTTTGTCTCTTTAAGGGGCATTTAGGGGTAAATGAAGGATGGCCGAGGGTAAGAGGTGCCCCTTATTGACCCTTGGGCGCGCTATACGGGGGATAAGCTCTCCTCGTCGTCCTCCGACTTGATCGGAGGATCCATAGCGCAGATCTGCTTGCGCTCAGATTCAGTTTGGATCCCGGCCAGTTTACCCTAACGAAAGTTGGGACCGGAATGACACGGGCGTGTTTTGGGGTGGGAATTGCGAAACCTTATCCTACACTGGTGCGGTTGGGGTATCGTGTTTGTATAGCCCCCACCTGTCATTGCCAGCCCGTCCCGGCAATGACAGGTGGGGAAATATACCGCCCCATACAGAGCTGTCACGTAGCCCCCTCGAAGTATGGATAACCCAAACCCGTACTTCCCTGACGCATTCGCGGGAGCGGGTATAAAATTCTTATCTCGCAAGGGCACTTGGTGCATTTAGTTCCAGGCTCTAGATTTAAAAAATAATAATTATTAATATTTAATTTTATTTAGATACTTTATAACATAACCACATAAAACGAGTTGTAATTGATGATTACAAATTATTATGATACCGTAATAACTTTCTGGGGGGAAAGCGATATTTTGTATTGCTTTAATGGGCTGACGATACAGCTTGTGCATATACTTTCCTCAATCACTCTACTCAATTTATACATATGGGGATAAAACATGAACAAGGTTATTCCACTTTTACTTTCTGCCAGCATCGCTTCTGGTGCCTTTTTGGTACCCGCAATGGCTTCCGCAGAGGAACAACTGAAAAAACGGGAAAACGCCCGCTACTACCGTGTCATAAATTTCGATTTCAAACCGGGGCACAACGATGCGGCCTGGGACATTCTTTATGAAAAGATTGCGCCTGCCGTTCGGGCCATGGACAAGGATTTTGTCGCGCTGGACTGGGAATCCGGTCCGTGGGATTCAACCGTCTATATCACTCTGGAAGATGGGTATGGGTCTTTGGAATATTCGACCTCGCCCCAAGGCGCTGCCTTTATGGCCTCACTGGCCAAACTGGAAGGCGGTGAAGACGCCGCCAATAAAGTGATGAAGGAATGGACTTCACATATTGATAATGACAGCACGGGGCTGGCGCACATGCACCTGCCCCCGCCTGACAAAGATAAATAGGAAAAACGGATAACGGCGCAGCGCAAACGCGTTGCGCCCATCCGCCGTCCAATACGATTACATCAGTTTGGTGGCACCGCCGGCCTCATAGGCCGAAACACTGGCCCCGGCGCGTTTGGCGCCCATAATGGCTTCCATGAATTTGGCCATATGCGGGGTCTGCATATGCGCATCCAGCGCCGCCTGATCTATCCACACCTCGAACAGACGAATGCGGCACGGATTGCCGATATCAATGGAAAAACAATAATCAATACAGCCGGTTTCCTTCAGGGTCGCGGCCACCATTTCATTGCCCGACCCTAAAATTGAGGCGATTTCCGCCTCGGATTCCATATCAATATAACCACCAACAATAATCATTTTTTCTTCCTTTTTCTGTTTGATTTAATTCTTAGGTCTTTTCGACAAATCCGGCCATGACTTTTTTGGCCCCGGCCTTGTCAAAACTGACGCTAAGCTTGTCGCCATCAATTTGCGTGATGCGGCCATAGCCAAATTTCTGGTGGAAAATACGCATTCCTTGTTTTAGGCCATTTTTCAGGCCATTTGAGCTTTTTCTGTCTGCACCAAGGCGCTGTGCTGTCCCGTCTATGGTTTTGTTGCGCACCGAGTTCTTGTTGGCCTGAAAGCGCGCCCAGCCGGGGCTGTTATAAGTCGAGCGAGCCTCGTCAAAACCCACTTCGGCGTGACCGCCCTCATCGCGATTATAATAGCCGGTATCGGCCTGCGCATCCACATGTTCGGGGGGCAGCTCGTCGACAAAGCGCGAGGGCAAAACGCTCTGCCAGCGGCCATAAATCTGTCGGTTGGCGGCAAAATAGATAATCGCCTGTTCCCGTGCCCGGGTCAGGCCCACATAGGCCAGTCGGCGCTCTTCCTCCAGCGCCTCAACCCCGCCCTCATCCAATGATCGTTGCGAGGGAAAAACGCTTTCTTCCCAGCCCGGCAGGATGACCAATGGAAATTCCAGCCCCTTGGCCGCGTGCAAAGTCATCAGGCTGATCTGGTCATCATTTTCGGTGCGGGTGTCCAGCTCGGAGACCAGCGCCACATGTTCCAGATAACCATCCAGCGTATCAAACGCCCCCATGGCCTGGACCAGTTCTTTCAGATTATCCAGCCGTCCCTGCGCCAGCGGGCTTTTGTCGGCCATCCACATGGCGCTATAGCCGCTTTCGTCCAGAATGATCTCGGTCAGCTCCCCATGGGGCAGGCTGTTCGCCATGTCGCGCCAGCGATCAATATCGCCCAGCAACAGGCGCAGGCCGGTGCGCGCCTTGCCCCCAATCTCGTCCGTGGCGATCACATGGCGGCAAGCCTCCATCAGCGGCACCTCCATAGCGCGGGCAAGCTGTTGCAGCTTTTGCACCGATGTGGCCCCAATGCCGCGCTTTGGCACGTTGATGATGCGCTCGAATGCCAGATCATCAGCACCGGATTTAACGGCACGTAAATAGGCATGAGCGTCCCGGATTTCAGCCCGTTCAAAAAACCGGGGGCCACCCACCACACGGTATGGCAAGCCCAATTGGATAAAGCGGTCTTCAAAGGCGCGCATTTGCCAGGAGGCCCGCACCAGCACCGCGCAATCGGCATAAGCGCGATCTTTGGAGTACCAGTTTTCTATTTCCTCGCAGGCGGCACGGGCCTCGGCCTCGCCATCCCAGACCCCGCGCACGGCGACTTTTTCACCGCCCGCCTCATCGGTCCAGAGCGTCTTGCCAAGCCGCCCCTTATTGGCGGTAATCAGCCCAGAGGCCGCCCCCAATATGTGTTCGGTCGAGCGGTAATTGCGCTCAAGACGCACCACTTTGGCACCCGGAAAATCCTTTTCAAAGCGCAAAATATTATCTACCTCGGCACCGCGCCAGCCATAAATGGACTGGTCATCATCGCCCACCACGCAAAGATTGGACGTGCCGCGCGCCAGCAGGCGCAACCACAAATACTGCGCCACATTGGTGTCCTGATACTCGTCCACCAGCAAATAGCGAAACCGCCGATGATACTCGAACAGGACATCGTCGTGGGTAAGAAATATGTTCAGGGTGTGCAGCAATAAATCGCCAAAATCACAGGCGTTCAGCACTTTCAGGCGCTCCTGATACACCCCGTAGAGCTTGGCACCCTTGCCGTTGGCAAAGCTGTAGCCGTCCTGCGCCGCCAGCTTTTCCGGGCCAAGGCCACGGTTTTTCCAGCCATCAATCAGCGAGGCCAGATGCCGGGCTGTCCAGCGCTTTTCATCGATATTTTCGGCGGTAATCACCTGTTTCAGCAAGCGCAACTGATCATCAGTATCCAGAATGGAAAAGGATGATTTCAGCCCCACCAGTTCCGCATGACGGCGCAGGATCTGCGCCGAGATCGAGTGAAACGTGCCCAGCCATTGCAGACGCTCGACCGCATCGCCGATCAGCGTGCCCACCCGGTGACGCATTTCGCGGGCCGCCTTGTTGGTAAAGGTAACGCACAGAATTTCCCACGGATTGGCATGGCCCAGGTTGAGGATATGCGCGAGGCGCGTGGTCAGCACCCGGGTTTTGCCCGTGCCCGCCCCGGCCAGCACCAGAACCGGGCCGGTGAGGGCCTCAACGGCCTCACGCTGTTCGGGGTTCAGGCCCTCCAGATAGGGCGCTGGCCGCGCGGGGGCGCGAGCGCGTGCCAGGTCTGATATTTTTTGGGTTTCTGCCAATGGCTTGCTCAATCAGAATCGAAAACGAAGCGCGAACATAACACGGCAAACGCGAAACGCACGGGCTTTGTTTCAGTGATCAGGAATTGATTATACCGAGGGCCCCCGGGCGAAGACCCGGGGTCCAATACGATGGATCCCGGATAGCCAAATGGCTTCCGGGAACCCTGAAAAGTATTTTACTTTTCAGCACCCACCGCAAAAAGGGTTGAGGCGTTTTCGCGCAGCCACCGGCGCGGCGCTTTGGCATGGCCGACCTGCTTTTCCACCAGCGCCCAAAATTGCGGCCCATGATTATGCTCGATCAAATGCGCCACTTCATGAGCGCAGACATAATCCAGCACGTCCATCGGCGCACAGATCAGCCGCCAGGAAAAATTCAACCGCCCCGATGCTGAACACGAACCCCAGCGGCTATTGGTATCGCGCACGGTAAGGGCGGTGAATTTTGTATCCAGCGCCTGGGCATGGGAATGAGACTGAAGGGTTAGGCTCTCGCGGGCCAGCGCAATCAGCGCGCGCCCGGTACGACCGGCAAAGCTGGCCCCTTTGGGACAGGGTATTATAAATGCCCCCTCTTCCTCGCGCGCCGGACCGCGCCCCGCTTCGCGTGCCAGCTCTACCATTTGCCCACGCAAAAGGATTTGCCCGCCGGGTTCAAACGGCATGGGCGGTGGCAGGGTTTGCAAATGGCCGCTCAGCCAGTCGGCCTTGTCACGGATGAGTTTGTCGGCGCGTTTTTTGTGTCTGGCATGAGGCAGCACAGCCACCGCCTCACGCCTGGCCGCATCAATGCGCAAAGAGACCCGGCGTGCCCGGGGCCGGACAACATAACGAATGGGAAAATCAGGGTGTGTTGTGGTCACGGATAAAATCCGCAATGCGCGGCGCAATGTTTTCACGAAAACGGCGGCCACTGAAAACCCCGTAATGGCCAACCCCCTGTTGCACGTAATCCTGGCGCAGGTTCGCTGGGATGTTGATACACAGATCATGGGCCGCCTGAGTCTGGCCGATGCCGGAAATATCATCCAGTTCGCCCTCTATGGTCATCAGGGCCATATCCGTGAGCGCGCCGGGATTTACCGCGCGATCTCCGTGGCGCATCAAGCCCCGGGCGAGACTATGCTCCTGAAATATTTCGGCGATAGTTTGCAGGTAAAATTCTTCCGATAGATCCATAACCGAGAGATATTCATCATAAAAGGCGCGGTGACGCATCGTGCTGTCGCCATCGCCCGCCACCAGATGGTCAAAGAATTCGCGATGCGCGTCGATATGAGTATCCTTGTTCATTTGGATGAAACTGGCCAATTGCACAAAGCCCGGATACACGCGGCGCATGACCCCTGCATTGGGCATGGGCACGGTGCTGATGACATTACCGGCGAACCATTCAAGCGATTTCGATTTGGCCAGCTCGTTCGGCAAAGTAGGCGAGCGGCGCGTATCTATGGGCGAACCCATCAGGGTCAGACTGACCGGGCGCGATGCCTCATCATCTTCTGCCATCAGGGCAGCGGCGGCCAGTACCAGCGGTCCGGGCTGGCACACGGCCAGCACATGGGTGTTCGGCCCCAAAAAGCGTAAAGCATCGCGGATATGGTCCACATAATCATGCAAATCAAAGCGCCCGGCAAGCATCGGCACGGTGCGAGCGTCTGTCCATTCGGTGATAAATACCTCGTGAGCCGGTAAAAACGCCTCAACCGTTCCCCGCAACAAGGTGGCGTAATGGCCGGACAAGGGGGCAACTATCAAAAGCTTTGGCAAAGGTTTCGGATCTTCGTGATCGGGAGTAATACCTCGCTGAAAATGCGTCAGGGTCAGCCAGGGTTTGCGCAGGACCGGCACGGGGGTTACCGTCACGGACCGGCCATCAATGGGCGTGCTCTCAATCCCCCAGGCCGGTTTGCCATAACGCCGGGTCAGGCGTTCAAACAGGTCGGCACTGGCGGCCAGACTTCGCCCGGCCATGGTGCCCGACCACGGATTAAGCGGCGAAGTATAAAGCGCCTGTGTGCCCCGGGCCATCTGGCGCCAGGGTTTTAAGGCCGCATGAGTCAATTCATAAGCGCTATAGAGCATCTATATTTTTCCCTAACACCTTTTGCCATCCAGATGACGGCGCAGACATTTGGCAATGTCATCCACACTGCTGGAATGGGTAAAGACGGCCACGTATTTGCCATCCTTGTCCATCAAAAACATGGCGCTGGTATGGTCCATAATATAATCTTCACCATCGCCAACTTTCTTGAAATATACCGCATAAGCCTTAGCAATGGATTTAATTTGCTGCATCGTACCGGTCAGCCCCACCAGACTGTCCGGAAAACTGGCCGAACGGACATATGGTGCCAGATTTTCCGGCGTRTCCCKTTCCGGATCCACCGAGACAAAAACCGGCGTGATGCGGGTTTTATCCTGGCCCAGGGTATCCAGCGCCGATGCCATCAACTGTAGCGCGTAAGGACATACATCCGGGCAATAGCTGTAGCCAAAATAGACCAGCATGGGCTTGCCGAGAAAATCAGCTTCAGTCACGATTTTGCCGCTGSTRTCGGTCAGGGTAAACGGGCCGCCAATATTAACCGGCGTACGCTCGGGCGGCTTTTGCTGCAACATTTGCACGGCAAAGGAAACCGCGATCACCAGCACCATGGCGGCGGCGATCCARCGAATAGCGCGCAAGATTTGCGAAAAAGAAGATGTACTCATGGCCGCACCATACCGCGCCTGCGCCGGGCCGCCAGTGGTTTTTCAGGACATCCACATCTCAAAGCGTACATCAAAGTCACATTGCAGAAATAGCTATTCTAGGTCATACCTGAATCAGGTCATGTCTGAAGCAAAAGCTGGAGGTTCATTTTTCGTGCGCAACGTCCTCTCCCCAACCACGTACGCACCGGAAACAAGCTTTGGTATCCGTACCCGAACGCTGATCCTGCTGCGCTGGATCGCCGTGCTGGGGCAGAGCGCCGCCGTATTGTTTATTGGCTTTGTTCTGCATTTCACCCTGCCATTGGCCGCCTGCCTGGCGGTCATATCGGCCAGTGCCTGGCTGAATATATTTTTAGGGTTTTCATTAAACTCCGGGCGTTATGCCGCCCCGAAATTTACCATGGCGCAGCTTATATTTGATCTGGTGCAAATGGCCTTATTGCTGGGTTTGACTGGTGGGCTGGCCAATCCGTTTGCTATCCTGTTAGGGGTGCCGGTGGTCGTAGCCACCACCGCTTTGCCCATACGCAGCGCCGCCATTCTGGCAGTTTTAACGCTCAGCGCGGCCATCCCCCTCAGCAAATATGCCCTGCCGCTCCCCTGGCTGGAAGGTCAGCGCCCCAACATTCCGGACCTGTTTATCTGGGGGCAGTTTACTGCGCTGATAACCGCCACCGGCTTTATGGCCATTTATGTGTGGCGGGTGTCCATGGAAGGGCGGCGCATGCAGGCGGCGCTGACCGCCACCGAGGCCGTATTGGCCAAAGAAGCCAGGCTGTCTGCCCTGGGGGGACTGGCCGCCGCCGTGGCGCACGAGCTGGGCACGCCCCTAGGCACCATTGCGCTGGTCGCCAAGGAAATGACCCACGCTTTGCCCAAAGAAGGCGAGCTGGCTGAGGATGCGCAATTGCTGGTGGAGCAGACAAATCGGTGCCGTGAGATTTTATCCAAACTGTCAGACAGTGGCGCAGAGAATGACCCCATCCATGCCCGTCATACCTTAAGCGATCTGTTGGAGGAGGTTGCCACTCCCTTACGCAAAAGTGGCATTTCCATCTGCGTTAGCACTACCGAAAAGGGCGGGCGTACGGATCTGAAAATTCCTGTATTGCGTCGCCAGCCCGAAATTATGCACGCTCTGGGGGCTTTTGCCGATAATGCCGCCGATTTTGCCCAGACGAAAGTCGACCTTAGCGGGTTTTGGGATGATAACTGGATCGAAATTATCATTAGCGACGATGGCCCGGGGTTCTCGGACGCCATTCGTGAAAAGCTGGGCGAGCCTTATGTTACCACTCGCGCTGGCGGAGACGCGCAGGGCCATGGGGGCATGGGGCTGGGTATTTTTATTGCCAATACCCTTATCGAACGCACCAATGGCGTGATAAAGCTGGGAAAAAGTGATAAGCTGGGTGGCGCTATGGTCCGCGTCATTTGGCCGCGCGTGAACGTAGAGACACAGACCACTATATAGAGGCCAGAGATTAGATAAGAGCCACAAACTAAGCAAAGGCAGGAATAATGGATTCAATAGACAGCCAACAGAGCAAACTTGACCTCCCCGCTGATCACACCTTGCTTATACTGGATGATGATGCGCCATTTCGCACCCGTCTGGGGCGAGCGCTGACCGCACGAGGATTTGTGGTGAGCGCGGTTAGCACCGTGGCCGAAGCCATAGACATTTCCCGCCTTAACCCGCCGGCCTTTGCGGTACTGGATATGCGTCTGGAAGATGGCAATGGCCTGGAAGTGGTCAATGATCTGCACCACCACCGCCCCGATTGTCGGGTCATCATGCTGACCGGATATGGCAATATTGCCACCGCCGTGGCCGCCGTCAAAGCCGGCGCCATAGATTACCTGGCCAAGCCCGCCGATGCCGATGATGTGGTCAAGGCCCTGTTGGCGATGCCTGGATCTGCACCCGAACCACCGGTTAATCCGATGAGCGCAGACCGGGTGAGGTGGGAACATATTCAGCGTGTATACGAGCTGTGCAATCACAATGTTTCGGAAACCGCACGGCGACTGAACATGCATAGGCGGACCTTGCAGCGTATATTGGCAAAACGTGCGCCCCATTAAAAATCATTTTTAACGCCCGCATTAAAAGAATTTCAGCTTTTTCCATTTAAACCCTACGGACCTTTATTGAATTTGTTCAGTAAAGATCGGGGAAAGATGATGCGAATTTTTGTGTTCATGCTTTTGGCGTGTGTGCTGCTGATTGCCAGTCCGTTCAGGGCCAGCGCCGGCCAAACCATGCCCGAGGCCAAAGATGGTATTCTGGACCTTCGCAACTGGGATTTTAATAAAAACAATAGCGCCATCCCTTTGAAGGGAGAGTGGAAATTTGCCTGGAAACGCTTCATGCAAGGAGATGAACCGGCAAACCAGAATGCCTTTTCCATCGTCAATGTTCCCCATTCGTGGCGGGGTACAAACTTTGGTGGGGATATCTCGGATGGCCGGGGTTATGGCACGTATCGGCTGCGAATTTTATTGCCTGAAAACTCACCTTATCTGGCAATAAAATCACCGGGCCTGACCTATGCAACGGCCACGTTTGTCAATGGCGAATTGATCCGTATGGTCGGCAAACCCGGGCAAACAAAGGCCCAGGAAACCCCCTTTTACATCGTCGATGCGGTTCCCTTGCCACCTTCGGACTTATCTGCTGATACGCTGAACCTGTATATCAAGATTTCCAACCATTTTCATGCCCGGGGCGGCATGACCACCGCCTTGGTTCTGGGTTCTGCCGAAGAAATCATGGCCAGCCATGCCCGTTATGATACGTTTATTATCGCCCTGGTCAGCGGTATGCTGGCGCTTATGGGCTATTGTCTGGTGATGTTTTTCACCCAGCGTTCTTTTCGTGCACCCCTATATTTTGCYCTGTATTTGCTGGCCATTGCCACTCATATCGGAACCAGCAAGGGCGTATTTGTCGAGGCGTTTTCCTTTATTCCCGGCCAGGTMTTATTGCGTCTTGAGTACCTTTCTCTTGTGGTTGGCTCCTATGCCGGGTTTGCCTTTATTGTCAGCCTGTATCCCCGGATATTCAGCAAAACCGTACGCCGGTCCATCCTGACCTATAATGGCGTGGCGGCTTTATCTTTGCTGGTACTGGGTACCTATCATTTTTCTTCGGCGGTTTATGTTTATGAGGCCGGGATGACGCTTACCGCGCTGGCAGCCATTATCGGACTGGGTATAGCCGCCAAAAAGCAACTGGATGATGCTGCATTTCTGCTCCTCGGGATCAGTCTGTCTTTTATCGTCGTATTCATCGGCATGGTCGCACACCATGTCAGCGGTGCTCCGGGCTGGTTGCTCATCTATGTCGCCCTGATCACCAGCATTGTGGCACAGGCCACCACTTTGGGGCGCCAGATCAATCGCACGGTGCGCCATACCGAAGATCTCAGCAAACAGTTATCGCAAACCAATGAGCAGCTGGAACAACGGGTTACCGAACGAACGCAATTATTGAACAAGGCCCTTGGCGATGCCGTGAAGGCCAATAAGGTGAAATCAGATTTTCTGGCCGCCATGAGCCATGAAATCCGCACCCCCATGAATGGGGTTATCGGTATGACCGAGGCGGTACTGGACGACAAGCTGTCGACTAAGCAACGTGAAAATGTGGGAGTCATCAAGCAGTCTGCAAAAGCCTTGATGGTGATTCTGAATGATATTCTGGACATCTCCAAGATCGAAGCCGGAAAGATGACCCTGGAAAGCCGTGCTCTTTGCGTGCAGGAGGTCATCAACAGCACCATCGCGTTATGGCAACAGCCGATCCAGCAAAAGGGCCTGAAGCTGAAAACCGTTATCAGGGGTGATATCAGCGATCTGGTTCTTGGGGATGAAACCCGCCTTGGCCAGATTTTGTCCAATCTGTTGTCCAATGCCTGTAAGTTCACCCAGAGCGGTTATATTACCCTGACCATCAAGGCTCGTGATGACGAGAAAGAAAAACAACTGGAATTTCGTATTGAAGATACCGGCCCCGGGATCAATCGTTATAAAGTGGCGGAAATTTTCAAACCGTTTTCTCAGGAAGACCAAAGCGTATCGCGCCGCCATGGTGGCACCGGGCTGGGCCTGTCGATCAGCGTCAATCTGGCCAAACTCATGGGCGGCACGCTTAAATATGATAGTTCATACGAACAGGGGGCGGCCTTTGTTTTTAAACTTGCCCTGCAAAAGACCGATAACGCCAAAGCCGTCGAAGATAAACCGGCCATTCAGAGCATACCAAAAACACGGCAACTCAATATTCTGGTTGCCGAAGACAATGCGATTAACCGCAAGGTCATGCGGGCGATCCTCTCTAAAATGCCCTATGACCTCAGCTTTGCCGAAGATGGTGCGCAAGCCTATAAAATGGCCGAGGCTGCCCATTTTGATGTTATCCTGATGGATATTCAAATGCCCAATATCGGCGGCATCGAAGCTACACGGATGATCCAGACCGGCACGGGGCCAAATGCCAACACGCCTATTATTGCCATTACCGCCAATGCAATGGCCGGGGACCGCGAAGCCTATCTGGCAGCGGGCATGTGCGGGTTTGTTTCCAAACCCATTAATCTCAAAGGCCTGATTATACAAATCAGCAAAGTCTGCGCCCGTACCAGGTCGCCAGAGATTTCACAGAAAAAAAGCGCTTAAATTCAACGCGCCGGTTATTCCCCAAGCGTTCCCAATAGATCCCCCAAAGGGTCTGCTGATCGGGGTTGGGCCTCGGCCCGGGCCTGGGGTTGCGGGGTCGATGGCAGCGCCGCAATGGCCACATTGGAGTATGAAGGAACAACGGCCGGGACGCTAACCGGCACTCCTTTTAAGGCTTCGACCATATAGGAATGCCATATCCGTGCCGGCAGCGAGCCGCCAGTGATCTTTTTCATGGCGCGGTTTTTATCATCGCCCACCCAGACCCCCGTTGTATGGCTGCTGGCATAGCCAACAAACCAGGCATCACGAAAATCATTGGTGGTGCCGGTTTTACCGGCGCTGGGACGATCGGTCAGGCGGGCGCGCCGCCCCGTACCATCGCTCATCACCCGTTCCAGCATGACATTCATCAGGGCATAGCTTCGCGGGTCCAGCACGACTTTGCGGGCAGGTGTTTTATGGGTCCACAACACGTCCCCCTCGCGGGTGGATATGCGCACTAGTCCATAGGGTCGGGCCAGCACACCGCCATTGGCAAACGGCGCATAGGCCGAGGTCAGCTCGATCAGGCTGGTTTCATTAGAGCCCAGCGGCATCGAGCGGGTCAGCCCAATGGAGGAGGTAAATCCCAGCCGGTGCGCCGCCTCGGCAATGCGGTCCCGGCCGACTTCATTGGCCACCCGTACGGCTACGGTGTTGACGGATTTGGATAGCGCCGTGATCAGCGCCATATCCCCGGCATATTTGCCCGAATAGTTTTGCGGCTGCCAGTCGCCAATGCGCACCGGCGCATCCTCGCGCACGGTCCAGGGGGACAGCCCCGCCTCGATCGCGGCCAGATATACAAAGGGCTTGAAGGCAGAGCCAGGCTGGCGGCGTGCCTGAGTGGCACGGTTAAACTGGCTGCGGGCATAGGAAACCCCGCCCGCCATAGCCTGCACCGCCCCGTCACTGTCCAGCGCCACCATGGCCCCTTGCGTGGCACCGCGCGCCTTCGCCTTGTCATCCAGGACGGTTAAAATGGCGCGTTCGGCGGCGCGCTGATCATCCAGATCCAGCGTGGTCTCTATCAGCAGGTCCGCATCCACATCCCCGCTCAGCTCGCGCACTTTGGGGGCCAGCCAGTCGACAAAATAAGAGGCCGCAGGGCTGGCCTGTGATCGGCGCACATGCACCGGCTGGGCAAAGGCCTCCTGGCGCTCCCTGGGCGTGATCTTTTTGGCTTTGACCATCACATCCAGCACCACGGTGGCGCGGCGCTCTGCGCGGGCCAGGTCCGCCGTCGGGCTATAACGGTTAGGGGCTTTGAGCAGGCCGGCAATCATCGCCGATTCGCCCAAATTTAGCGCCGTAGCCGGCTTGCCAAAATAGCGCTGGGATGCCGCCTCAACCCCCCAGGCCCCCCGGCCAAAATACACCCGATTCAGATAAAGCGAGAGAATTTCCTTTTTCGAGAAGCGGCTTTCCAACCAGAAGGCCAGCAACACTTCCTGCGCCTTTCGTTTATAAGTGCGTTCATTAGTCAGAAACAGGTTTTTGGCCAGTTGCTGGGTCAGCGTTGAGCCACCCTGCACCACGCCGCCCCGGCGCACATTGGTGATCATGGCCCGCGCCAGACCAATGGGGTCCACGCCAAAATGATGGTAAAATCGCCGGTCTTCAATGGCCAGAACCGCATCCACCAGATGGGGGGGCAGTTCATCCACATGAACCGGTGGCGCATAGGCGGCCCCGCGCACTGCAATCTGGCGACCTTTGATATCCACATAGGTGATGCTGGGCTGGCGTTCCACCTCCCACAGGCTGGACGTGTCGGGAAGGTTGGAGGCCAGTAATAACAGCCCGCCACCGCCGATCAGGCCAACCCACAGGCTGGCCACCATGCCCCAATAAAACACCTGCCCAAAGGCACGGCGCCATTTGCCCGGGGTCGGTTTGCGTTTTCGGCGACGGCGGTTCGCCCCTCTGTTTTGGCCAGTGTTTTGCCGGGCCGGACGACCGATAGTGGGGGGGCGTTTGCGCGCAGTTGTGCGGCGGCGTCCTGGCCGTACGGTGGCGCTGGGCTTTTTGGTACCGCGTCCCGGCATGCACTGGTCCCCATGAAAAATAATCCCGACAGTGTCGCGCAGCCCTGTTAAGGGGAGATGAATCGATAAGGATTGACCGGTATTGTGTCTTGCTGTCTGGCAATAAGTTTCTTAAGGTCTGAACATGTCGATAATCGTAACGCTTGATGTCATGCTGGCCCGTCGCAAGATGAAGGCCCGGGATCTGGCTGAGCAAGTAGGCATTACCGAACAGAATTTATCGCTGTTACGCACCGGCAAAGTCAAAGGTGTGCGCTTTTCCACTCTGGAAAAAATTTGCGAAGCGCTGGAATGCAAGCCCGGTGATATTCTGGATTATGAGACAGAAGGTCCGGATTGATTGTTGATATTGACGCCCTTGGGGGCAAATACAATCAACACCGCGCCTTCACCGCCTTTGGGCGCGCGCGATGGCCCAAGCAGCGCCATCGCCCCATTGGCGGCGCGCTCGACCACCAGAACGGCCCCTTCGGGCAAGCCTGCCAGCACCGTTTCCAGCGAATTTTCCTCATCCAGCATAATGGCCGAAAAGCGCCAGCCCTGCCAGTAATCCCGGATCAGGGTATCATAGGTCAGGCCCCGGGCCATGGCGGTGCGCCCCCGGGCGGTAAAGGTAATCTGATGCCCGGTGCTGTCTGCATCATCATGGACGCTRAACTGAAACACCTTGTGGCGGCCAAGTTCGGGRGCAAACTCCACACAGACCAGCGCATTATAAGCCTCGTTCGATGARGCGCAGAGCAGCCAGTCAATCTGGGTGTGATCCAGCTTTTCCTCGGCATTTTCGGAAAGCACCTCGCCGTGAAAAACGCGCACACCGCCAAGGCGCGCCGGGCGCAGATTTTGCCAGCTCTGATCGGCCAGAATCACCGGCGTGCCAGCCTCTTTCAAGGTTTTGGCCAGGGCGATGCTCCACGGATTGGCCCCCACCAGCAACAAACCTTGTGGCCCGGCATGGGAGAGGCCCAGCCATCGCGCCAAAGGCGCAATGGTAAAGCCATGCGCCAGCACCGTGGCAAAGACAATGGCAAAAATTAGCGGCGTTAACATGGCGGCGTCCGGGCGGCCCCGGGCCACCAGTTCGGCGGCGAAATAACCGGCCACGGCCACGGCCACAATGCCCCGGGGCGCAATCCAGCCGATCAGCGTCTTTTCGCGCCAGTTCAGATCAGTGCCAATGGTGGAGCCCCACACCACCAGCGGACGAACCACAAACAGCATAACGGCCACAAACCCCAGCATGCGCCAATCAAAGGCCATCAGGTCCTGTTGGCTCAGCCCGGCGGTGAGGATCACAAACAGCGCCGAAACCAGCAAGGTGGCAATGCCTTCCTTGAAACGGCGTAATTCCTCAATGGCGGCAAAGCGCACATTGGCCAGCGTCACCCCCAGCGCTGTGACCGCCACCAGCCCGGTTTCATGGGCAATCAGTTCGGCCAGCACATAAACGCCCATCACTGTGATCAGCATTAAAGGTGCCTTGAGATATTCCGGTACCCAGCCACGCCGAAACGAGGCGGCTAGTGCATAACCGGCGGCAATGCCGACCACCGCACTGACGAGGACTGCCAGCACCAGCATCAGGATGGCACGGCCAAACCCGCCTTCATGGGTGCCCAGAGCACTGCCCAGTGTGATGAACTCAAAAATCAGGACGGCAAACACCGCCCCCAGCGGATCGTTGATAATGCCTTCCCATTTTAACACCGAAGCAGGGCGGGCGCTGAGCCGCGCCTGTCGCAGAAGCGGGATGATCACCGTTGGCCCGGTTACCACCAATATGCCCCCCAACAGCGCCGCCAGATCCCAGGGCAGACCCATGGTATAATGCACCGCACCTGTGCCCAGCAGCCAGCCCAGCGGCGCCCCCACCAGCACCAGGCGGACCACCGCCCCCGAGGTGGCACGCACCTCGGCAAAGTTCAGCCCCAGACCGCCTTCAAACAGGATCACCGCCACCGCCAGCGCAATGGCCGGGCGCAAAAGCGGCCCAAAATCGCGCGCTGGGGCAATCAGCGGATCACCAAAGACCAGTGCCGATACCGGCCCCAGGATCAGCCCGGCCACACTCATCAGCACAATGGCCGGCCATTGCAGGCGCCAGCCCAGCCACTGCGCGCCGATACCGGCGCTTACGATCAGAGCGAGCTTGGCGGTCATATCAAGGGTGAAGTTTGCATCCATATGGCCTTATAGCGTGGCAAACCCCGCCGCCAAAGCGCTTTCAATAGGGGCTCAATTCTTCTCGCATGCCCCAGTACAACACGCTATGCTGTTGATTCGATCCAGGGCTATACAAACATGAGCGCGCAAACAGCATCCATCATCGTTACCCTTGGCGCCGTATTCTTTGCCATTGCCGTAACCTTATGGGCGGTACGCCTGACCAGAGGGGTCCGCGAGGCCAATCTGAGCTGGCGACGGCGCGCCGAAGAGCTGGAAGACAAGATCAACCGTGCGGATTCGCTTTTTGCGGCGCATCCCGGTCTGGTCATGGTGTGGTCCGACATCGTCAACACCGAAGACGGACAATGGGGCGAGCCGCGCATATTTGGCAGCCAGGTGGCGCTGGGCAGCATGCTGAAATTTGCCCAAAACGGTAATCGCGCCGACCCGGCTGGTTCCATTCTGCAAGGTCTGGCTGATTTTGAAGCCCGGGATACGGCTGGCGAAGACACTACCTTGCGTGAGCGCTTGAAAGCCCTGCACAGCCGGGGTGAGCCATTTTCGCTGACCATTATTGGCCCCAATGGGCATTTTCTGGAGGCCGATGGCCGTGCCGCCGGGGTGCAAATTGCTCTGTGGCTGACCGATTCCACCATTAAGGGACTGGAAGAATCCAGCGCCCGTGGACGCCTGGAAGAGCTGCGCCATACCATATCCAAAGACCCGGTGGCGTTTATCGACATGCTGTCCAAGGCCCCGCAGCCGGTGTGGCGGCTCTCATCAGGCCTGAAGCTGGACTGGGCCAATGGCGCCTACTTGCGCGCGGTGGAGGCCCGCGATCTGGATCATGCGATTGAACGTCAACTGGCTCTCGACCCAAAAGCGCAGGCGCTAGCCCGTTCCGTCATTGAAAACGGCAGCGCGCAAAACCTGATCCTGGGGGTGGTGAGCGAGGGCACAAATCATCATTATGCCATCACCTGTTTTCCTGTATCGGGCGGCGTGGCCTGTATTGCCAATGATGTGACCGAGACTGAGGCGCTGCGCCAGCAGCTGAACCTTCAATCACGCGCCCATGATGAAACGCTGAACCATCTGGCTGATGCGGTGGTGATTTTCTCAGCCCAACAAAAACTGATTTTTCATAACACCGCCTTTGCACAATTGTTTGGTCTGGATGAAAACTGGCTGGCCACCCGGCCCAGCCACGGTGACTGGCTGGATTTCCTGCGCGAGCGGCGGCGCATTCCCGAACAGGCCAAATACACCGAATGGAAACAGGCCGAACTGGCTCAATATACCGCCGGGCCGCAAACCGAAGCGCCTGACGAATTATGGCATCTGCCCGATGGGCGCATTTTGCGTATGACCCGTTTGCAYCATCCGCTGGGCGGCTTGCTGTTTATTTTTGAAAATATTACCGATCAGATCAATCTGAAGGCCCAGTTCACCACCTTGATCAATGTGCAAAAAGCCACACTGGACAAGCTGATCGAAGCGGTGGCTGTTTTTGGCTCGGATGGCCGCATCCGCCTGCATAATGCCGCCTTTGAAACCCTGTGGCAGCTGGGCCAGAAAGATGTCGCCGAGGGCGAGCCTTTTGATGCTATCGCCGAGAAATGCCGCACCCTCT
This sequence comes from Robiginitomaculum sp., assembly GCA_002733485.1. Classification (GTDB taxonomy): domain Bacteria; phylum Pseudomonadota; class Alphaproteobacteria; order Caulobacterales; family Maricaulaceae; genus Robiginitomaculum_B. The sequence goes on from NVVU01000034.1 coordinate 25,339, forward strand.
TTCCCGGCGGAAAATACTGGGCAGATATGAAAGCCCGCATCACCGACCCGGGTGCAGAAATGCGCCGCCATGTTGCCGGCGAGATCAAACGCTCCGACGGCTCGGTATTGACCTGGCTGTCTCATCCGCTGCCCAATGGGGCCAGCGTGGTGGCCTGGTCGGATGTGACCGACAGCAAGCGGGTGGAGAAATCTCTCAAAGACCGGGCCGAGGCCATTCAGGCCGCCGCCGATCTGAAATCGCATTTTGTGGAACACGTTTCCTATCAGGTGCGCGCGCCGCTCACCACCATTAGCGGTTATGCAGACCTATTGGAAAGCGGCTATGCAGGCCCCCTGAATGAAAAACTGAAAGGCCCGGTGGATGCGATCCATGCCGCCTCGGCGCAATTGGCAACCATTCTGGAAAATATTCTGGATGTGGCTGCCGTGGAGGCCGGCACGCTGGCGCTGGATCTGAACGATGTGGACCCCGCCGCCATTATCGAAGGGGTGGTTTCGCTGGTGCAGACCCGGGCCGAACAAACCCGGGTGCGTATCAAGGTCGATTGTCCCGAAGACATTGGCAAATTGCGCGCCGATGGCCCGCGCCTGAAACAGGTGCTTTATAACCTTATGCGCAATGCGCTGACCTATACCGAAGCCGGGGGCACTATACAGGTTGGCGCAAAGGCCGAAGAGAACATGGTGCGTTTTTGGGTCACCGATGATGGCGTCGGCATTGACGAGGAAAAACGCGCCAAAGTTTTTGAAGAGTTTGAAAGCGGTAAAGGCGGTGGCGCCGGCCTGGGTCTGGCGCTGGTCCGCTCTTTCATTGATTTGCATGGCGGACTGGTTCAACTGGAATCAACCAAAGGCAAAGGCACCAAAGTTACCTGTTTGTTGCCGCGTCAGGCCAGCACGACCAATGCGGCCCCGGAGCTTGCCTTACAAGAGCTGGAGGAGACGCTCTGAGCCACGTCACAAGGTGACGCTTTGCATGAGCAAGACAAAGTATGGATTGGGATAAACTGAAAACCTTTCAGGCGGCGGCTGAAACCGGTTCGCTGACCGCAGCAGCAGAACGGCTGGACCTGTCGCAATCGGCGGTTTCGCGCCAGATTGCCTCACTGGAAGAAAGTTTGGGCATGCCACTCTTTCACCGCCATGCCCGGGGGTTATTGCTGACTGAACAGGGACAGATCCTGCAAGACACCACGGCGGGCATGAGTGAGCGGGTGGCTTTGGCGCAATCGCGCCTGCGCGACAGTCGTGAAAAGCCCTTTGGCCCGTTGCGGGTAACCACTACGGTGGCGCTGGGGTCGATTTGGCTGACCCCGAGGCTGGTTGAATTTACCAGCGATTATCCAGACATTATTCTGGATTTCAGACTAACCGATCATAATCTGGATCTTGGCAGGCTGGAGGCTGATTGCGCCATCCGGTTGTTGCGACCCACTCAGGCGGATCTTATTCAGCGCAAACTTTTTACAGTGGGCCAAAGCCTGTATGCCTCACGCACCTATCTCAGCCAGCACGGCAGTCCCGGCAATATCAAGGAACTGGATGACCATCCGATTGTGCTTTATGGGGCCACTGGCCCATTGCAAAACGTAGACTGGCTGGCCACTTTGGGGCGAGGTCCCGGCAATCCGCGCAAACCCAATTTAATCCTGGATAACATTTACGGGGTGATGAAAGCGGTACAGTTTGGCGTTGGCATTGCCGGCCTGCCGGACTATGTGGCCAGTGGCAATCCCGAACTGGTCAAGGTATTGCCCGAGGTAAGCGGCCCCGAGTTTGACATTTATTTTGTCTATCCTGAGGAATTACGCCGCTCTAAAAGACTGAAGGCGTTTTCAGATTTTCTCACCCGCCAGACCCGTCTCTGGCGTAACGACTTTGGGGTATGAAATTACCGTGCGCCGGCGAGTCACGGCGCACAAATGATCTGAATGAGTTTGGCGCCTAGGTTACAAATTGACCAAAACGCCCGGCGAGGCCTCGCATTTTGCCGCGCCAGCTAGGGTGACACGCTGCCATAAATTCAAACGAATTGTACAGGCGCAAGGGAATCCCCGCCAGAATTTTTGAACCAAAACGGTCGATAAAATGATGCTGGCGGGCAGCAAAACCCTCACCCAGCATCTTGGCTGTGCCCAACGCAATTTCATCATTGGCATAGTATTTTTTGTAATGCTCATGGCCAACTCCCAGATCGATCATATTGATGCCGAGCTTTCTGGCATTTTTCATAACCCCAGCCAGCAATAAAAGGCCCGGTGAATATTTTGAAAACTGTGTATCATAGGCCGCAATCCAGGAATGATAGGTGCCTTCACAATAGAGCCCAATTTCGGCCGCCGCCGGTTTGCCGCCCAGATACAACATGTTCAGCACCACCCGAACTCTGCCACGGTCCTTCCAGAGGCCGTGCAACAAAGCGGTAATCCAGCGAGAGGCCAGCACATCGCCTTTGCGGGTGCGGCGGTATTGGTCTCGTTTATGCTGCACCAGAAAGGCAAAATCTTCTTCCGTATGGGAATCCAGCACCAGCTCCACCACGCCATGATCCCGCTGGGCACCGCGCGCTCGCTGACGCATTTTTTTGAAATGACGGCCATGGATTTCGCCCTGCCTGGCAAAATACGACGCGGGGCCAGCGCGTAAATCAGCCAGATGTGAAACCACCTTCGTGACAGGTTGGCTGCATACCTGTTGTCTGGGGTCATTCAGGGCGGTGAAGGGCAACGCCCCCAGACCCGCCGCCTTTAGGATGTCCGAAATATCGGCCGTAAATCCCGCTTCGGTAATAAAGGCCTGATGATCACTCATAGGGGCCGCCAATGGCCGGGCATAACCGCCAGCGCGCTTGTGTATCCCCAAAATGCCGATCTGTCCGTTATGATCGCGAGCGATGATGATGCGGGCATCCTTGCGCACGGCGCCAACGGCGATGGCAAATTCCGGGGCCAGAAAAGGGCTGGACCAATCGGGATGACTGATCAACGCCGCCCGCCAACGCAATTTGACATCAAAAGGCACCGCGCCTGGACGTACAACCGATACATTGTGCAGCATGTTTTTTCCCACTTTGAAGCCTTCACATGCTGGTATCGCAAGAATCGCGCCTCAGGCGAGTTTCATTACGGGACAGGCCAATAGCGGGAAAAATGATTCTTGTGGAGACGCCCTCTAACTGCCAAACACGCTGGTCCACATCAATCGGCCCGGCAAGAACGCGAACAACCCCGCCAGCACCAGTGCCCCGGTGAAAAGGCCGCGCATGGCCCGGCCATGACCAGTACCATCCTTGCGGTAGAGCGCTGACAGGCCGCCATAGAGGCCAAACACGGTCAGCGGTATAAAAAGGTGAATGGGGCTGAACGAACCATTATTGATTCCCCGAATGAAAAAGGCACTGGTGGCAACCAGTGCCATCAAGCCCACCCAGGTCCAGCCCATTACAATATGGGCGGTTCGCCCCTTGGGCAGCACCATCTGCGCGCTGCCAAGGCCAAAGGCGCTCATCGCCCCAAAGGCGTGCAATTGCACGGCCATTGGGGCTTCAAAAAGCAGATTTATCGACATCAGATTACCCGCTTTAGAACGACAATTGTTTCAGGTGAACGGTTTGCCGGTTCTGGCCGCCATGCACATCAAAGCGCGCATCAGACCAGTTTGCCGGGCCATAAATGGCGGGTGCATCATTGGAAAAACCAAAAGGCTCGGTCGGGATGCCACCTTCATGCATGTCCAGTTGGCCGTTACCGTTGACGTCCTGAAACATTTTTATGGCGTAGGTGCCTGACGGCAGATCATCAAAGCGGACTGCCATCTTGTTGCCTTCAACCTCTATACGCTGACCTTGCATAGCCTCGTTATTGGTAAAGCCGGTTTCTGTATCAAAAACGGCGATCATCAGCGTGCCTTTGGATTGATGAATGTCCTGGACATCAACCTGCAGCGAAGCGGCGGCGGCGCTGTGTGTACTGGCAATTTGGGCAGCCAGTGACAAGGCAATGCCAAGAACCAGACAGGTTTTTGAAAGGCGGGGGGTGAAGTTATAAGTCATTGCTTTTCTCCGGGGTTAGAGAGGCAACAGCGCCTCTAGCCCGCCAACAATGGCCGCTTTGCACAGAGGTGCCAGCGCCTTTGCGCAAAGATGTATTCTCCTTTCGCGAAATGGCGCTAAGATGGTTTGACGAAGCGCGAAAATTCGGGCAACGCCAGTCACGAAGCGCGAACGGAAGGAATAAAGGCGGGGATGCAGGGGTGAACTGGAGACCTTCAAGACACTTTATGGTGCAGGTCCTGTGGGTGGTGGGAATTGGCAGCTTTCTGGCCATTACCTCCCCCTTTGGGGCCACCAAGGGACAGCCCCCCCTGATCGGCTGGGCATATTGGACCGGCTTTGTCGGTTACGGTGCCCTGGCCGCTCATTTTATCGTGCCTGCCTTGGAAAAACTGTTAGGGCGTTGGCCGCGCCCGGTGCTCTATCTTGTGTTATCGCTGACACTGGCCGTGGTAGTCAGCGCCGGTATAGTAGGCATGACGATGCTAACAGGGGAATGGGTTCCCTTTCGTTTCTGGCCAAAGCTTTATGGCTATGTCTGGGTAATTTCCATTGGCATCACCATTGTCATGGTGTTGCGCGGCCAAAATAATAAAACGTCTCTAGACCAGAGTGCTAATTTTGAAAACCGCATACCGGCAAAGATTGCTGGCGGCACGCTGTATGCCATTAATGCCGAAGACCATTATCTGCGTATTCGTACCAGCCGGGGGGAAGCCCTGATCCTGATGCGTCTTGGCGATGCCCTGGTTGAGCTGGCAGGTATGGACGGCCTTCGCACCCATCGTTCATGGTGGGTTGCCCGCGCCGGCGTGCGCGAGGTGTTGCGCCAAAACGGTAAAATCACGCTGGAATTGCGCGATGGCACTATGGCCCCGGTCAGCCGTACCTATGCACCGGATCTGCGTTCCGCCGGATGGTTTTCATGAGCGCGCTAAAAGATGTTGACCAGCTAAGCCCGGACGAGGCCGCGCAGGAACTGGCTCGGCTGGCCCGCATGATTGCCCAGCATGACCGTCATTATTATGAAAAGGATGCGCCAAAAATATCTGATGCGGCCTATGATGAATTACGCCGCCGCAATAACGCCATCGAGGCGCGACACCCTGATCTGGTGCGCCCCGACAGCCCGTCAAAACGCGTGGGCATCCGCCCGGCCGAAGGCTTTGGCAAGGTTTCCCACGCCGTTCCCATGCTGTCGCTGGATAATGTGTTTAATGACGAGGAAGTGCGTGAATTTGCCGCCCGGGTGCGCCGCTTTTTGCGCTGGCCCGAGGATGAGCCTCTGCCCTTCACTGCCGAGCCAAAAATAGACGGTCTTTCTTGTGGCATACGCTACGAGCGCGGAAAACTGGTTCAGGCCGCCACGCGCGGCGATGGACAAACCGGCGAAGATGTAACCCAAAATGTGCGCACTATTGTTGATGTGCCCAAGACTCTGGAGGGCGATGGCTGGCCCGACGTGCTGGAAGTACGCGGCGAGGTCTATATCCCTACCACGCAATTTGCTGTCATGAATGCGGCGCAAGAGGATGCAGGCAAGCCCGTTTATGCCAATCCGCGCAATGCCGCCGCCGGATCCCTGCGCCAATTGGACCCGGCGATCAGCGCCAAACG
>NVVU01000035.1 GCA_002733485.1 Robiginitomaculum sp.
GGGTGATATCACCCGCCAGGCGCTTCTTGCCTGCTTCAAGGAAATCTTTCGACCATTTGTAGTACAAGCCCTGTGATATGCCTTCGTGGCGGCACAGCTCGGCAATGCTGTCTTCACCGCGCAGGCCATCCAGCACAATGCGTATCTTTTCCTCAGCACCATACTGCTTGCGGGTTTTACGCTGAATGTTCCGAACAATCCGCTCCCATGGCGATTGCTCACTTTTACGTTTTTGTCTCATCTTTCTCTCCGTGAGATCAAGATGAACAAAAACCCTCCCTTAGCACAGTCCTAAATCAGACCCATAAGCGCTGACGGGGAACAATATGTTAATAAGTTCTGACCCTAGAAGGCGGCAGCAGATTGTTGAACCTGCGATGCTTTTACAAGTTCTTGATCTCGATAGACAACCTAACAAACGCAACAACCTAAAAGAACTGACCGATATAGAATGTGCAGAAAATTATTTCAAAATAGATGAATTACTAGATAGCGGAAAAGCCAAAAACAAAACTAAAGCGGCAGAAATAATCGCTGGCGATTCTGACCCTGAAGAACTAAAAGCGGAACGAATACGCAAGAGTTATAGTCGCGGATACCGTGTTGTTCATGGTAAAGGAACTTACCCAGATACGCCATATTCTGAAGAAGCACAAAAAAATGTGCTGAAAATGGAAGCCGAAATAATGGATAATACTTCCCAGAGCGCTGCTTTGGTTTTTCAAAAATTCAGAGAAAGCTCCAAAATTGATCCAAAGTGCTCTAAGGACACTGATTCTACCAAGCAAAAATAATCTACTAACCTATTCTTTTCAATGCAGAATTTAGCTGGAGCGGGTGAAGGGAATCGAACCCTCGTATTCAGCTTGGGAAGCTGCTGCTCTGCCATTGAGCTACACCCGCGAAAGGTCGTTTATCTGGTGCAGTATACCCACCCGGGACGGTGCGCCAAGCGGGGGGGTGCAGCTATTTCTGTTCCTCGACTTGATCATCAAAAATGTCCTCTATGCGCCGTTCAAACAGGCGGGAAATGGCAAAGGCCAGCGGCAAGGATGGGTCGTATTTCCCGGTTTCAATGGCATTAATGCTCTGGCGGGAAACATCCAGATGTTCGGCCAGCACGGCCTGGCTCCACCGGCGCTCGGCCCGCAAAACCCGTAGGGTGTTTTTCATTTGAATCCCCGGCGAACAAAAGGTTGCACGAGCCCAAACAGTCCAAAGAAAACGGGCACGATCAGGTAAAGCGGGAAATCCGGGGCTTCGGCAAAATTTTCCATAAATCCCCACATGGCCGTAAAAAAGAGGGTCATGGCCGTGCTGAGCAGGATGCTGCGAGTAAGGATCATGCGTTCAAATTCATCTACATCGGGGTCAGCCATAAACAGCGCCATCGCCCAGATGAGACCGCCGATAGGCAAAGTCGTCAGAACGGCCAAAAAGGTTTTGATATGCAAAGACAGGGTGAACTGGTCAAGGGCCACAATAGAGGCCATCAGAAAGACGGCATAAAGAAGCATGCTGATGCCCAGACGTCTCATATAACGGCGCACCGGCGCGGCGCGGCGTGGCGATAACGGCGTAGCGGAATGATTTCTAAAATAATGGCTGGCCAGTGAAAAGAGGGCTATTAGCGGAAGGATGGGGACAAAATAAAACAGAACCGAAAGACCATAAGGCAGATCTTCGCGCGGCATAAAGGTAAATGCGCCCCATTCAAGAGCCATAAAAGCAATGAATAGCCCAGAAACCCTAAGCATAAATTGCCGTTTTTGAGGGGACATTTTCTTCTCCATTAGTCAATTGTGCTTTACATAATTTGCATGCCAAAATTTGTCAAGTATCATTGACTTGCGTGCAATCTGCTTTCCCTGCCGGTTTCACCTGTATTGCGCCTATGGTAAAATAAAAAACCCGCGCCAGAGTGTTCTGGCGCGGGTTTGACTGAGGTCTGGAAATCAGGATTACCAGATTTTGACCCGTTCTTCTGGCGGCAAATACATGGCGTCGCCTTCCTTGACATCAAAGGCGTCATACCAGGCATCCACATTGCGTACCACGCCATTGGTCCGGTATTGCCCCGGTGAATGCGGATTGGTGGTTAGCTGGTTGATCAGGGCTTCATCGCGGGTTTTACTGCGCCAGATCTGTCCCCAGGAAAGAAACAGGCGCTGGTCGCCGCTAAAGCCGTCGATCACGGGGGCTTTCTTGCCTTTCAGTGACAATTTGTAGGCGGTATAGGCGAAATTAATGCCGCCCAGATCGCCGATATTTTCACCCATGGTCAGCTCGCCATTAACGTGATGACCCTCAATGGGTTCAAACGCATCATATTGCTTGCCCAGCTTGGCAGCGCGCTCATCAAAGGCCTTGGCGTCGGTCTTGGTCCACCAGTCGCGCAACATGCCGGTGCCATCGGATTTGCGGCCCTGATCATCAAAACCATGGCCCATTTCATGGCCGATCACCGCACCAATGCCGCCATAATTGACGGCCATGTCTGCATTAGGGTCAAAGAACGGGGCCTGTAAAATGGCGGCCGGGAACACGATCTCATTGCGGGGTGGTGAATAGTAGGCATTTACCGTTTGCGGGCTCATGAACCACTCACCCTTGTCGATCGGTCCGCCGAGCTTGGATATATTGTCGTGATAGGCCCATAAATTGCCGGCGCGGATATTGCCGATCAGGTCATCGCGTTTAATGGTCATGGAAGAATAGTCTTTCCACTTCTCAGGATAACCAATTTTGGGGGTAAAGGCGGCCAGTTTTTTGTGCGCTTCGATCTTGGTTTCCGGTGACATCCATTCCAGGCTGTCGATGTGCTGGCCGAGCGCCGTGCGCAGATTTTCCACCAGTTCCACCATTTTAACTTTGGATTCGGGCGGGAAATATTTCTTTACATAGACTTGGCCGATGGCTTCGCCCAACGTGCCGCTAACCAGACGCACACCGCGCTTCCACCGGTCGCGCTGTTGGGGCTGCCCGCGTAAAATGGTGCCATAAAAGGCGAAGTTTTCATCATCGAAAACCTTGGGTAATTGCCCGGCATATCCGCTTAGCGTGTTGAACGCCATATAGGCTTTCCAGTCTTCGACCGACGTGCCAGCAAAATCCTTGGCCAGTTTGGGAAAGGCGCTTTTTTCCTGTACGACAACGGACTTCAGATCAAGACCAGCGGTTTGGGTGGCCAGTTTCCAGGGGTAACCCGGGGCAAAGCTGACCAGTTCTTCCATGGTCATTTTATTGTAGGTCAGGTCGCGATTGCGGCGGTCCTTGCGCGGCCATTGATCTTTGGACAGGCGCGTTTCCAGTGCCATAATGGCATCGGCTTTGGCGGTGGCATTTTCAATGCCGGCCAGATCAAGCATGTTGGCTATATAATTGACATAGGCAACGCGAATATCCTGAAAACGCTGATCGTCTTTCAGGTAATAATCCCGGTCCGGCAGGCCCAGACCTGCTTGACCGGTATAGAAGGCATATTGGTCTGGTTGTTTGGAATCGATATTGACAAATCCGCCAAAAACGCCGCCGACTTGCAGATCAGGGGATGACATTAATACGGCAACATCGTCATGGGTTTTAACCGCATCGATTTTATTCAGATCGTTCTGAATAGGGCTGAGGCCCTTGGCCTCTATGGTCTTGGTATCCATATAGCTGGCAAAAAGGTCGCCGATTTTCTGCTCGGCACTACCCGGGCTTGCAGCCTTGGCGGCGGCTTCTTCGATAATGGCCTTGACCTGTTTTTCTGAACGATCGGCCAGTACGGAAAACGAGCCATAGCGCGTTCGATCTTCGGGGATGTCAAACGTGTCCAGCCAGTGGCCATTCACATAACGAAAGAAATCATCGCCGGGTTTTACGCTTACGTCCATATCGGCTAGCTCAACGCCGAAATCACCCAGTTCGGGCGTGGTTATGGCAACCGATTTTGTGTCGTTATTGTCCGCCGTTTTAGAGGTGTCACTGGCCGGTGTGCAGGCGGTGAGCAGAGCAATCGCCGCGCCGGTAATCAGATAATGCTTTTTCATGTGATGGAGTTCCTTCTTTTTCCACGTAAATTTAACGCCAAAGCCCCCAGCCGCAAGGGCTGGAGGCTTTATGGATATTAATCTTTGTTAAGGTGAGTTTATTCGGCGGGTAATACCTCCAGATGATCAACGTCTTCATCCTGAATTTCTTCCAGGCTTTCACCAAAGTGCGGTTGTTTCACCCCGGTAATCAGCCATACAAAAAAGCGGCGGATATCGGCGCCAATGGCATAAAGCGCTGGCACGAAGAACAGGGTGACAAAGAGCGCAAACAACACGCCATAGGAAAGGCCGATGGCCACCGGGATGAGCACTTGTGCCTGTATGGATTTGGCCAGTAATAAAGGCAAAAGGCCCACAAAGGTGGTTAGCGATGTCAGAATGATCGGGCGAAAACGCTCGGTCCCGGCCTCGACCAGCGCGCGGGCACCGCCTGTGCCATTGGCTCTCAGCCGGTTCACATAGTCCACCAGCACCAGATTGTCATTCACCGCCACCCCGGCCGCCGCCATAAATCCCAATAGCGAAAACAGGTTCATCGACTGTCCCAGCACCAGATGCCCCAGTACCGCCCCCATAAAACAGAACGGGATGGCTGCAAATAGGATCAGCAGGGGTTGCGCATAAGAGCGAAAGGCGATGGCCACCAGAATATAAGCGACACCAAAGGCAATGAGCGACAGGGTGATCAGTTCTTTCATGAATTCGGCCTGACCCTGGGCCCGGCCAATATCGCCGCGACGTACTTGGGGATGGTTTGCATCAAATTCAGTAAAGAAATTTTCTTTCAGGTCTTTTTGAATTTCACCAATGCGTTCGGTGACCACTTCGGCGCTGACCACAATTGCCCGTTGACGCTCCCGGCGCAGGATCTGACTGATCCCTGGGGCAAAGTGCATTTCAGCGACGGCATAAAGCGGGACCTCACGTCCATCAGCGGCGCGGATACGCATGTTTTTCAAGAAGTCGAGCGACTCGCGATCTTTTCGCGGATAACGCACATACACCCGAACATCCTTGCCGTCACGGGGCAGGCGTTGCACCGCATCACCAAAGAAGCCCTGGCGGATCTGGCGAGCGACATCGGTGATGGTAATGCCTARGGATTCCGCCCCGGGTTTAAGGTTGAACTGYACCTCGTCMGTTGCTGACTGGCTGTCATTGATGACATTATGGACACCATCATAACTGCGCAGACGAGCCATTAATTCGTCTGCCGCCCTGGTTAGTGCCTCCATATCAGTAGAGTTCAGARCATACTGTAATGGTGGCCCGTTATTGTTGCGCAGGTATTCGACGGTAATTTTTTCAGCATCCGGAACCGTGCCGATTAATTCACGCAGGCGTTCAGCGGTTGCCTTGGCGCTAAGGGCACGGGTTTCGGGCGGCACCAGTTTGACCAGCGCCAGCACGTTGTTTTCACGGGCGCGTGTATACCAGTTTTCAACGAGTTTTTTRCCGTCTTCGCTGATTTCCTCTTCCAGTTTTTTCTCCGCCACCTGAATTTGCGCCAATACTTCCAGTGTGCGCGAATATGGGGTGCCCTGGGGTAGGGTCACATCAATATTAATCTGGTCGGATTCGGTTTCTGGCATGAAGGTGAACTTAATAATGCCAGTGGTCAAAAGACCAATCGAGAGGATCGCAGTAGCAATAAACCCGGCGGCGGTCAGATAACGCTTGCGTATGGCAAATTTCATCACTGGCCGGTACACGTGATGGGCGAACCATAAAATACTGCTGGCAATACGGCCCTGAAAGCGGGCCAGGCGCGAATGGGGGTTATAGGGTTTGAGATGCGAAAGGTGTGCTGGAAGGATCAACAGGGATTCAACCAGCGAGAAGAACAACGCCAAAATCACAACCAGTGAAATCGCCCGGGTAAACTCTTTGGTAGCCCCTGACAGGAACATCCACGGCGCAAAGAAAAGCATCGTAGTCAAAACCGCAAAAATAACCGGTTTCAGCACCATTTTCGTACCCGAGACTACGGCGTCCATGCCTTCCTCGCCGTCTTCGGTCTTGCGGTGAATGGCCTCGCCAACAATGATGGCATCATCAACGATCACGCCGATGACCAGCAAAAAGGCGAAGGTGGAAATCATGTTGAACGACACGCCCATGAGTGGGAGAAGCGCCAGTCCACCGGCAAAAGCAGTGGCAATCCCTACCGCCACCCACAGGGCAATGGCTGGGCGCAAAAACAGCATCAGCGTAATCAGCACCAGTGCAAGGCCGGAAAAGAAATTGGTACCAATGGTCTTGATGCGGGAATTATAGGCTATAGAACTATCATTCCACAGCGTAATCGTAACCCCTTCGGGAAGGTCGGCACGTTTCTTTTTCAGATAAGCCTTCACCTCTTTGGCGATCTTCACCACGTTCATTCTAGGGCCACTCATCACATTAACCAGAACTGTGCGCTTACCATTCATGGTCGCCATCATGTTCACTTCGGCAAACCCGTCTTTGACATTAGCAACATCACCAACGCGAACGGTGGCACCGTCCGGAGTTTGCCGAATGATGATTTTGTTAAAATCCTCGCGGCTGTCGGCGCGGCTGCGGGTACGCAATTGCATATCGCCCAGCTTGGTCCGAATGTTTCCCGAAGAAATGTTGGCCGAGGTGCCCCGGATTGCCCGGGTTACATCGGCAAAGCTCAAGCCAAAGCGACGCAAGGATGCCTCGGTCACTTCAATCGACACTTCCTCGTTTCTGGTCCCGACCAGATTGACCTGGGGCACACCTGGCAGGAGCGCAATTTCGCGGCGCACTTCTTCGGCCAGGCGTGATAACTCGCGTTCATCAACGTCCCCGGAAATGGCAACGCGCATCAATTCACTATTGTTGGCAAACAGTCTCAGCTGCGGTCGTTCGGCGGCAGCTGGAAAGGTGGTGATCGAGTCAATCTCGCGCTTGATCTCCTGCAAAAAGTCCGCGCTGTTCAGATCCTGATCACCAATGACGATCAACCTGCCGACACTTTCGGAGGACACCGACCACATTTTATCGATACCCTTAACCCGGCTTACCGCTTCTTCCATACGCACCACAATCTGGTCTTCAATGTCCTGCGGCGATGCGCCCAGCCATAATACACTGACCTGGGCACCAGGAAACTCGACATAGGGGTCCAGTTCACGATCGATGCGGACATACCCGATGACCCCGGCGATCAGGATCGCAAACATCAGTAGATTGGCAGCAACCTTGTTTTGGGCCCACCAGTAARTAATTCCGTTCATAGTGTGCTCCCTTAATTCGGTTGACTGACGTCAGCGACTTTAGTTTCCGCCAGTGCCGTGTGTTCAACGGTCTCTATCCTCATGCCTTCGGCGACGGCGCGCACGGGGGAGGTAATCACCTTGTCATCGGGGTTGATACCGGCAATCAGGATCGCCTCATTGCGGTTGGAAGAGACTACGGTGACGGAGCGCATGCTCAGTGTGTTATCATCTTTGGCCAGATATACCGTGTTATCACCACGAAGGGCGGTGCGTGGCACCACTAAAGCGTTGGGAATTTCGCGGCCCTCTATATGGGCATCGACAAACAGGCCCACGGCCATCGGCATGCCGTCATCGGCACCGGCCCCATAGGGGTCATCGACTTCAACAAAGGCAAACAACACCCGGGTACGCGGGTCGATGGCGCTGTCCGTACGGGTGATGCGGCCGTTCCAATGGCGCTGTTTGCCGGCAACCACGGCGGACAGCTCTACGGCTGGACCTGGTTGCGCTTTACTTTCATTGAAGGCCAAGGGTAAATCCAGCTGGCTAAGCTCGGTATCGGAAAGTGGCAAGCGCACTTCCACGACTTTAGTGGCAAAGATACGGCCCAGACGCGTGCCGATGGTGACGTATTGTCCAAAGTCTGCAATCCGGGTGCGCACGCGACCGGTAAAGGGGGCGCGGATTACGGTGCGGGAAAGTTGCAGGTTCGCATCGGCCAGTCGGGCATTGGCTGAATCCAGAGATGCCTGCGCTTCGGCCATTTGCGGCAGACGCAGGGTCAGGGGCGAGGCTTCACCCTCCCCCAGTTCTGCCCAGTCATGTTTGGCAATTTCAGATTCGGCCTGTTCGCGGGCCAGGCGTTGTTCGGCCTGTGCCACCTGTGCCTCAGCCTGAATTACCCGCAAATTAAAATCGGCCGCTTCAATGCGGACCAGCATATCGTTTTTTTTAAAAAATCCACCATCAATAAAGCCGGGGGCCACATAGACAATCTTGCCCGAAATTTGCGGTATAATATCAATTTCCGTCTGCGGACGCACTTCACCCTGGGTATTAACAGCCAGRTGCACGGTTTTACGTTGCGGTGACACGACCAGTACCGGCGTGGGTTTAATCACTTCGATTTTTTTCTCGGGCTTGGGTTTTAACGCGCCCATAATCATGACACCGGCGACGCTGCCGACAATCACCAGGACGGGCAAAACAAAAACAATACCGCGCCAGAGGAGCAAAGCCGGGTTTCGGCCTTTGCTATTTTTGGGCGCAAGCGCAGCAGATGGTGGTTCATGCGTACTCATAGGGAGGTGTCCTCATTGACATTTGCAGCGGTTTTTACCGCTTGCGTTTTAAATTTTCCGGCGATGGCCAGATGCAGCCGGACGCGATTGGCGGCGCGCTCTTTGCTGGCGGCAATAAACTGACTTTCGGCGTTGATTCTGCGGCGCTGGGCATCCAGCAACTCAAAAATGGTGCCTACCCCTCGGCCGTATTCACGAATGGCGAGGGTTTCGGCTTCGCGAGCCTCGGTAGCGGAAACATCAAGAGCGGCTTCACGTTGGGCCAGAAAGGTTTCCCCATCCAGCGCATCCTCGGCTTCGCGCCAGGCCCGCAAGACCAGATTGGCATAAACTTCGATCTGTTCGCGCTGGACAGCGCGGGTGCGTTTGACCTCCGCCTTTAAGGCGCCGCCGCGAAATACCGGCTGGGCAATATTGCCCAGCAAACGCCCGACCAGGGTGTTCAGATCAAAAATATCGGAAACCCTGGTGCCGCCGGTGGAGGCTGTGGGCGAAAAAGAAAGGCGCGGCAACAAAGCCTTGCGGGCCTCTGTGGCCCGCAGGCCAGCCGCACTCAGGCGGGCTTCGGCGGCGATGATGTCAGGCCGCCGTACCAGCACATCTGCCGGGGTGCCAACGCCGGTGACGGGAAGTAATACTGGCAAGGTTTGCGCCGCCTTGATGGATTTGGACGGATAACGCCCCAGTAATAGCTCCAGACGCCGGGTGGCATTGGCCAATAGCTGCTCACGCAGGGCCAGGTTGGCCTCGGAGCCGGCACGGGCAGAACGGGCCAGACGCACATCCAGCGAGCTGGAAACGCCGCTTCTATAGCGCCGCTCGACCAGGCGCGAGGAACGCTGACGGGATTTCAGATCATCCTTGGCCAGGGCCACCTGTTGTCCACCTTCGATAAGATCGAACCAGGCCTGGGTGGTTTGCCCGGCGATAGAGAGCCTGGCGGCCTCTAAATCGGCTTCGGCGGCGTGCGCGTCTGCATAACCGGCTCTGGCCCGGTCAGCGATGCGGCCCCACAGGTCTACTTCCCAGCTGACTGACAGGGTGGCGCCATAGCTCTCTGTATCCGGCACATTCTGAATGAAATTGCGTGTCCCTTGCGTAGAAAAGTCGACACTGGGCAAACGGGATGAGGCTCTGGAAACCGCCAGCGCCTGAGCCTGGACAATGCGCTCGGCACTGGCCAGCAGGTTGTGATTGTTGCGCAGCGCCTCGCCGACCAGCGCCGTTAAGCGCGTGTCATGAAATTCGGCCAGCCAGTCAACGGCCAGCGTATTGCCAGCGCTATTTTGGCTTTGCCATTGCGTGGGAGCTTGCTGACCGATGGGCGGGGTCAGCGCGCCGGTTGTCGTAACGCTTGCACACGCACTCAGACTGAGGAGGGAGGCTGTTATCAGCCATTTTTTATACATTGATCGTTCCCGGGAGTGTGTTCKGATATCCAAAGGTGAGCATAAGTGGGGCATCGCGAATGTCAATCAATAATTATCGACAATCAATAAACATTTCACGAATTTCATAATCCACCCACGCTTTTGTAACTTAGTTTCGCCGGACCGGCTTGGCTCAAAATCGCGATCAGCGTTTTGATCTGTCCCCAAAGGCGATGTTATTGTAGAGATGCACCCCAAAGCGGTTTTGGATGCATTATTCTGAACCCTAAGGTCAGCACAATGTCGCATAAGGTTCATTTTTCGGGTGCAATAGCAGGATTAGTATGACACGCGGGAGAAAAATTATTGCCGTAATGGTGGCGGCCATGGGGCCGCTTGCGCTGGTCATCCTGGCAAAAATTCCATTGGGTGGAGCGTTGTGGGTTGGCGCCGGAACCGCAGTTTTGATGGTGCTGATTTTGCGGCCCGTTCGCCCAGCGACGGCAAAGGTGGCCGCCCCCGTGCCGGTTCGCCAGGGCAGTAATGCCGCGCAAGAGGTGCTGGGTATTATACCGGATCCCGTGATTGTGGTTGGTGCGCAAGAGCGCGTGGAATTTGCCAATCCCGCCGCCTGCGCGATTTATCCGGGGTTCGAGCGGGGGATATTGCTTTCCCTTCTGGTGCGACACCCCGAAGTGCTGGCCGTGGCTGGCCGTGCCAGAATGAAGGGCTTGCTACAGGAGGTTCGTTTTGCGCTGCGTCGGCCTAGCGAGCGGTTTTTGCGGGTGATGGCTCTGCCGTTAAAGGCCGGGCGTATGGCTCTGATTTTTCAGGACGAGACAGAGCTGCACCGGGCCGAACATATGCGGGCCGGCTTTTTGGCCAATGTCAGTCACGAGCTGCGCACCCCATTGGCCTCGCTTAGCGGCTATATTGATACCCTTAGCGGTCATGCCAAGGATGATGCGGCGGCTCAGGAGCGGTTTTTGGCCATTATGGCCGATCAGGCGGCGCGCATGGGGCGTTTGATTGATGACCTTTTATCGCTCAGTCGTATTGAAATGGATGCGCATCTGGCCCCGAAAACCCAAGTGGATCTGGCGGCGGCTATGGGGGATGTCAAAGATGCACTGACCCCGGTATTTACGGCACGCGGGGTCGAGGTGAATATGGAGCCTCCTTCGGGTCCGGTTTATATTCTGGGCGAGCGTGATCAGGTGATTCAGGTAATCCAGAACCTGATAGATAACGCCGTTAAATACACCCCAAAAGGAAAAAGCATTACCGTCAGCATCAATCCGGATGTGATCCGTCAAAGCCCTGAGTTTGATCAAAAGGCACTGGGTGAAACCGTCCCACGCCTGCAAATCGTGGAGGCGCCCCGCGATCCTGGCCAGCGCTTTGCTGTGTTGGAAGTGCGCGACCCTGGCCCGGGCATACCCGCCGAGCATTTACCGCGTCTGGGGGAGCGTTTTTACCGGGTTGAGGCAGGTAAAACCGCCGAGCGCACCGGCACTGGTCTGGGGCTGGCCATTGTCAAACACATCACCAACCGTCATCGCGGCGGCTTTAGCGTACAAAGCCAGCCGGGTGCGGGCACGGTGTTTACGGTCGCCTTTCCCCTGATGCTGTCGCAAAACCTGGGTACAGAATAAATTACCCTCTGCGAGTGCTGGTTAGCCCAATGGATGCGCTGATCAAGCCAGAGTACAATCAGAATGAACGGACAAGCTCAGGGTGGGGAATATAACGGCGTGTCACTCCGGATACTCGCTTTTGCGGGCACAAGCTTAGTCCGGGGTCCATTCTGGGTATTAATCAGGGCTGCCCTGCTGGCATATCAAAAAAGCCCCGGGTGTTTTCACCCGGGGCTTTTTCTAAAACATAGCTATATGCGTAATTACTCAGCGGCGGTGGCGTCGGCGTCGCTACCCAGACCGCCTTTGGCGGCAATGGCAGAGACATAGGCCTTGCGGGCATCAAAGTCTGCGGCAATGCGCTCATCATCGGCCTGCATGGCATCAATATCGTTATCCGCATAGTGGATCACGCCCATGTCTTCATAGGCAGCGCGAATGCGCGGGCCCCACAGGCCAATGTCTTTAACCACGGGGACAATGCGCTGGAATAACATGGTGCGGAACAGCTTATTGATCTCGCTGTTTTTGGTGTATTCGACACATTCTGCAACCGGCAAATCCAGAGCTTCATAAATTTCGCGGCCTTCAAAGCGATCGCGCATCAAATAACAGGCCTCGACCAGAAATTCTTCGCGTTCATCACGTTCGGCCTGGGTCAGTTTGGGGTAATAATCCCGTAACGTCAGGCGACCAAAGGCCACATGGCGGGCTTCGTCTTCCATCACATAGGCATTGACCATTTGCGCCAATGGGTTTTGCGACACATCACGAATGGTGGCAAAGGCGGCCAGCGCCAGCCCTTCAATGACCACCTGCATGGCCAGATAGGTGATGTCCCAACGCGGATCGCGCAGAGCCTGATCAACCAGTTCTTGCAAAGGTTTGGTCATCGGATACGAGACTTCGAATTTCTGAAGAAGGTTTTTATAGGCCTCGATATGGCGGGCTTCGTCCATAGTCTGGGTCGAGGCATAAAACTTGGCGTCCATGTCCGGCACCTGACCGACAATTTTGGCGGCGCAAATCAGAGCTGCCTGCTCGCCTTGTAAAAACTGTGAAACATTCCAGGCTTGGCCGTGGCGCAGAAAATCAATGCGGTCTTTTTTGCCCATACGCTTCCAGATCGGTGTGCCATAAAGCGCCGTGGCTTCTTCTGGCAATTGCATGGGGTTTTCCGCGTCCAGTTCCAGGGACCAGTCAATGCGTTTCATCGCATCCCACTGCATGTCCTTGCCTTTTTGATAGAGGTGCATCATCTGCATGCGGCCTTCATCAAATTCCCAGTCAAAAATAACGTCATATTCCTGGGGAACGGTCCAGTGTGAATCAATATCCGGAACCGCATACGTGTCGCGCAAGGATGCCATGTTTCTTCTCTCCCTTAACTGATCTCAGATCGATCTAGACGTATCCTATAGCATATAAAAATAAAAGTGAACAGCGTTCACTTTTATTTTTATCACGCCTCTGTTTCAACCTTGCACGGTTGGCGTGCGTCACATGGCGGCAGTTCGCGCTTAATCCTTGGGCAGAGTGGCGCAAAACCCCGTTTTTGCATGTCATGACTTCGGAAAAACGCGGCATCACCCCTAAACCAGACGAGCTTGGAGCGGGATAAAAAAGCCCGCSCGGGCATGGTTTGGCCCTGTGCCAGGCTGGGGGAAATTTCCAAAAGTATGCAATGGCGGGCCCGTTTTGGCTTGTTCAGTTTACCTTATGGAGATTATCTTGACCTGCACTTCCACATTCTTTTCTCACTCAATTCGTACGGGCATAGTCGTACTCACACTCAGTCTTGGCGCGCCATCATGGGTTGTGGCCCAAGAGGTCGAGACCAGTGCCAATGTCACGCTGTCCTCGGATTATATTTATCGCGGTATTTCGCAAACCAATGGCGGTCCGGCCATATCGGGCGGCTTTGATGCCGCTGCCGGAGCGTTTTCCGCCGGGGTGTGGGGATCCAGTGTCGACTTTAATGACGCCACCACCATGGAGCTGGATATCTATGTAGATTACGCCCCCAGCTTTGGCGGGCTGGATTTTGATTTTGGCATTCTGGCCTATCTTTATCCGGACAGCCCAAAGGGCCAGAACTTTGTTGAATTTCATGGCGGTGCCAGCAAGGCCATGGGGCCGCTTACCCTGGGCGCTTCTTATGCCTATTCACCAGACTTTTACGGCAATACCGGCGAGGCCGGTTATCTGACCCTGGATGCCAGCTGGGCGGTGAATGACAGCTGGTCGCTCAGCGCCGGTTATGGCCAGCAGGATTTTTATCAAAAAGCCAAGGGCGGCGATTCATACGCTGATATCAATGTCGGCATTACTTACAATCTTTCGGGCTATGATATTGATCTGCGTTATCAYGATGCCTATCGCCTGGCCGGGGKCACCGGCAACGGCGTTGTGGTGGTTGGTTTGTCAAAATCATTCTAACGGTTCCTTGACCGGGGGCTGGCCGAGGCTCACTCTTGGGTATGGGCAAGACGATAAAACGTGAGGGCGGCGATGCTGGCGGCATTGATAACAACAGCCCGCCAACGTCGCCGCGCTTTTCCTACGCACAGGCAAGAAAATTCTATAATGCCTTTGGGCAAAAACAGGACAAACAGTTTTATGAGGCCGCCGCACTGCAAAGCCTGATCCGCCATGGTGGGTTTGCTACGGCAATTTCGGTGGTCGAATTTGGCGGCGGCACCGGCCGGCTGGCCGCAACTCTGCTGGCAGAGAACCTGCCCGAAGCGTGCCAATATACCGCCATGGACATCAGCCAGACCATGATCGGGCTTTGCRAGAAAAAYACAGARAAATTCAAAGAYCGCRTGACGTGTATRCTAAGCGATGGTTCGCCCAAACTCCCTATGCCCGACCAAAGYGCYGATCGYTTYATCGCCACTTATGTGCTGGATCTGCTATCCGAAGGCGACGCGCAAACCCTGATGGATGAAGCCCACAGGGTGCTAATTCCGGGTGGGTTGATCCTTCTTGCGGGTCTGACCTATGGCACCACGCCAATTTCGCGCCTGGTGCAATCCTTGTGGAGTGGCCTTTATGCCCTTAACCCCAACATCGTCGGCGGCTGTCGCCCTATTTCCCTGACGCGCTATCTAAAACCCAAGACATGGCAAATGGTGCATAACGAAACCATCGTTTCTTATGGTGTGCCCTCCGAAGTGCTGGTGGCCA
Source organism: Robiginitomaculum sp. (assembly GCA_002733485.1). Classification (GTDB taxonomy): domain Bacteria; phylum Pseudomonadota; class Alphaproteobacteria; order Caulobacterales; family Maricaulaceae; genus Robiginitomaculum_B. The sequence continues at coordinate 14,765 of NVVU01000035.1, forward strand.
GAAAAATGAACCCCTGATCAGAAAAGGCGCACGGTATGGTGGCGCTTAAATTACTCAAGGAAATAGTGGCAAAGGTATATGGGGATCAGGCGGGGTAAATGGTTTTGTATGATGAAAAGGTGCTATAGCCCGGTGATATTTAAAATTGGGCACTAAATGATGGCAATAATTATTGAAGGCACAGCTTGGGGATGGGTTTTCGATTCTTTGAAATGGCTGTGTGCTGCTATCGACTGGAAGTGGGTTGTCAGCACATTTGTTGCTGTTGTTATTGTTGTTTGGCAGGTAAACAAACAATTTAAAGCAAATAGGGATTTACAAAAAGATACTATCCGCGATGGCTTCCATCTTGAAATTTATAAAGATATCAGCGTTCTAATTGATGTGGTAGTTGAGGCGCATATCAGTGCATCAAATAATATGATGATGGCCTTATCTGGTATAGAAGAGGTTGTAGTCTCTCAAAGTGAGCAACCCGCAACAAGTTTTAATAACTTGCGTGTACAGGATTTCTCAGACTTCGATAAAAAACTATCCAAAGCCGTATCCAGTCTAGTAAGTAAACTTGAAGGCAATGAAATCATTCACAAAAATTTGAATATCTTTCGCTATGCCTTGAATTCAGCACACCATGATCTATTCGAGGCAAAAACATCTCTCTATCAAAAAAATGAGAAATTGGCTGCAATACGGCCGCTGGCAGAAGATTATATCAATGCTTGTCAAGATATCGGCTCTTACATTCATGATTTGCAGATTGCGTTACAAAATATACTTCTAGGCAGATTGTTCCCCAAAAACACAGTGCCAGGTAGGGAGCCACTTGATCCAAAATTTAAGGTAGTTGTTCTTGAACCTCAGGCCCATGTAGAGGCGTTGAAGAATTATTTTTTGTACGAAACAGCCTGGGGAAAAGCAAACTATAAAACTGAAGCCAGAGTGCGTGCTGAGTTAGGTATACCACCATTAGAAAATTGAATTTACGCCCAATGAATTCTCCGATCATGTCGGGGAATGACGAGAGTTAAATGGTTGTAGCTGGTTTTCAATTTTCGTGTCATCCCGGACCTGATCCGGGATCCATGGTGAGTCAATTCTGGATACCGGCCTGCGCCGGTATGACGCTGGGAAGTGTTCTCCCACCACCCCCAATTGACTCCTGCCACCCGCCGCTCTATACGCAGCCCCAATCCGTACAGCGCTTCTGTACGCTTTACCTGCACAGCCCGCATAAATGGGGGGAGGTAGGCGAGGCACCCCGCCCGGCGAAGGTTCGCTCAGCGGGGCGTTTGGCGTTGTGCATCTTTTTACGGCTCATGAGGAGCACGCATGTTTGAAGCCCTTAGCGATCGTCTTGGCGGCGTCTTTGACAAGCTTACCGGCCGTGGGGCCCTAAGCGAGAAAGACGTGCGCGCGGCCATGCGCGAGGTGCGCGTGGCGCTGCTGGAGGCCGATGTCGCCCTGCCGGTGGTGAAAGACTTCATCGCCAAGGTGCAGACCGAGGCCGTGGGCGACAAGGTGCTGCGCTCGGTGACGCCGGGCCAGCAGGTAATCAAGATCGTCCATGACGGCATGATCGAAATGCTGGGCGGGGGCGAGGAAACCCAGCCGATTAATCTGCACGCCGCCCCGCCGGTGGCGATATTGATGGTCGGCCTGCAAGGCTCGGGCAAAACCACCACGGCAGCCAAGATCGCGCTGCGTCTGAAAAAACGTGAAAACAAGAAGGTATTGCTGGCCAGTTTAGACACCCGTCGCCCTGCCGCCATGCAGCAATTGGAACAGCTAAGCCAACAGGCCGACGTCGGCTTCCTGCCCATTATCGAGGGGCAAACCGCCACCGATATTGCCGCACGTGCCATGAATGCGGCGCGCCTTGGTGGCTATGATGTGGTCATTCTGGATACCGCCGGGCGCACGTCAATTGACGAAGAGCTGATGAATGAGGCTTCGGCCATTGCCGACATTGCCAAGCCCGCCGAAACCTTGCTGGTGGCCGATGCGCTGACCGGGCAGGATGCGGTGGAAACGGCGCAGCGTTTTCATGACCGTCTGCCGCTGACCGGTCTGGTGCTGACCCGTATGGACGGCGATGCACGGGGCGGGGCGGCGCTTTCCATGCGCGCGGTAACCGGCCTGCCGGTGAAATTGCTGGGGGTATCAGAAAAGCTCGACGGGCTGGACACGTTTGATGCCAAGCGCATTGCCGGGCGTATTCTGGGTCAGGGCGATGTGGTTTCCCTCGTGGAAAAGGCCGCCGAAACGCTGGACGCCGAGAAGGCGGAGCGCATGGCCGCCAAGATGAAAAAGGGCGAGTTCGACCTGGATGATCTGGCCGAACAATTACAACAGCTTCAAAAAATGGGCGGCATGCAGTCCATTCTGGGCATGTTGCCGGGCATGGGCAAAATGAAAAAGCAAATGGCTGGCATGGATATGGATGATCGCGTGTTCAAACGCCAGGAAGCCATTATTTCTTCCATGACACGGCTGGAACGCACCAAACCGGCGCTGATCAAGGCCTCGCGCAAAAAACGCATCGCCGCTGGCTCAGGCACGGGCGTGCCGCAGGTCAATCAGCTCTTGAAAATGCATAAGCAAATGGCCGGCATGATGAAAAAAATGGGCCGTGGTGGCCGCAAGGGCATGATGAGTGCGCTTGGCGGTATGGGCAGTGGGGGAATGCCCCCCGGTATGGGCGGTGGCATGGACCCTAATGCATTAAAAAATTTGGGGGGTGGCGGTTTGCCGGGCCTTCCCGGGCCGACCGGTGGATTACCCGGCCTGCCTAAAAATAAATGAGTTTTGTGAACACTTAAATTGCCAAAATAAGGAATTGAAAAATGGCTGTTAAAATTCGTCTGGCCCGTGGTGGCTCCAAGAAACGTCCCTATTACCGCATCGTGATTGCCGATGTGCGCGCCCCTCGTGATGGCCGCTATATCGAAAAGATCGGCACGCACAATCCGCTTCTGCCCAAAGACCATGATGACCGCCTCCATATTGATCTGGAGCGGGCCAAATACTGGCTGGATCAAGGCGCGCAACCTACTGATCGTGTTGCCCGTTTTCTGGCTGCCGAAGGTCTGGTAGAATGGAAACACGGCAATAACCCCAATAAGGGCAAGCCACACGCCAAAGCCACCGAGCGTGCCGAAGAAAAAGCTGAAAAAGCCGCTGCACTAAAAGAAGCCGCTGAAGCGCCAAAGGAAGAGGCCCCTGCCGAGGAAGCCAAAGCCGAAGACGCCCCTGCTGAGGAAGCCAAAGCCGAAGATTAAAACGATGACGTCATTCCGGCGAAAGTCGGAATCCAGTAGAGAGTCACCACTGGACCCCGGCTTTTGCCGGGGTGACACTATGGGTTTACGTTTGCCCTATAGGTGAAATCAATGCCCGCATTGGATCAAAAACCCATACTTGTCGCCGCCATCGCCGGGGCGTTTGGCGTTAAGGGTGAGGTGCGTCTGAAATCCTTTACGCAAGATCCGGCGGCCTGTCTGGCCTATGCCCCCTTTGTGGATGCGGCGGGCAAAGAGATTTTGCACATTACGGCCTCGCGCAAGATCAAGGACGGCTTTGCGGTTCTCACTGACGAGATCAAAAGTCGCGAAGAGGCCGAGGCGCAAAAATCAACCAAGCTCTATGCCTTTCGGGGCAAGTTTTCCGAGCCGGAGAAAGACGACTTTTATCAGGCTGATCTTTTGGGGCTACGTGCAGAAGATGAAGACGGCAAGCCGCTTGGGCGCGTTAAGGCGGTGCTGAATTTTGGCGCCTCTGACATTCTGGAGATCACAGATACCCCTGGCCATGCTGGTAGCTGGAGCCTCCCCTTCACCCGCGCCCATGTGCCTGTTGTCGATATTGCGGGCGGTAAGGTGGTGCTGGCCGATGCGCAAAGCTTCTTTATGGAGGAAAAAGAGGATGCCGCCGACGAGGAGGGAGAGGCATGAACACCCCTTTCTGCGCAACGGTTTTAACGCTCTACGCGGACGCCTTTCCCGGGGTTTTGGGGGCCTCGGTTATCGGGCGGGCATTATCGATGAAAAAATGGCAGCTAGAAACGCTGGACATTCGGTCATTTTCCCATCATAAGCACGCCTCCGTTGACGATACGACTGCTGGCGGCGGCCCTGGTATGGTGCTGCGCCCGGACGTTGCGGCAGCGGCAATAGATGCGGTGGACCTGAAAGGCCGACCGTTGATTTATCTTAGCCCCCGGGGCAAGCCATTAACCCAAGCCATGGTGCGACGGTTTGCGGCAGGTCCGGGGCTGGTATTGTTTTGCGGGCGTTTTGAAGGCCTGGATGACCGGGTCATCGAAGCCCGCGAAATGATCGAGATTAGTGTCGGCGATTTCGTACTCGCGGGCGGTGAAGTGGCAGCGCAGGCCATGATCGAGGCCTGCGTCCGTTTGATCCCCGGTGTTTTGGGTGCGGCAAGTTCGACGACAGAAGAAAGTTTTGAGGACGGGCTTCTCGAATACCCTCATTACACGCGACCGCGTGTTTGGGAGGGGCGGGAAATTCCGCCGGTGCTTTTGTCTGGTGATCATGGCGCAGTGGCGCGGTGGCGGCAGAAAGAAGCGATGAAGATAACCAGGGCACGTCGCCCCGACCTGTTGGCCGGTGCTGCGGGTAAGGAGAATAAAAATGAACGTGATTGAACAAATCGAAGCCGAAGAAGCAAAACGCGTCATGGGCGAAAGAAGTCATCCTGACTTTTCAGCCGGTGATACCTTACGCGTTCAGGTACACATCAAGGAAGGCACGCGCGAGCGCCTTCAGGCCTTTGAGGGGGTGTGCATCTCCCGTTCCGGCGGCGGCATTCACGAAAGCTTCACGGTGCGCAAAATGTCCTTTGGTGAAGGTGTGGAACGGGTTTTCCCGCTCTATTCCCCAAATGTGGAAAGCATCGAAGTGAAACGCCGTGGCAAGGTTCGCCGCGCCAAGCTTTACTATCTGCGCGACCTGACTGGCAAAGCGGCTCGTATCCCTGAGCGGACAACCGGACGCGGTATGGCGGAAATGCGTGCCCGTCGCGCCAAGAAAGGCAAAAAGAGCTAAGCGCTTTTGATTGCATGATTTGTAAAAGCCCCGGCCTTATCGCCGGGGCTTTTTTATGGCGGTTCTGACCCTAGAAAAAGGTAAAGTTGATAAAGCCGATAACGCTCCAGAACAGCAGCCAGAGAATAATAAAGGCAATCACGCCAAAAAAAGCTTTGAAAAACCCAAAGGCGTTAAGCAAGGCCAGGCTGCGTTGCAGCGGATCTTTTGGACGAACCGATGCGGCAGCAGGGGGCTGATCACCGTCTTTTCTGGTGCCGGTGACCGGATAATGCAGGCGCTGGATAATCTCTAATACCGGGACGAAGGTGAACACCATCAGCACAATGCCGGTAAAGATTTTCTCTCCGGTCGAAAAACCGTGGCTAATGCCCATAATCAGTGCCAGAACGCCAACAACAATCAGCCCCATAGCCAAGTAAAAGCCGCTGGCCCCCTGCGAGGCCAACGTGACCTCATGGCCGCAATCGGGGCATTTATAGGTGTTGTCTGTATTGAATCTGCTCATCTGGCGCGTGGTGGTTGCCATATTGGGCTGGCCACAGGCATGACAGCGTCGCAAGCGCGGATCAGGTGGCAAAGGTGATGTTTCTTTCTCGCTCATTTAGTCGTCTTTTCCTTATCGGAGGTTTCGCTGATCCTTCCCGGCAGACGTGCCCGTGATTGCAGCCACATCACCCCCAAAAGATCGCGCACAGATACTGTCATCCGACCAAGATTACTGTATTTGGATTGCCCGCTTTGGCGGGCACGATGGCTGACCGGGTGGGTGATGACCACCAGGTTTTCACGGGCCATCAGGGCCGCCATATAGCGGTGCTGGTGATCAAAAAAAGGCAGGCGCAGATAGGCATCACGGCTCAGCACTTTCAGGCCGCAGCCGGTGTCGCGAATACCATCATGCAAAAGCGTGCGGCGAATACCATTGCCGATGCGCGAGCCAATTTTCTTGGCCCATGTGTCTTGCCGCTTGCCGCGTTGGCCGGCGACCATGGCCGGGCTAGGGCTGGTGCTTTTATAAAGGTCCAGCAAGGCTGGCAAGTCCGCCGGATCATTTTGCCCATCCCCATCTAAAATGCCGATAATATTGCCTTTGGCCGCTAATATGCCCGTACGAATAGCGCGACTTTGCCCGGCATTGCGCTGATGGGTGAGAACGCGTAAGCGCGGCAGCGCGGTTTTGGCCTTGTGCAGAGCCTCACAGGTGCCATCAGTGCTGGCATCATCAATAAAGATAATCTCATGGGGGATGTCGGCGCAGGCATTGGCAATCTCATAGGCCAGATGCACCGCATTGCCTTCTTCATTGAAGACCGGGACAACAACGCTCATAATAGGGGTGCTCATGGGCGTACTATTGCGCGCGAGATAGATTATGCAAGGTCCGTCATGCATGTACGCAATGTTCTGTTGATTGCCCTCGTGGCCGCTATTGCCGCTTTGGCCGGGGTGTTCACCATGCCGGTGCTGGATGCGGACGAGGCGCGCTATGCCCAGGCCAGTGCGCAAATGGCGCAAACTGGTGACTATTTGCACATTCGATTTTTGGACACACCGCGTAATGCCAAGCCCGCTGGCATTTACTGGCTGCAAGCCGCCTCTGCGCGGGTTTTTGGCCAATTGGAAACGCGCCAGATCTGGGCCTGGCGCTTGCCCTCTGTTCTTGGGGTCATGCTGGCGGCATTGGCGACTTACTGGGCAGGCTGTGTGCTGGTGGGGGAACGTGCGGCGTTCTGGGGGGCGCTGTTGCTGGCGTCCAGCCTGTTGCTGGCCAGCGAGGGGGGCATCGCCAAGACGGATGCCATGCTGGTGGGGCTGACAACCCTGTGCATGGCGGCATTGGCGCATTTGCGTCATGGCGGGCCGCAAAAACTGGCGTGGTTGTTTTGGGCAGCCCTGGGCGCGGCGGTGTTAGTCAAGGGGCCGATCGCGCCCTTGATTGTGCTTATGGTGCTGCTGGCCTTATGGCGGTGGGAAGGTTCGGCGTCCTGGATGCGGCCCTTGCGGGACTGGCCGGGCCTCCTGATCGTGTTTTTGATGGTCGGGCCATGGTTGATTATGATGCAAACGGGCACAAATGGTGCTTTTTTAAAAGACTCTGTGGGCAATGATTTTTTTCCCAAGCTTTGGCAGGTTCAGGAAGGCCATGGTGGGTTTATAGGACAGCACCTTGTGGGGCTGGTGCTTTTTCTTTTTCCGGCCACCATCTTTTTGCCCGCCGGTTTTGTGCATCTGTGGAATGCACAAAAGGATAAAACCCAGGATCATCTGGATTGGCGCTTTTTACTGGTCTGGGCTGTGCCCTGGTGGGTGGCTGTTGAGCTGGTCCCTACCAAGCTGGTGCATTACCCCCTGCCAGCTTACCCGGCGCTGGCGCTCATTGCCGGTTTGGGCGTGGTGCACTTGTCCAAAACACGCGGGGCCGTATGGGCGGGTTTGGCGTTGACTGCGGCAGGGCCGATTGCCGTCTTTGTTCTCTATGGAATGTTGTTACGTAAGGCGGACCTTGGGGGTATTCGGTGGGGAGATTTCATCGGCTTTTTCACATTATTGCTGGGTCTCGCCGGTTTGCTCTTTGGTCAAAAACAGCAAAAAGCCGCGATGCTGGCTGTGCTGGCCGCGCTTAGCCTTCATCTGCAAATGCGAGGCAAGACCTTGTCGGCTTTGCAGGCTCTTTCCCCGGCCCAACCCCTGACGGAACTGTTGGTAAAAAACGGACTCTTATCGCCTAGGCGGGCCAATGCGCCCACCATAGCGGTGACAGGCCTTAGCCTGCCGAGCCTGGTCTTTCAAAGTGGTGGGCAAGTTTGGTTTGCCACCCCAGAGGAGGCGGCGCAGGCCTTTGCCAAGGGCCATGTGGTACTGGTGGAAGAGCGCCATCGCCCCCGCTTTGATGCGGCGCGTTTAGGGACTGAACAGGATGTCGTGACACTGGGTGTGGTTGAGGGATATAATTACACCAAAGGACAGAGGGTGCGTGTCGAAGTGCTGCGTCCCAAAGGGAAATCATCACGCCATGAGACGCAAAATTGAGCTTGTCGAAGTTGGCCCGCGCGACGGGTTGCAGAACGATCCGACCTTGCTGGATACAGCCATCAAGCTGGAATTTATTGACCGCCTGATTGATGCCGGGGTCAAGCGCATGGAGGTGGCCAGTTTCGTAAATCCCAAACTGGTGCCAGCCATGGCCGACAGTGATGCCATTATGGCTGCTGTGCCGCGCAAGGCAGGGGTAAAATATATTGGCCTGGCATTAAATGAGCGCGGCGTGCGCCGGGCGCTGGATGCGGGTTGCGACGAGATTAATTTTGTCATGGTGGCCAGTGCTGGCTTTGGCCAGCAAAACCAGAAAGCCACCCCCGATGAAACGGCGGTGCTTTTCGAGCGTATCGCCATTTTGGCCCATGATGAAGGCGTGCCCATTGCGGCGACTATTTCAGTGGCGTTTGGCGACCCCTTCGATGGCGAAGTGCCTATTGCGCGCGTTGCTGAGCTGGCCGGGCGTGCGGCCTCTGCCGGCGCCTGCGAGATCGCGCTTGGTGACACCATTGGCGTGGCCGATCCGTGGGATGTGACGGCGCGCCTTGCGGCGGTTAAGGCCGCCGTGGGGGACGTGCCGCTCAGGGTGCATTTTCACAATACCCGCAATACGGCGTTGGCTAATATTCACGCGGCGCTTAACGCCGGCGTTAGTACTATTGATGCCGCGTGCGGCGGCATTGGCGGGTGCCCCTTTGCCCCGGCAGCCACCGGAAATGTGCCCAGCGAAGACGTGCTCTATATGCTGCACCGGGGCGGTTTTGAAACGGGTATTAATCTTGGCAAAATGATTGAAACCTCAAAATGGCTTGCCAAGGCGTTGGGCCATGAGGTGCCGGCCCTGCTGCCAAAGGCCGGGCCGTTTCCGGCCTAGCCCAGGCGCTCTTTTAAGCTCAGGGCAAGTGAACGCAGCATCACAGCGCCAATGATCGGCAGGGCCAAGATCAGCGCGCCTAGTTTTTCAAGTGGTGAATGGGCAAACTTGTAAAAATAACGGACCAGCCCTGTAGCCTTGTGCCAGTCAACCACCAGGCGGTTGCTCTTGCTGGTTGAGCCATAATGTAGCACTTCGGCGCCGGGCACAAAGATCACATCGCCCCCCGCTTTGCGCACCCGGCGGCACAGGTCCAGATCCTCTACATGCAGGAAATAGCGCTCGTCAAAGCCACCAAGGCGCAGATAATCATCACGCCGGATCATCATACAGGCACCACTGATGGCATGAACAGATATGGGTGCATTGGGCACGGGCTGGTCTTCCTGATGCATGTCGGAAAAAACCGGATGCACGGGGGCAAACCGGCTCAGTCCCGTCATGCTCACCAGTGCCGACCAGGGGGTCAGCCGTCCACGCCGCGCGCCGCGTTGTTCGCTGCCATCGCGGTTTAAAAGCCGGGCACCGATGATTGAACCCGGGCGTGCCGCCTTTAAGCGCTCAGCCAGCAATGCCGTTGTACTTTCTTGCAGCACGGCATCGGGGTTGAGAAACAAAAACACTTCCCCCTTTGTCGCTTTTGCGCCGAGGTTACAGGCGCGGGCAAACCCGACATTACCCTGACCGCGAACAAGGCTGATGGCGGCATTGCCTTCTACGGCACCGTCCATCCAGGCTATGGTTTGGGCTTCATTGCCATTATCAACAATGATCAGGTCATCAATCAGGTTTTCAGCCTGAACCGCGCGTACGCATTCCTTTAGCGCCGGGCCTGTTTTATAGCTAACGATGATGGCGCTGATGCTCATGGATGCCCCTCGTTATGCCTGGGGGTGCCAACCAGTACGCAAAGGGCCGCAACCCAGGCAATGCAGGCCCACAACCATTCCTGCCATGCCCCATAGGTGAAGGAAAAGAAGATCAGTATAATGGCGCCACTGCTACTGATAGCGGCTCCTTGCAGGCGTGCCAGACCGGGCATGGACGACAGACGTATGCCAAAAAGTGCTATGGCTGTGGATAGGAGGAGCGCTCCGATGAGGCCCGTTTCCAGCCAGACCTGCAGGCCAACATTGTGCGGGTGCTGCACCAGATAGCTCAGCGTAAAGCCCCGCAGCTTAAAATGGTCCTCGGTAAAGGTACGTGAGGCTTCAAGCCCCCAGCCAAACAAAGGGTGCAAATTGATCTGTTGGCCTGTATAGGGCCACATTTTCACCCGCCACTCCCATGAAAACGGCAAATGCATACCGTCCAGTGGGGCGGCAAAAACGGGCATGATCATCGGTGCTAGCAAGAGCATGATCAAAAAACTTAACGTCACGATCAATATTGTTGAGCGGGGCCATTTATAGCCTGCGGCAAAGATAATGCCCCCCAGGATAAGTCCGATCAGGGCCGCAAAAAGGTGAAACTGCACAGAAACAAGCGCAATCAGTAACACGCCAATGGCAGCAATAATCCAGCCTTTGCGTCCTGTCACCACTAATACACACAGCGCCGCCAGCGCCGGAGTGGCCATGACAATGGCGCTGATACCGCGTGTGGCATCGCGCAACATGGCGCCGCGAGAGGCCTCTTCTTCATAGAAGTTTGAAATCAAGCCGGTTGTACCCTCGATAAGGTAGGGGGCCAGCATAAAGGGAGCGCTGATCAAAGCGGTTAGAATAACGATATGCCTTGCCTTGCCGCTCAAGGTAAACACGCCATAGACAAACAGGGGGTAAAGCAGCGCGCCACCTAATATGTGAAAAACCAGCCCCGTCTGGTCAAAGGGCGACCAAATGGTGCTGGCCCAAGCCCAGGCAATGAATATCAAAAATACAGAATGGGCCAGATCCAAGGGGAATAAGCGCGATAAATTCCGCCAGGGCGGCATAGCCAAAAGGGCGGTCAGGCCCACAGCAATTGCTAGCCCCAGCGCCCCGACCATGACAAAGAATGCGATCAGGATAAACCCGAAGGCCACAGCCAAGGGGCGTCGCCACCCTTGTTCAGGCCTATGTTCAGGCCTATGTTCGGGCCTATGTTCGGGCCGCCCCTCTGTCATATCAGTGTGGCTTCATATCCGGTGGTGCCGCGCGTGCTGTCAGATCCGCAACCACCTCATCCAGGCTCATCACCTGTTGGTGTTTGTTCCCGGCCCCTAAAAACCGTAGGGCCAGTGTTCGTTCATCCGCTTCGCGGTGTCCGGCCACAGCAATAACGGGCACTTTGGCATGGCTGTGCTCGCGCACCTTGTAATTGATCTTTTCATTGCGCAGATCGGTCTTCACACGAAGGCCTGCCGCGCTCAAGATGTCTGCAGCCTCTTGCGCATAATCATTGGTATCGGTGGTAATGGTGGTGACCACCACCTGAACCGGGGCCAGCCACAAGGGCAGATTGCCCGCATGGTGTTCCAGCAAGATGCCCAAAAAACGCTCGAACGAGCCAAGGATGGCCCGGTGCAACATCACAGGGCGGTGTTTTTCACCATCTTCACCCACATAAGACGCATCCAGACGTTCCGGCAGGGTAAAGTCTGCCTGAATGGTGCCGGTCTGCCATTCGCGGCCAATGGCATCTTTTAAGACAAAGTCCAGCTTGGGACCGTAAAACGCCCCATCGCCGGGATTGTATACAACTTCCAACCCGGTGGCATCGGCGGCAGTTTTTAAGGAAGCCTCGGCCTTGTCCCAGACCGCGTCCGAGCCAACACGTTTTTCAGGCCGGTCAGCAAACCGCACCTGCACCTCGGTGAAGCCAAAATCGGCATAAACTGATTGCAACAAGGTACAAAACGCCTTGACCTCGTCGGTCAACTGATCCTCGCGGCAGAATATATGCGCATCATCCTGCACAAAGGCCCGCACCCGCATCAGGCCATGCAAGGCCCCCGATGGCTCGTAGCGATGGCAGGAGCCAAATTCGGCCAGTCGCAGAGGCAGGTCGCGATAGGATTTCTGCCCGTGTTTGAACACCTGCACATGGCAGGGGCAGTTCATCGGCTTGACCGCCAGCACTTTGTCTTCCTGGTCAATGGAAGAAATAAACATGTGTTCGCGATATTTTTCCCAATGCCCCGATTGTTCCCAGAATTTGCGGTCCATCAATTGCGGCGTGTTAATTTCCTCATACCCGGCACCGATCTGGCGGCGGCGCATATAGTCCTGTACGGCGCGGTAAAGCGTCCAGCCATTGGGATGCCAGAACACTTGACCCTGTGCCTCTTCCTGAAAGTGAAACAGGTTCAGCGCATTGCCAAGACGGCGGTGGTCGCGCTTTTCCGCTTCTTCCAGACGGGTCAGATAGGCGCGCAGCTCTTTTGGGTTGGTCCAGGCGGTGCCATAAATGCGTTGCAACTGGGCCTTGGACGAATCGCCCCGCCAATAGGCCCCGGCCAATTTCATCAATTTATAAGCCTTGGGAATTTTCCCCGTGGAGGGCAAATGCGGCCCCTTGCACAAATCGACCCAATTGCCCTGACGATAAAGGGTGATCACTTCGTCTTCGGGCAGGTCGGAAATCAGCTCGGCCTTATAGGTCTCGCCTTTGTCCTCGAACATTTTAATCGCGTCATTGTGGGCCCAGACTTCGCGCTCGATCGGCTCGTTGCGCGCAATAATCTCGGCCATTTTGGCTTCAATCTTTTCAAAGTCCTCGGTGGAAAACGGCTCTTCTCTGGCAAAGTCGTAATAAAAGCCGTCTTCAATGATCGGCCCAATGGTCACTTGCGTGCCCGGAAATAATTCCTGTACCGCTTCGGCCAGCACGTGCGCGGCATCGTGGCGGATCAGTTCCAACCCTTCTTCATCGCGCGCGGTGATAATACGAAGTGTCCCGTTTTTCTCGATCTCGCGGCCCAGATCGCGCAGCTCGCCATTCAATGAAATGGCGAAGGCCTGCTTGGCTAGGCCCGGCGAAATATCCATCGCTACGTCCATACCCGTTACGCCGTCTTCAAACTGACGGTGCGAGCCGTCGGGAAATTCCAGATCAATCATACTCTTTATGCTCTTCATGGCTTGTTGTGTCGTGGGAACAGCCCGGTGCCTTACCCTTATCCAGTGGGCGTTCACGCCAGGACCAGTCCCCAAGCTTGCTTATGGCCCAAAACGGCGCCTTGTCCAATACTTGTGGCACCGGATCATAACCGTGCGAGCCAAAAGGGTGGCATCTAAGCAGCCGCGATAATGTCAGCCAGCCACCGCGCCATGCCCCATGCTGCCTGATGGCTTGCATGCCATAAGTCGAACAGGTCGGTTCATGGCGGCAGCGCACTCCCATGGCGCCAAAAACCGGGCTGAGGGTAAGTTTGTAGATACGTAATATCAAAATTAGAAAAAGAGCGGGCAAGCGGCGCATGTCTGGCTTTCGGTAATGAGCCTGCTTTTTACTGTGCCCGCCCGCGCATTTCAAACGGCATTTTCATAAGGCGCGATCAACATATGGGTAGACCGACTTTTCTATTGAACGGGTCCAAGCCCTAGAATGATCGCGAGAGACTGGCCACGACGACAGAGCTTCCCGTTACACCGGCCAGACGGAAGGCATCATGATAGCGCAGGTCAAGGTCAAAGCCGGACAGGCTATAGGTAATGCCGACATTGATATCGGCGTAAGAATCGCCGCCTTTGGCTGTCTGATAAAATTCCTGATAACCAAAACCACCACTGATCGACCATTTGTCGTTTACAGTCCAATTTGCATCCAGTGCCAGATAACCCGCATTGCCGGTATTGCCATAAAAGTCCGGTGAATAGGCGTAAGAGGCCGTGAGGGTGAGCGCTCCTAGACCCTTGCTGGTCCCACCATGAAATTCGACAAAATTCTGCCCCTTTGGGCTGTCGGGATACAAGTACGCCAAAACGCCAAAGTCAAAATCCAGCCCGGCAAAGCTCGGCGTATAATCGGTATAAATATCCAGCTCCATCGTGGTGTCATCGCCAAAATCCACGCTGGATGCCCAGACCCCGGCGGAAAACAATCCTGCGGCGGCGTCAAAGCCGCCTGATATGGCCGGGCCGCCGCTGGTTTGCGTCACGCCGCGATAGATATAGTCGGAGGATAAGGCCACATTGGCGCTGGTCTCTATGGTTTGGGCCTGGGCGGGGTCGGGGGCGGCAATTCTGAATGCCAGGATTGCCAGCGTAGAGAAAAGAAGCGGATGTTTTGAAAATAAAGTCATGGATATTCCCTCAAGTTTAGGCAGGCCCATGCCTGGCCTGCCGGGTGAACCTTCTGTAAATTTCCTCTGTGCGGGTGGGCTTTTATATCCCTTGCCGAAGATGAACTGTGCGGTTTTCGACCTTTGGTCTGCAAGGCGATGTGACTTTTTTGATAAAAACTCTGCCCCCTGCCTGTAATTCAGGCGTGCTGTGTCGAAAATGATGGCAGGGAAAGTGTTAGCCCGCGCAAAAAATAAAAGTGAACACTGTTCACTTTAAAATTCCTGTGTTATAGAGCGCCCATAGATCAGCAAATGATCAGATCGGGAGAGAAGTAAAATGACCTCATTGCGCGACCTGTATGCGGTACCGGATATTGATTCACACTGGACCGTGCCCCAGGAATACGACCTTATTTTTGATTGGGAATTTGATGAGGGGCGCACGCAGATGATGCATCTTTATCAAAAAGGCAAAGATATGCAGTGGGATGCGGTGAAGCGCATTGACTGGAGCCTGGAATTAGATGCCGAAAACCCCATGCAATTGCCGGAAGAGGCAATGGCGCTACATGGTACGCCGATCTGGAACAAGATGGGCAAGAAGGATCAAATTGATTTGCTCCGCCATTCACAGGCCTGGAATATTTCGCAATTCCTGCAAGGTGAGCAGGCCGCCCTGGTTTGCGCGGCCAAAATCGTCGCCCAAGTACCAGACATGGACGCTAAATTCTATGCCTCGACCCAAACTATGGACGAAGCGCGCCACATTGAAGCCTATCAAAATCTTCTGAAAAAATTTGAAGTGTCCTACCCGATGACCAAGCCTTTGCAGGAACTGGTCGATCAGGCTCTGCGCGATCCGCGCTGGGATATTACCTATCTGGCGATGCAGGTGGTGATCGAGGGGCTGGCTCTGGCTGCCTTTGCCACCATTCGCGATGTGTCGCAAAACCCGCTGGCGCAAATGGTCAATGCCTATGTGATGGAAGACGAAGCTCGCCATGTGGCTTTTGGGCGCCTGACTTTGCGCGAATATTACCCAAAATTGACTCAGGCCGAACGCGACGAGCGTGAAGAATTTCTGGTCGAGGCCTGCTATCTGATGCGCGATCGCTTTGAAGGGCGTGAAATTTATGAAGCACTGGATTTACCCGTTGAAGAATGTGTGGAGCTGACCAAAAACAGCGAAATCAATCGACTGTTCCGCACCCTGCTATTCCAGCGCATTGTGCCGGTAGTTAAAGACATTGGCCTGTGGGGTCCGCGCATTCGCGCCGCCTATGAAGACATGGGTGTGCTGCACTTTGCCGATAATGATATTGATGCCATGCAGGCCGATGACGAGCGCATTGCCGCCGATTTTGACGCACGCAAAGCCTATGTCAGCGCTGTTGCTGCCAAGGGCGGCATTAGCAAAGCGGCGGACGCAAGTGCGGCTGAATAAGTCTAGGCCTTAGTTCACTTGGCGCACTTTGGGGTCCGTCAGTAATTACAGGGGAATGGCATGGTTGCATGCCATTCCCCTAATCAATTTGTAATGCCATTTTGGCTTCGATTTTGCGGCATTCTCCTTATACTGGACCGGAGAGGATCGCGCCATAATGTCTTTTTTGCCCCGTATTGTATTGATGATGACACGCCTGTTCGTGGTCCTGGCCCTCTTGTGGGAACGGGCCGTACCGGTATTTTTTCCGGCATTATTATTTCCCGCGCTTTATCTTGCTTTGGCGTTTTTTGGTGTCTTGGAAACTTTTGGCGATCCCTGGCGGCTGATTGCTTTGCTTTTGTCCTTTGGTTTTGGCACCTATTTCGCCTATCAGGGGATCAAACGCTTTGCCTGGCCGAACAAGGAAGATCGCGCCCGCAGGTTAGAAGAGGATGCGGGGCTTTCCTGGCGGCCTCTGGAAATTCTGACCGATCAGCCCACCAAAACCAATAACCCAGCGGCGCAAGCGCTCTGGCAGGCACAAAAAAAACGTGCCGCAGACGCCTTAAAAGACCT
>NVVU01000036.1 GCA_002733485.1 Robiginitomaculum sp.
TCCCCGGCCCAGGCTAAAAGTGTCCGTACAGCGGCCTCGGCCTCTGCCTGGTTTGGCTTGGCGGGTTCATCATTAATGGCACGCAAAGTGGCGGCCTTGTTGGTGTAAGCATCCATGGAAAATCCCCGAAGATTGCGGGGGAGGGGGTCGAGCCGGTTCATCCGGGCTTAACGCCCACCCTGTGAAGTCATGTTTGACCCTTCCAAGTTAGGGCTGATTTTATACACCTTCAACCCCAATAAGTTTCAGGGTTTCGTGAACACGCCGTGAGCGCAAAACCTGTACAGCCCCATTGCACAATTGGTGCAAATGCGTATTGAAGCCAGTTCCAGACACAAATTTGAGAATACCAGGGTCATGACCATTCAGCTTTACGATACATATTCGCGCCAGAAACGCGAATTTCATCCCGCCGACAAAATGCGCGTGACCATGTATCTGTGTGGGCCGACGGTGTATTCCTATGCCCATATTGGCAATGCCCGTCCGGCAGTGGTTTATGATGTGCTATATCGTTTACTGCGCACTGAATATGGCAAAGACCATGTGGCCTATGCCCGCAACATCACCGATGTGGATGACAAAATTAACGCCGCCGCCAAGGCTGAGGGCGTGACCATTGATGTCATCACCGACAAGTTTACCAAAATTTATCGTGAAGATACGGCGGCGCTGAATGTCCTGAAGCCTGATTTTGAGCCCACCGCCACTGGCCATATGAAAGAGATGGTCGCGTTGGTAAAACGCCTGATCGAGGCCGGCAATGCTTATGAGGCGGAGGGCCATGTGCTGTTTGATGTGACCAGTTTTGACAGCTATGGCGCACTATCACGGCGCAAGCTGAAAGATCTGATGGCCGGAGCGCGGGTCGAAGTGGCCGCCTATAAACGCAACCCTGCCGATTTTGTTTTGTGGAAACCCGCCGACGAGAATGATCCGGGCTGGAAAAGCCCCTGGGGACGCGGCCGCCCGGGCTGGCACCTGGAATGCTCGGCCATGATCGAAGCGGTGCTGGGCACGCGCATCGACATCCATGCCGGTGGCCAGGACCTGATTTTCCCGCACCATGAGAATGAGCGGGCGCAATCCATGTGCTCTCACGATGGCAAACGGCTGGCGAACTATTGGCTGCATAATGGCTTTTTGGATATGGACAGTGAGAAAATGTCCAAGAGCCTGGGCAATGTGAAGCTCATTCACGAACTTCTGAATGACTGGCACGGCGAAGTGCTGCGCTTTGCGCTGCTCTCGGCCCATTATCGTGCGCCGCTGGATTGGACGGGTAGCTTGCTGGAACAGGCCAAAACCACGCTGGACCGCTACTATGGTACTTTGCGCCGCCTCAGCGACGTGACGGCGGCCAAGGTGCCGGTACCAGCTGGGGTTTTGTCGGCTTTAAACGATGATCTGAACACGCCGCAGGCGCTGGCCAAATTATCCACCCTGTCTACAGACGCCAATAAGGCCGAAAAGCCGGACGAAAAGGCCCGGTTAAAAGGCGAAATATTGGCCACGGGCGCGCTTTTGGGTATTTTTGACGTCGAACCTGAGGTCTGGTTCAAAAGTGATAAGGGCCTTGGCGACAAGGATCTGGACGCAGATGCCATCGACAAGCTGGTGGCAGCCCGGGTGCAAGCGCGAAAAGACAAGGATTGGGGCGAGGCCGACCGTATCCGCGATGTTTTATCTGAAATGAATATCGTCATAGAAGACAAGGACGGGCACAGCATCTGGCGTCGCCAATAATTGCGCCTATATCTTGGTGATGGATCACGATCTTTATAACACCGCTATTTTGACGCTGGCCGCCGGTATTCCCCATTTGGGAACACTGGAAAATCCGGATGGGGTGGCCGAAAAATCGGCACGACTTTGTGGTTCAAAAGTTGGCGTATCTGTCAAGCTGGATGATGCCGGGCGGGTTGGCGATTTTGCCCAGGAGGTCAAAGCCTGCGCGCTGGGCCAGGCGGCCTCGGCCATATTGGGCGAAAACGTTATCGGGGCCAGTCTGGACGAGCTGATCGCTGCGCGCGATGCCTTTCGCGCTATGATCAAAGAGGGCGCCCCGCCACCAAAGGGGCGTTTTTCTGATCTTGGCACGCTGGCCACTGTGAAAGACTACCCACAACGTCATCAGTCTGCACTCCTGCCCTTTGAGGCGGTGGTGGATGCTGTTCAGGACGCACTCGCCCCCTCTCACTGAGGGCGGTTGTTTTTCCCTTTGTGTCATTACCCGGTTTATCCGGGTGATCCAGTTCTACGTTGACCCCGCTCTGGATTGCCGGAACAAGCCCGGCAATGACAGGGGAAGGCACAAACACGATACCCCAACCATGCTCGTGCTGGATAAGTTTTCGCTATCCCCACCCCAAACCAAAGTGTGTCATCCCGGACTTGATCCGGGGTCTATAGTGAACTTCAACTCTCATAGGCTTGTAAGATGGATTCCGGCCTCCGCCGGGATGACGCGTAGAGAGAAACGGATGGCGTTATCCCCCGCATAGCGCATACGAGGGTTCATGAGGGGTAACACTTACCCCTGCGCCATCCATCTATTGCCCCTTATCGACCCCTTAAAAGCGCAAAATAGTCCCTTAGACTCCTCTCTATTACCCCTCATCGTCCCTCATCAATACGGGGATAAAACGAGCTTACCCTCATCCTGTGTCAAGGGTGTAAAATCGAACCATTTGAAAAGAAGATCATGTGCGCCAATAGACCAAGGGCCGAGAGCACAAGAATAACGTACTCAGATAGCGAACGTCAGCATCGCGGTCGCACAAGAATAAAAGAAAATGGTGGGCGATACTGGGATTGAACCAGTGACCCCTACAATGTCAATGTAGTGCTCTCCCGCTGAGCTAATCGCCCTATAACAAGGTTGTCCTTGCGATAAGAGAGGCGTCTATAGCCAAGCGCCTGCCCCCTTGCAAGGGGCGGCGTCAGTGTCATAATTTTTTATAAGCTGGAAGAAAGGGGCTTTAGGCCGCCATCACTCGTTCAACTTCGGCGACCAGTTCTCGCAGATGAAACGGCTTGGAAAGCACTTTGGCATCTTTGGGGGCCTGATGACCGGGGTTCAGGGCCACGGCGGCAAAGCCGGTGATAAACATGATCTTCAGGTTTTTGTCTTTTTCCGCAGCCTTACGGGCCAGTTCAATGCCATCCACGCCGGGCATGACAATATCGGTCAGCAGCAGATCAAAGTCCGTTGGTGTCGCGCGCAAGGCATCCAGCCCTTCGTCACCATCGGCGCAAGAAACCACTTCATGACCGGCCCGTTCCAGCGCGCCTGCCAGAAAGCCTCTCATCGAATCATCGTCCTCGGCCAATAAAATCCGTGCCATTTCCCACTCCTGATACCCGTTACGCCCTCATTTTGAGGCTTTTTTATGATTGCTGTGGGTAACTTTAGTCCAAGAGGGTAAAGGGGTGGTGAAGGGCAAGAGATTTTACAGTGCCCTTGACGGCAGGCAAACGCCACGCATAAATCCTGTTATGAATGTCTGGAGCACGCTTGACGCGGTTATCAAACCAACCCGGCACATGCCCTGGCCGGAGCTGAAGTGCGCCTTTACATCCTATACCCCTGCGCCTGAAGGGCCGGTGTTGTTTGCCGCGCCCCATTCCGGGCGACGCTATCCGGAAGCCTTCAAAGCGCTTAGCGTGCTGGATGCTCAGGCGTTGCGCATGTCCGAAGATGCCTGGGTGGATGAATTATTCGCTGAGGCCTCGCAATACGGGGCATCCCTTCTAAGTGCCCACTTTCCCCGCGCTATGGTCGATGTGAACCGCGCGCCTGACGAGCTGGACACAGGCATGTATTATGATCATTGCCCGGCCCCGGCACAGCGAAAAAGCGCCCGGGTGATGGCCGGTCTGGGGGTGATCCCCCGCATGGTGGCGGCGGGTCGTCCGATTTATGCGCAAAAATTATCCTACAGTGAAGCGGTTGAGAGGTTGCATCATCTGCATACGCCCTACCATGAAACCATGGCGGCACTGCTGAATCATAAAGTTAAAACCTTAGGGTCGGCCATATTGATTGAYTGCCATTCCATGCCATCCAGTTGTGCGCAGGCCTGCCCCGGTGGCAGCGCTGATTTCATTTTAGGCGATGGTCATGGGCGCACCTGTCGTCCCGGCCTGATTGCCCATATTGAACATGCTTTGATGGCCCTGGGGTATCGGGTCTTGCGTAACACGCCCTATGCCGGGGGCTATACAACCTTGCGCTATGGCCAACCGGCCAGGGGTTTTGAAGCCTTGCAGATCGAGATTAACCGGGCGCTATATATGGACGAGGCCAGCCTGCAAAAAACCAGCCGGTTTTCTCTGCTTCGCCGGGATATGCAGACGCTAGGCAAGACCATTTGCAAATATGCCAGCGCCGGATTGCGTTAAGCGCAAAAAAAACGCGCCCCTAAGGGCGCGTAGAGTATGTGTAGGGAGGAAACACCCAAAAGGGTGGCGACATGCGATGTCGCTGCAGATTACTTTATATTGCAGTGCACAAAAATCAAGTGTGCAATGCACAAATCTCAGGCTATGGCTATCTTTTGGGCCATGTTTGCTCTAGCTGACGCCTTTGTCGCTTCTGACGGACCATCAAAGAGACTTTTTTCAATGCGTAATATTGCCATCATCGCCCACGTTGACCATGGGAAAACCACACTGGTTGACCAGATGTTGATCCAGACCGGCGTTTTCGCTGCTCATGAGGATCGCCCGGAACGGGCGCTGGACAATATTGACCAGGAACAGGAACGCGGCATTACCATTATGGCCAAATGCGCCAGCGTCACCTGGCAGGGCACACGCATTAATATTATCGACACCCCGGGGCATGCCGATTTTGGCGGTGAGGTGGAGCGCATTCTTTCTATGGTCGATGGCGCGGTTTTACTAATCGATGCTGCCGAAGGCCCAATGCCGCAAACCCGCTTTGTGCTGTCCAAAGCGCTGAGCCTTGGCCTGTGCCCCATGGTGGTCCTCAACAAGGTGGATCGCACCGGGGCCGATCCGGAAAAGTCTCTGAACGAGGTGTTTGATCTGTTCTCGGATCTGGGCGCCAGTGATAAACAACTGGATTTTCCTTATGTCTACGCCGCCGGGCGTGATGGCTGGGCCAGCAAGGAAGAGGGTGTAGTCGGGAAAAATCTGGACCCGCTTTTTGAAACCATTGTGGACTTCACCCCGGCACCAGAAGCCGCCAAGCGCAAGGACGAGCCTTTCACCATGCTGGTTACCATGCTGGACGCGGACCCCTATGTAGGCCGGGTGCTGACCGGACGCATCGAGAGCGGATCCATCCGCACTGGCGATCTGGTTCAGGCGCTGGCTCGCACCGGCGAGCCGATTGAGCGGGCGCGCCTGTCCAAGCTGTTTGTTATGGAAGGCATGAGCCGCGTGCCTGCCGAAGAAGTGCATGCGGGCGATATTGCCGCCATTGCCGGGTTTAGTACTGCCAATGTGGCCGACACTCTGGCCGCGCCGGAGGTAAAAGACCCGATCGCCGCCACCGCCATTGATCCACCCACCATGGCGGTAACCATTTCCATTAACGACTCGCCTCTTGGTGGACGTGATGGTGACAAGGTCCAATCACGTATTATTCGGGAGCGTCTGATGCGCGAGGCGCGGGCCAATGTGGCCATCGAGGTGCGTGATGCCTCCACCGGGGCTGATGCGCTGGAACTGGCCGGGCGCGGCGAGCTGCAATTGGGGGTTTTGATTGAAACCCTGCGCCGGGAAGGCTTTGAGCTGTCGGTATCACGCCCCCGGGTGCTAATCCGCACTGATGAGGCCACTGGCGAACGGCTGGAACCTTATGAAGAGGTGGTCTGCGATGTAGACGAAAATCATTCCGGCACGGTGATTGAAAGCCTGACGCAGCGCAAAGCGGAACTAAAAAACATGAGCCCGGCCGGGGCCGGTCATACGCGGCTGGTGTTTAATGCACCATCGCGATCCTTGATTGGTTATGGCGGGCGGTTTTTGACCGAAACCCGGGGCAAAGGCGTGCTGAACCGGGTGTTTTCGCATTGGGGTCCGTGGCGCGGTGTGATCGAGGACCGGGCCCGGGGGGCGCTGATCTCCATGGCCGATGGCAAAGCCTCGGCCTTCGCCCTGATGAATATTGAACCACGCGGCACCTTGTTCATTGGCGCAGGCGAGCAAGTCTATAATGGTATGGTGATTGGCGAATGCACCCGGGGTGATGATTTGATGGTCAATCCGATCAAAGGCAAAAAGCTGACCAATATGCGTGCATCGGGCAAGGATGACGCGGTGACCCTGATCACGCCAAAGCGTCTCACTTTGGAACAGGCCATCGCCTGGATCTCCGATGACGAGCAAGTGGAAGTCACCCCAAGCGTCATCCGTGTGCGAAAAGTGGATCTGGATCCGATAAAGCGTAAGCAAAAACAAAAACTTAATAAAATTTAACATTCCGGCACGGCTCTTGCTTTCTAGTTCTCAGGCACAAAACAACGTGTCGGGTAATAAAGTGAGTGCGTTATGGTCAATTCAATAGATATTCATGTGGGGCGTCGTCTTCGTCGCCGTCGGCGCCTTTTGGGCATGACCCAGCAGGGTTTGGGCGAACAGGTCGGTATCCGCTTCCAGCAGATTCAAAAATATGAATGTGCCGCCAATCGGATCAGTGCTTCGCGCCTGTTTGATCTCTCTGAAGCATTACATGTACCGGTGCAGTATTTTTATGACGGGCTCAGCTCTGAAGAGGCGGCTAATGATTCCCATGCTCTGCCGGCCGACATTCTGACTCAGGGTGAAACCATGGAACTGGTGCGGGCCTATTACACGCTCGATGAAAGCACGCGGCGACGCCTTCTGGAACTGGCCAAAGCCATGAGTGGTTCTGTACCGGCAGCCTGACTTTGATATTCATCACATCACCGGACTGGCCTTACGCCCGGCCCGGCGATAGAAGAGCGCATGTCAAAAACACCGATATGCCAAAACACCTCTTCTGACCTGCCACGCCTTCTTGGCGAGGAAGAGCGCGCCATTTTTGGCCGCTTTTCCTTTGCGCTGGCCGATGCCGCCAAAGTGGTCACTTTGGCGCATTTTGATACCCCCATTGGGGTCGAGGTAAAGCCGGATCATCCCAGCGGTTATGATCCGGTGACCATTGCGGACCGGGGCGCGGAGCGCGCCATCCGTGACCTGCTGGATGGCCATTATCCCGAGCACGGCATTCGCGGCGAGGAATATGGCGTTAAAGACACAAATAGCGATTTTAACTGGGTGCTGGATCCCATTGATGGTACCCGCGCCTATATCAGCGCCCTGCCCGTCTGGGGCACGCTGATTGCACTAACCCGAAATATACGCCCGGTATTGGGCATTATGGATCAGCCGGTGACGGGTGAGCGTTTTTTTGGTCTGGGCGATGAGGCATGGCTGTACAAAGGCGGTCAGAAACAAAGACGGTTAAAAACCCGCCCTTGCAAAGATCTGCGCACGGCAACGCTGTGCACCACTGACCCCCATCTTTTTACCAAAAAGGAACGCCCGGTTTTTGAGATCTTACGCAAAAAAACGCGTCTGCAACGCTATGGGCTAGACTGTTACGGTTATGCCGCTTTGGCACGAGGCGGCGTTGATCTGGTAATGGAATCCGGCCTGCAGGATTATGATATTGCGGCACTGATCCCCATTGTAGAGGGGGCGGGCGGCATGGTCACCAACTGGTCCGGCGGCACCGCCTGGCAAGGCGGACAGGTGCTGGCCACCGGCGATCCACGCGTTCACGAAGAGGCGCTGGCGCTGCTGTCATCAGCCGCCTCATAATATCAACTTGTTGTGAAGCYCTGCCAATGCTCTTGAACCTGTAGTGGCTACAGGCGCTAATATCGTTTTGTGCTTTTTCAGGACAGGTCGGATGCGAAAAGACTTTCAATTGTGGGTTTTGACCGCGCTCTGGCTCTGCGCCTTCTTGATCCCTATTGGTGCGGTGGCAGCTCCCATCACCTTTAATACCGCTCTGCCGGTCAGCAAAAACGAAATTTTGTTGCGCCAGCAATTCTTGGTCACCAAGTTTTCTGACCGGCTGAACGGCATGAAGCGAGATGCTACGGTTCGCGCCGGCGTCTCCGTACTGGGTTATGGCGTAACACCTAAACTGGCAGTTTTCGGCGTGGCACCCCTGGTCAATATTGATCGTGAAATCGGCACTATGAACAGTAATTTTACCGGGCTTGGCGATGCCACCATTTTTGCCCGTTACGAAATTTATCGAAATGATAGCCCCGGGAAAACCATTCGGATCGCCCCGTTTGTTGGCGCCACCCTGCCCACGGGCCGCACCGGCAAGACCGGKGATGGCTCCACCGATGGCTTTGCCGGCCTGATTTTCACCGCCGCCAGCACCAGTTGGAACTTTGACAGCCAGATCAAATATGTGGCCAACACCCGCGCCAACAGTTTTGCACGTGGCGACACGGTAAGCGCCGATGTCTCGCTGCAATACCGGCTGCTTCCAAATGCCATCACCGCCACAACCAATGGTTTTTTGTATGGCGTAATAGAAGCCAACCTTACCCAATTACAAAGAGATCGACTGGGCAGCGTTATTAATCCCAATTCCGGCGGCACGCAGGCCTTTCTCTCTCCGGGCGTGCAATATGCCACCCGGCGCTGGATCGCTGAAACCGCCCTGAAAATACCCGTTGTCAACAATCTTCACGGTACGGCGCTAGCCCCGGATTATTCGCTGATCACCAGCCTTCGGTTTAACTTTTAAGTAAAGGAGAATGCTATGTTCAAAACACTTTCCCTRTCCCTGGGTCTTGCCATGCTGGCCGGATCCACTATGGCCGCCGATACAGGTTACAAACTACAGGTTGACGGCATGACCTGTCCGTTCTGTGTGGCGACTTCGGAAAAGGCTCTGAAAAAAATCAATGGCGTCAAGGATGCCTCTGCCAATCTGGAAACCGGCGTGATCAATGTGTGCACCGATGGTTCGGTAAGGTTTACGGATGATCAGCTCAAGGCCTTGTTTCTGGAAAAAGGCTTCACCTATCGCTCGATGACAAAGACCAACACCTGTTCAGCCGCTGATTTTATCAAAGCAAATGAAAATACGGCCGGRTAATCATGCTGGATAAAGTGGTTGGCCTGGAACATAACCGATGGGGCTGGGTGTTGTTATTTACATCTACCACTACGCTTATTTGCTGTGCCCTGCCGATACTGTTGATCACCCTGGGTTTTGGCGCAGTTTCTGCGGCATTATTCGCAAACTTCCCGTTTYTGGTGACRYTGGCACACCACAAATTCTGGTTGTTTTCCACCAGTGCCGTTCTGCTTGCGCTTGCTGCATGGGCGCTTTACCGGCCAGGGCGGGCCTGCCCCACCGATCCGGTATTGGCCGCAACGTGCGAACGCGCTGATCGTTGGAACCGGCGCTTGCTGATTATTTCGGCAGGATTATGGGTGGTTGGTTTTACCGCCGCCTATCTTTCGCTTCCACTTTTACGTGTTTACGAGAAAATTACCGGCGGATGAGCATCTGAGTGCCTTATCTGGCTCGTTCCAAAAGTGCAAAAAAGCCTTCCATAAACCGATTACGGTATTGGTCCTGCTCTTCGATCAGTTCGTGCAGAGCGCCCGGAATGTTTTCATAGACCGCATCGGGCATCAGGGCATGCGCGGCCTGGATCGCGTCATTGCTGACCAATGCTTCTTTGCCAGCACTGGCCAGATAAACCGGCAGGGAAAGCGCCGCAAAACCATCTTTTTTGAACATGCGTTTTTGCTTTGCCAGTGCTGCCTTTAGCCAGCCAAAGGTTGGTGGGCCAAGGTGAATATCTTCATTCATGGCATTGCGCCGTTGATCGCGGCCAAAGCGTTCCTTGTCTGAAGTCAGCGTTTGGGCCGCATTTTCACTTTGCGCCCCGCCCCCATCAATGCCCGGCGGGCTTTTGGCGGCAAAGCCCAGGGCATTGGCCAGGCCGATCACCATTTCCATACCCGCGCCGCCAGCCTTAAAGCCAAACATCGGCGCGCTGAGCGCCATACCGGCTACATCCAGATTACCGCGCCGCGCCACATCGGCGGCAATCAACCCGCCCATGGAATGGSCSSCCAGAACCAGTGGCCCACTTAATCGAYCTTGCAGAAGACTCGCCAGGGTTTCCATATCCGCAGCAAAGTCGGTAAAGTCTTTCACATGGCCTTTGAGGGGATCTTTGAGCAGCCGGTCTGAAAGCCCCTGTCCGCGATGGTCAATCACCGCAAAATTATATCCCCGTGCGGTAAGGTCCCGCGCTAATTCCAGAAATTTCTCCAGATATTCAGAGCGTCCGGGGGAAAATAAAACCGAGCCTTTGGCGCTGCCTTGCGCCGGGCAAAACGCCGCCCTGAGCCGCACGCCGCCTTTGCCGGTAAACCAGAACGCCTCGGTTCCCTTGGGGGAGGGATCGTCTTCAAGCGCAATCAGGGGGGCCGTTTCAAGGGACATCGGGGCTCTCCTTTTTGGGGGTTTCAGGTTTACGAAAACGCAARGTCATGCGGTCGCTTTCGCCAATRTCATCRTAACGCTGGCGGTTAAAASCWGGGTCCGGAGTRTCGCCCGGGGCCGCAYTRCGCCGTACTGGTGGCAGAGTCCAAACCCCAAAAGGGTGGTCCGCCGTATCCCTGGGATTGGCGTTCACTTCGCTTTGACCGTCAAAGACAAAGCCCGCATCCTTGGCCAGTGCCTTGACCAGGGATCGCTGTACATAACCAGAGCTGGCAAGCGGATCCTGTTCACGGGCATCGGGCAAGCGATGTTCCACCACACATAAAACCGCACCGGGTTTCAGGGACGCATAGAAATCTGCAAAGGCCTTGGTTGCCATGCCCTGAGCCATCCATGAATGCACATTACGAAAGGTGAGCACCAGATCCATGCTGTCTTTTGGGGCAATCTTGTCCGAAGTCGCGCTAAAAACACTGGTTTTTATGAGGCCATAACGATCCTCATCCCCAAAGGCGCGCTTAAAAGACTGGCTAAGCATGCGAGCCTGATCCGACATTGCCGGATCCAGAAGGGCGGCGCTGTACTGGCCTCCATTCTCTTTGATCCAGGGTGCCAGAATCTGGGTGTACCAGCCACCGCCAGGCCAGATTTCCAACACCTTTTGCCCCGGTGCCAGGCCACAGAATTCCAGCGTTTTCACCGGATGGCGCCATGAATTGCGGGTTTTGTCTTTTTCGGACCGCCACTCGCCCTTAACCGCCCATTCCAGCGTTCCCACGGTGGGGCCAGGAGGTATGGGAACCGCTTCGGGGATCGGCACTTGTACAACCGTTTTTGGTTCCGGNGTYCYWAYRRYSAKWNCASNTGYCMGAKCSWGNTACGYMWGMCSMCARRWNGGTRNGYAKGCCAAAAGTCGGGCACAAGAACATGAGCTGGTCTCCGAAACGCGCAAGGACACAGGAAGGTGCAGTCATAGACATGTCCGCATCTTCGACGCAAGGGTTCTTGAAAAACTTGTCATCAATACCAAATATATTCTGAAGACGCCATTTGGGTCTTCACACGCTGCGGCCAACAGGAGCAGCGCCACAAACGGCTGATCCGGGCCGCGTCATACCGGGTCATCATGTTGCTTGAAGAAGGAGATAAGGACATGCAAAGTTTTGATTTTACACCACTATATCGTACACTGGTTGGTTTTGACCGGGTCGCGGATATGATCGACGAGGCCGCCAAAATTGATCCGGCTTCGCAAGGCTACCCCCCCTATAATATCGAACAGTTCGCCGAGGATGCCTATCGCATAGAACTGGCTATTGCCGGCTTTGGTGAAGACGATCTCAATATCGAGGTTCGTGAAGGCGTGCTGATCGTCAGCGGTAGCAAAGCCAGTACCGAAGATGAACGCCAATTCCTGCATCGCGGGATTGCCGAGCGCGCTTTTGAGCGCCGCTTTCAACTGGCTGACTATGTAATTGTACAAAGCGCGGCGCTGGAAAACGGCCTGTTGCGTATCGACCTTAAGCGTGAATTGCCCGAGGCCATGAAACCAAGAACGATCAAAATCGATCAGGTATCTAACCGGGGTCGCAAATTGGTAGCCAGTAAAAAACCCCATTAAACCATTGTTTTATAATGAAAAGGCGGTGCCAATGGCGCCGCCTTTTTTATTGGGTCCGGTAACGGGCGTTGAGGGGCATTAACCGATCCCAAGGGTTTCACGCAGCCGCACACCTATTGTGCCGCCATCACCATCGATCCGGCCAGCAAGAACGTCTAAAAGCGCCTGTGCACAGACCTGTATTTGCGGCAAGGTCTCGCGTCCGGGATTGTTTTGTGGTCGCGTCAAGGTACATAAATGCCCGGCAATTTCAGTCACCAGATTATAGCCAAACGTGCTGCCCTGACCCTTCAGGTCATGGGCAATGCCAAAGGCACGAGCCATGTTTTGCTGAAAGCCCTCATCATCCACAGATTGTGCGGCTTTTTCCAAATGCCCCTTCAAGGCTCCCGCGTCACCTTCAGCACCTGCCGCAAATTCCTCGCCCATGCCAGCAAGAGCCGCCCCGGCCGCATCTGCCATTGCCGCGAGATCATCTGGAAGTTCAAAATCGTCGTCTTCGAACATGGCCTTATATCCCTATTGGCGTAAATGGTGCTCCCTGAATATTAAAAGAGTTATAATGAAGCGCCTTTGGGCTATTATATTTCCATCATGGTTATACAAATCTTTATAACATCTGCATAAACCAACGGTCCCGCGCCGTTAATATGGGCCAGGTGTTTAGTCTCGGCATTTGATGGATTGGATTGAGTCTGGACCCTAAAGTGCGGGAGGAAGAGCCCGGGCACGACTCTCATCCAGATAATACGCACTTTGAATATCCAGACTGCCCGGGGCTAGCGTGATCAATAGAGGGTTGCCCGTCGGGATTTCCACATTAACAATCTCGGCCGCTGGCACTTTGAACAATAGTTTGACCAACGCTCGCAATGAATTGCCGTGGGCAGAAATCAGGGTATTGCATCCACCYAGCAGCTTTGGCTCTATGGTGTTTTCCCAATAAGGCAGCACCCGGTCCAATGTCATTTTCAGGGATTCAGCTACCGGCAATGCTTCACGTGAAACATCGGCATAGCGCCGGTTCAGACACGGGTTYAGCGGGTTATCCCATTCCATTGGCGGCGGCGGGATGTCATAGGACCGCCGCCAGATATGCACCTGCTCCTCGCCATGTTTTTTGGCAGTTTCGGCCTTGTTTAACCCGGTCAGCGCCCCGTAATGACGCTCATTCAGCCGGTAATCCTTGGCCACTGGCAACCAGGCCTCGTCCATTTCGGCCAACGCCAGCCACAGCGTGCGGATTGCCCGGGTCTGTAATGAGGTATAGGCCTGATCAAAATCATGACCGCACCGGGCCAGTAACTGCCCGGCTTTGCGCGCCTCGTCTTCGCCTTTTGGGGTCAGCGGCACATCCACCCAGCCGGTGAAGAGGTTTTCCAGATTCCATTGGCTCTGGCCGTGACGAACAAGCGCAAGTGCAGTCATGGGGAATGTCCTTTATCCGTGTTGCCCGGCATACCCCTGAGGCGGAAAACAGGCAAGCGATTATGCGCGCGCCTCAGCCCTGGTAAACATATTTTTACTCGCCAAAGCCAGCAGGCTCGTTTACATGAAACCCAGAATTTTTACAGGAACAAAAAACATGAAACCGATTGTGATGGCCAGCCTTGGCCTTGCCGTACTTCTTGCCGCCTGCAACCCTGCCAAAGAAGATCAGCCTGATGGGGCAAATGATCAGCCGGAATTTAGTGAAAACTTTGACCCGGCGCAAAAAAGCCTGATCAGGGGCAAAGCTTTTCTGGATGAAAATAAAAATGCCGAAGGGGTCATAACCACAGATACCGGTCTGCAATACAAGGTCATAAAAGCCGGTCCTGTAGATGGCAAACACCCCTATCCCGGTCAGTTTGTCTGTGTAAACTACGAAGGCAAAACCATAGATGGTAAAGAGTTTGACAGCTCCTATACCAACGGCGTACCGGCGGTATTTCCCTCTAACGGCCTGATCAAGGGCTGGGTCGAGGCACTGGCCATTATGCGCCCCGGCGATGAATGGAAGCTCTATATTGCGCCGAACCTGGCTTATGGAGCCAGCGGTACCATGGGTGGACCTATCGGGCCGAACGAAACCCTGGTGTTCAAGATTAGTCTCATCAAGCTGATGGATATAAGTGTGGATGAATACCGCCGGACCTATGGTGTTGATCAAACCCTTGATTGTTCCAAGGCGTCCTGATGGATGGAGCGAGGGCCCAGGTTCGAAACATTCTGACCACACTTGTGGGGTTCGATACCGTATCGCGCAATTCCAATCTGGCCTTGATAGACTGGGTTGAGGGCTATTTGAGTGATCTGGGCGCACAGTGCGCCCGCGTGCTGAGCGATGATGGCAAAAAAGCCAATTTTTACGCTACACTTGGCCCCATCAACCCGGGCGGCCTGGTACTTTCAGGCCATACCGATGTAGTGCCGGTGGACGGTCAGGACTGGTCCGGCGACCCGTTTATCATGCGCGAACAGGGTGGCCGTTATTATGGCCGTGGCACTTGTGATATGAAGGGCTTTATCGCCTGTGCCCTGGCCGCCGCGCCTGATTTTGCCCGCGCACATCTTGCCCGGCCTGTACATTTTGCCTTTTCCTATGATGAAGAAGTTGGCTGCATTGGCGCACCGTCACTGATCGAGGCGTTGCACCGTGATTTACCGGCACCCGCTGCGGTGCTGGTGGGCGAACCCAGCGATATGCATGTGGTCAGCGCCCATAAGGGGCAAAATTCATACCGTGTGCAGGTTTTGGGCAAAGAGGCCCATTCCAGCCTGCCGCACCAGGGGGCCTCGGCGGTGATGGCCGCCGGGCTTCTGATGGCCGAGCTTAGCGCCATTGCTGATGATTTACGCACCCAGGCCAATCCGCATAATCCGTTTGATCCACCCTATGGCACCTTGACCATCGGGCTGGTCAAAGGCGGCACCGCCGTCAATATTATTGCCAGAGAATGTACGTTTTCATGGGATTTGCGGCTATTGCCCAGTGATGATTGCGCCGCTATTGAGGCGCGCTTTGCCAAAAAAGTAAAAGAGGTAGAAGCACAAATGCGCCAAAGCGCGCCCGAGGCGCAGATACTCTTTGAGCGCAAAACCAGTGCACCGCCGCTAACCGCTGATCCGCAAAGCGCCGCCGAACAGATTGCCCGCCTGCTTACCGGAGATAATGACAGCCGGGTGGTGTCCTACACTACCGAAGCCGGGCATTTCCAGCAGGCCGGCCTGCCAGCGGTGATCTGCGGGCCAGGCTCGATCGAACAGGCCCACAAGCCCGATGAATATGTAACTATAAGCCAGCTGGATCTGTGCCTTGAAACCTTAAAGAAGCTGCCCAAACATTTGAGCCATTAAAAACAGGTTGCCCCTATTGGCTGGCCCAGACAATGCGGGCAATCCAGTCCACATTCTTGCGTTCCAGAACGCGGTCAGGATATTCAGAGTTCAGCGAGGCCAGCTCGATCCGGGACTGGGTCATACGCCGTAATTCCTTGGCCATCACCTCGCCATCGCGGGTGCGTACCACCACCCGGTCACCGCGACGCACGCTTTCTTCGGGGGCGACCACAATGCGATCGCCATCACGAAAAACCGGCTCCATGGAATCCCCGGATATTTCCAGCGCATAGGCGCGGCTGCCATCAAAGCCGGGAAAGCGTACCTCGTCCCAGCCTGTGCCAATGGGATAACCTGCATCATCAAAAAACCCGCCAGAGCCAGCCTGTGCGAGACCGATCAGCGGCACGGGGCGGCCAGACGTCGGCCCGCCACTGGCCATGGCGGCAAAATCTTCAAAGTTTACCTCAACGGCATCCAACACCTTGGCAATGCTTTCGGTGGAGGGCCAGCGCAAGCGCGTTCCGTTGGCGGCATAGCGTTTGGACGGGTTGAACGCTGTAGCGTCCAGCCCGGCCTTTCGTGCCAGACCCGAAGAGCTGAGGCCCGCCCGGGTTGCGAGAACGTCCAGTCCACGCCAAATCTGTTTATGGGTCAGCATATTTTTCCGACACGGTTGCAGAATCAGAAGAATATACACCCGCATTTAGGAATGTAAACCTATCCATACATTGCATAAAGGTGCTTGGCAGGAACGCCAACTGGCGCTATTGGCGCACCATGGATGACGTGATTTACCGCCTGATGGATCAACAAAGCTGGCTGGAGGCCAAGCGCACAGGCATGTTTTCGGGAAGCGCGGATGATAAACGCGACGGTTTTATCCACTTTTCCACCGCTGCCACCGTGCGCGAAACGGCCCGGCGCTATTATGCCGATATACCGGATTTGATGCTGATCAGCGTCGCCGTTAAAGACATTGAGGGGCATTTGAAATGGGAACCATCACGTGGCGGTGTTTTATTTCCGCACCTTTATGCCCCCTTGTCCGTATCCAGCATTCAGACAGAACAATTGCTGGACCGCCTTGAAAACGGCCATAACTTTGGACCGCAAATCCCATGAATCTATATGATATTGCAGGGACGGCCTTGCGCCGCCTGCCCGCCGAAAGCGCGCATCAATTGACCATTCTGGCCCTGAGGGCCGGTCTTGGCCCGGTGCAACATGCCCCGGATGATCCGGTTTTGCGCACCCGAATTGGGCCATTAGACCTTGCCAACCCCATTGGCCTTGCCGCCGGGTTTGATAAAAACGCCCGCACCGGGGCTGCCATGATGCGCGCCGGGTTTGGCTGGGTGGAGTGCGGTACGGTTACCCCCTTGCCACAGGCGGGCAATCCGCGCCCAAGGCTCTTCCGTCTGACCCGGGACGGAGCGGTGATCAACCGTATGGGGTTTAACAATGACGGTCTGGATATTTTTGCCCGTAACCTTGCGGCCCAACGAAAACGCGGGTGGGCCATTGGCGCCAATATCGGGGCCAATAAAACTTCAAAAGACCGCATAGGCGATTATGTCACGGGCTTGAAAACCCTTTGGGGTTTGCCGGCCTGGTTCACCATCAACATTTCCTCGCCCAATACGCCGGGACTGCGAGAGCTTCAGAGCAAGGATGCCTTGCAAGAGCTGTTAGGGCGAATCATGGAGGGGCGCGCGGCATTGACCGGTGATCAGCCGTCGCCGCCATTTTTCCTGAAAGTTTCGCCCGACCTTGATGATACCCAGATCATCCAGATCAGCGAGACCGCCTGTCATTACGCGCTGGATGGCCTGATCATCAGTAACACTACCATCAGCCGCCCGGATGATCTGCAAAGCGCGGCGCGGGGCGAAGGGGGCGGTTTATCGGGCAAGCCATTGTTTACCCGCTCCACAGAGGTATTGCGCGCCTTTAGGCATGCTACACGCGGGCGGATGACGCTGATCGGGGTTGGCGGCATTGCCTCAGGGGCTGATGCCTATGCCAAGATACGCGCCGGAGCCAACGCCGTGCAGCTATATACAGCGCTGGCGCTTCATGGGCCGTCTCTGGTAGGCACCATCAAATCAGACTTGGCAGAAAGATTACGCGCCAATGGTTTTTCGAGTGTCGATGAGGCCGTGGGGCGTGATTAAGTGCGCTTTGGTGTAATGCTCCGCTCCAGCGCCGGATATGCCACCAGCAGGGTCAACCCTCGCGCCACAAAGTAAATCAAAAAAGCCGCCCAGACCCCTGCGTTCCCGCTCGGGGTGAAGAGGGCATCAAATGCCAGGTAAATCAGCAAGGACGCCAGCGAGGCATTGCGCATGGCGGCGCTGCGGGTGGCCCCGGTGAAAATACCATCCAATTGCCATGAGCCGATCCCCAAAATGGGCACTGCAGCACACCAGGGCAAAAACCGGATGGCGGTCTCGCGTACCGATGGGTCGGAAATCAATTGGTTGATCACCCAACCACCGCCAAAAAGGGTCAGAGCCGCAAAACCAAAGGCACAGGCAAAGGCAAATTCGCTGGTCAGACGCACCGCGCGGCGCAAGTCCACAACCGAGCCACGGCCAAAGGCACGGCCGGTTTCCGCCTCGGCGGTATAGGCGAAGGCGTCCAGCACAAAGGCCCACACCATAATGAACTGTAACAGCACCTGATTGGCGGCCAGCAACACATCCCCCTGACGCGCCCCCGCATTGATAAACCAGCTAAATCCAAAGGTCAGAAATATGGATCGCAAAAACAGATTGAAATTCAACCCGAACAGTTTTTTYAGYGCCCCGGCATCCAATAGATGTGACAGTGATAGCGTTGCCAAAAGGGTGGCCCGGTCSGTTTTAAAGGCCCGCAAAACCAAAATCAAACCCAGAAGAAAYGCCATCCATTCGGCTATCGCGGTGCCCGCAGCAACGCCGGTTGGCCCCCAGCCAAGGCGCAACACAAACCACGCATCCAGCGCGCCATTGGTGATCGCCAATAGCGCCTGTACCATCAAAGCCAGACGGGTTTTACCGGCCCCGATCAGCCAGCCGGTGACAGCAAACAGGCCCAGCGCCGCCGGGGCACCCCAAAACCGTGCCGCCACATAGGCCGCCCCCTTGGCCTCCACGATTTCACTGCCTTGTAAAACCTTAAAAGCCAGCGTGCTGATCGGCGTTTTCAAAGCCAGAAAAGAAAGGCCCAGCGCCAGTCCGATCAACAATGCTCGCGCCACAATGCGCTGGCTTTCAGCCATATCCCCTGAGCCTATGGCCTGGGCGGTAAAGCCGGTGACCCCCATACGCAAGAAATAGGTGCTCCAGTAAAAAACCGCAAACACCATGGCCCCCAGAGCCACCCCGCCAATGTCGGTGGCATCTCCGGCAAGGCCAATCACCGCCGTGTCGATCACCCCCACCAGCGGGATCAGCGCATTGGCGAAAATCATCGGCCAGGTCAGCGCCATCACGCGCTGGCGGGTTAATGTCCGGGTCATGACCTAGCCTTTACGCACAGGCGTTCTATTTTATGATTTCTATAACAGCTTCAATGGGGCGGCCAATCGCAGCCCGGTCACCATTGACGACAATGGGCCGCTCGATCAGTTTCGGGTGCTCGCTCATCGCCACAATCAACGCTTCTTCGTCGCTGATCGATGAAAGGCCCAGATCCTKATAGGCATCTTCGCCYTTGCGCATCATTTCGCGGGCGGACGCAAGGCCCAGCTTGTTGACCARKRAWRACARCTCGTCCGTRTCGGGYGGGGTTTCCAGATACAGCACGATTTCATAGTCCAGCCCGCGTTCATCCAGCAASGCCTTGGTAGCCCGGGATTTGGAACAWCGYGGRTTATGRTATARCTTCATGGTCATGGRTTTTCCTTCTTTTTCAGAACGGNTTTTTTAAGGTGCAGGCTCTGTTRCTTTTTGTTTTCTGTATAGCAAATTCAAAATCAARGCGATGAGCGCGGGAGCGGCCTGAATGAAAAAAACCGWAAYATTGACGGTCATGGCACCATAAATTCCAGCGGCAATCACGCACAACAGGAAAAATAAAATGAATTCCCTGCTGCCCCTGAGCAATCCCCAAAGCAGCCCTACCGCCAGAAACCCATTATAAAGCCCCTGATTGGCTGCCAGAACCGCCGTTGCTGCGGCTTGTGCCGGGCTAAGAGAAAACACACTCATGCCAAGAGGGTGTTGCCACAGAAACATTTCCAGCACTAAAAACCAACCATGCAGAGCCGCAACTATAAACACCATTAACGCTGCCAGCGTTTTCATCACGGCGTGCTTTGATTGTCTGCAGGGGAGGCAAGGCAGGATGGGTCCTGTTCGATCATGATATAGGATTTGGTAAAGCAACGATCAAAACGCATGGCTGCATCAAGATTGGGTTTACGCCCATCACTGCCTGTGGCCTGTTTCTTTAGGCGTTCAATGGCCTGTCCCAGCGCCGCTTTATCTTCGGAAAGCCAGGCGTTAAAGGCTTCCAGATAAGCATTCCAGTCCATTTCACCCAGTTTTGCCGGGGTGTTATCCTGTGCCAGCCGTAATTGCAACAAGGCAATGGGTTTGCGGTCCGCCAGCGCAAAATTCCGCGCCGCCTGATAATGCTGGGTTCGTAATTGAGCGCCATCAAGATCACCTTCATGGTCCACCAGCCAGGACACAATGCTGGCCCCGGCGTCAAAAAAACATTTTTTTGATGACAAGGAGCGCCAGCCATCGGGCCCGTAATTAAATGCATCATAATCCAGTGCGGCAAAGGCCGTCATATCACTGCCACTAACGCCGCATGCCAGGGTGGATTCCTGTGCATAGGCAGAGGGGGCCATCATCATGGTAATGCCAAGGCCAAGACCGATTAGAAATTTGTTCATGATGGTTTCTTTCCTTTACGCGAACTTGCAGGCGAAGAGGGTTTTGCCGACAGGACGGGCAGGGAGTCAAGCAAAGCCTGTGCGTCATGCAGGTGCAGACGTTCGACCATTTCCCCATCCAGGCTGATCACACCTTTGCCCGCATTATTTTTCAGTTTAAAGGCCCGGATAATGGCTTTGGCGCGCTTGATGACAGCCTCGGACGGGCCAAAAATTACGTTGGCAGGCTCTATCTGCGATGGGTGGATCAGGGTTTTACCATTATACCCAAACTGTTTGCCCTGCCTGGCTTCGCGCGCAAACCCTTTCTCATTACCAAAGGCATTATAAACGCCATCCAGCGCCATCAGACCATAGCCGCGCGCCGCCAAAACAATCGCAGATAGATGAGAGATCAAGGCTTCTCGATCATTTTTCAACCCATCACAACCAAGGCCTTTGGCCAGATCATTGGTGCCAGCAATCAAAGTCGTTAGCCCGGTCCTGGCCGCACTGGCGGCAATGTCCTTAAGGTTTAAAACTCCGCGCGGGGTTTCCACCATGGCCCACAATGCTGGCAGTGGCCGCCCCGGGACCAACGCAGCACGGGCCATGATCGCGCGCGCGTTTTGCAACATGGCTGCGTTTTCCACCTTGGGAATAACCAGCACATCCACCTCAGCGGGGGCAAAAGCCAGCAAATCCGCCTCAGCCCAGCCGGTGTTGAGCGCATTGATCCGCACTGCTCTTAACGGCGCTTTCCACCTCTCAAGGCGTAAGGCCCGTAGCGCCGAGGCGCGGGCCTCATCCTTTTCCGACGCCGAAACCGCATCTTCCAGATCAAGGATAACGGCATCGGCATTCAGGCCCGGTGCCCTGGCCAGGGCCTTGGGGTTGGCGGTGGGGACAAACAATACGGAACGCAAAGAGATAGCCATAATTAATCCTTGATCTGGAAGCGCGATATTTTTTTAACATCTTTGCGCAATAGTGCCCCCATGAAAACCGTGCTTTTAATCTCTTCACAGGCGGCGGCCAGCCGCGTTGGGGCCTCTGTTTCGGCATTTGCCCTGCAACGCTTGGGGGTAGAGGTCATCACCCTGCCAACGGTTTTGATGGGTCGCCACCCGGGGTGGGGGGATCCGGGTCTGGTTGAAATTGATGCCGACGGCTTGTCGCGAATGTTTCTGGCGGTACAGGCGCAGGGCGTTCTGGATAAAATCGATGCGGTAATTACCGGCTATTTTCGCTCGTCACGGCAAATCACTGCCGCTGCCGCCATGATAGACTATGTGCGCGCCGCCAAGCCCGATGTGATGGTGGTGGTGGATCCGGTGATGGGCGATGAGCCCGATGGTCTTTATGTGCCCGACGCCGTGGCCGAGGCCATTAAGCGTGATCTGGTACCCCGGGCCGATATTATCACCCCCAACGCCTGGGAATTGGCGCATATTTCTGATCGTCCGGTGTTTGACGAAGGCTCGGCGGTGGAGGCGGCGCGCGCCACCCAATGCCCACAGGTTATTGCCAGCTCAACCCCCAGCGCAGCGTTGTGCGCCACCTTGGCGGTCAGCAAGGACGAAGCCTGGTGCGTCACCACTTCGTGCTATAAAAATGTGCCGCGCGGCACGGGCGATTTGTTGACAGCATTATTTACCGCGCATCTTCTAAATGGCAGCACCATCCGGGCGGCGCTGGAAACCTCGGTTTCTTCCATTGATATGGTGCTTAGCGAAGCCCAGCGCCTTGGTTCCAGAGAACTGCCCTTAGTGGCCACCCAGGAACGGCTGGTCAGTCCACGCACCGGGGTTTCCGCGCGCCCCCCTTTGCAGGCAAGGCGACATGCGCGCTGGGTGGCCGGCATGGATGGCTGTCCCGGTGGCTGGATCGCCGTGATGCTGGATGTTACCGGCCAGCACTCCCCCATTATGCGTCCTTTGCGGGGGTTTTGGGATGTCTTGTTAACACCGGAACGTCCAGAAATTGTGGCCGTGGATATGCCGATCGGCTTTCTGGAAAAGGCGGTCCGGGGTGGCCGTGGGTGCGAACGCGCCGCGCGCGAACGCCTGGGCCTACGTAAATCCTCAGTCTTTTCATCGCCCAGCCGGCGGGCGCTTTATACCACCAGTTATGAAGCGGCCTGTGCTGCCAATGCTAAAACCGCCGAGCACGCCCCCAAACTCTCCCAGCAAACCTTTGCACTCTTCGACAAGATGCGCGAGATTGATGCGCGCATCACGCCAGATTTACAAAGCCGTGTTTTCGAAGCCCATCCGGAGCTGTGCTTTACCCTGATCCGCGAAGGCGAACCCTGTGAACATGCCAAAAAAACCATTGAAGGCGAGAAAGAGCGCGTCGAGGCCTTGCAAAAAATCGGCTTTGAGCCTGAGTTTCTGGCCAAAGAAGTGTTCACGCCCCTAAGCGCCGTGCGCAATGATTTTCTGGACGCCTGCGCCTGTGCCTGGACGGCGCAGCGCATACTGTTTGGAGCCGCTGAAACCTTGCCCAAAGACCCGGCAAAGGATGCCAATGGTCTGGAAATGGCAATCCGGGGGTAAATGGACCCGGGTCTTCGCCCGGGGACCCAGAAAAAAATCAACCATCATCCATTTTAAGCGCCGCGATGAAGGCGGTTTGTGGAATTTCTACCTTCCCGAACTGGCGCATTTTTTTCTTGCCGGCCTTTTGCTTGTCCAGCAATTTGCGCTTGCGAGTGGCGTCACCACCATAACATTTTGCCGTCACATCCTTGCGCAAGGCGGCAATGGTTTCTCTGGCAATCACCCGCCCGCCAATGGCCGCCTGAATCGGGATTTTGAACATATGGCGCGGGATCAGGTCTTTCAGTTTTTCGCACATAAGACGGCCGCGCGCCTCGGCGCGGGAACGGTGCACCAGCATGGATAGCGCATCCACCGGTTCCGCATTGACCAGGATCGACATTTTCACCAGATCCCCCTCGCGATAGCCAATCATCGAATAATCAAAACTGGCATAGCCCTTGGTCAGAGATTTCAGTCGATCATAAAAGTCAAACACCACTTCGTTCAGCGGCAATTCGTATTCGATCATGGCACGACTGCCCACATAGGTGAGGGCGGTCTGAACGCCGCGCCGATCCTGACAGAGTTTAAGTACCGCGCCCACATATTCATCCGGCGTTAAAATGGTGGCCTTGATCCATGGCTCGGCAATGCTTTCGATACGTACCGGGTCTGGCATGTCGGCCGGATTGTGCAGCTCCATCTGGCTGCCATCACTCATGGCGATTTGATACACCACGCTGGGGGCCGTAGCGATCAGGTCGAGATTAAATTCGCGCTCGAGGCGTTCCTGAATGATCTCCAGGTGCAAAAGCCCTAAAAACCCACAGCGAAAGCCAAAGCCCAGCGCCGCCGAGGTTTCCATCTCAAAGGAAAAACTGGCGTCATTGAGGCGCAATCTGCCAACCGCAGCGCGCAGATCTTCAAAATCGGCGGCATCAACCGGGAATATGCCGCAAAACACCACCGGCTGCACCGGACGAAAGCCCTGTAATGCTACTTTGGTGGGGCGTTTTTCTTCGGTGATGGTATCGCCAACAGCGGCATCAGCCACTTCCTTGATGGAGGCGGTAAAAAAGCCAATTTCCCCCGGCCCCAGCATCGCCACTTCTTCGGCCTTGGGGCGAAATACCCCGACCCGGTCCAGCGTATAGGACGAGCCATTGGACATCATCTTTATACGCAGGCCCTTTTTGGCAGTGCCTTCTAGCATGCGAAAAAGAACCACCACCCCCAGATAGGTATCATACCAGGCATCGACCAGCAGCGCCTTTAACGGGGCCGCCGGGTCGCCAGACTGTGGCGCGGGCAATCGTTTGACAATGGCTTCCAGAACCTCAGGAATGCCTTGGCCGGTTTTGGCTGAAACTTCTATGGCATCACTGGCGTCCAGGCCGATTACGTCTTCGATCTGCTGGCGAATACGGTCCGGTTCGGCGGCTGGAAGATCAATTTTATTCAGGATTGATACAACGTCATGGTCATGATCCAGCGCCTGATACACATTGGCCAGTGTTTGCGCTTCTACCCCCTGTGAGGCATCCACCACCAGAAGCGAACCTTCGCATGCCGACAGGGACCGCGAGACCTCATAGGCAAAATCCACATGACCCGGCGTATCCATCAGGTTCAGAACATAATCCTGGCCGTCCTGAGCCTTGTATTCCAGACGCACGGTTTGCGCCTTGATGGTAATACCGCGTTCGCGTTCAATATCCATACTGTCGAGTACTTGCGCCTTCATTTCTCGTGCGCTCAACCCGCCGGTTTGCTGGATCAGGCGATCGGCCAGCGTGGACTTGCCATGATCGATATGGGCGACAATGGCAAAATTGCGGATTTGTTTAGGATCTATAGTCATAAACGGGGACTTAGCAGCAACACTGTCCTGCGCCAAGCGCCCTTCCCATCAGAACCAAAGCGCGCCATGATGCAAAGGCATAGGGAGACCATCATGTTTCGTAAATTGATCGTACTGGCGTTGTTTTTTGGGGCCTTTAACTTGAGCATTTCCCACGCGCAGGATGCCCAGCCCGAGGGCGAAGTCACCTATGGCAATACCGAAGTAACCCATGCGGTAGCCGACTTTTTTGGCGTCACTTCAGAAGCCGCCGGATCAGCAGTGGAGAGCATCTTTGCCAAACAGGGACGACCTGTTGGTTATATTTACGGGGGCGAAGCGGCCGCAGCAATCGGTGTTGGTCTGCGTTATGGCAAAGGGACCATGGTTCTTAAAGATGGCACCCGCGCGACCGTTTACTGGCAAGGGCCATCTATCGGCTTTGATGTCGGTGGTAATGGCTCGAAAGTTTTCACCCTGATTTATGGCCTGCGCAATTATGAGCAGATTTATCGGCGCTTTCCGGGCGTTGACGGCTCAGCCTACCTGATTGCCGGTATGGGCATTAATTATCAGATCGGCCATGGCATGACACTGGTGCCCATGCGCTCTGGCGGGGGCCTGCGCCTGGGCGCCAATGTCGGATATCTGAAGTACAGCCGCAAGCGGAAAATCCTGCCGTTTTAGCTGGCTTTATCCTTGATCGCCTTATCGGGATTACCAATGTGTTCCAGCGTATCAACATAACAAATACTGTCATCCACCAGCACTTTGCTAAACTCATCAAAACCGCCCATGGGGCCAGCAATGACGCCGATCTGTTGTTCAAATCTCAACGGCGGGCAATAACCCCTGAACGTGGCTTTATACCAGTCGTTGTGGCGGGCCTCCAAAAGCATGGAATTGTCCTCGCCTACGCGCCAGCTGTACAGGCCGGTGGTGGCCACAAAGGGGATAACGACACGGCGACTGGATGGTTTAGCGTCTTTGCTGCCATTTTCGTCGCCATAGGCGGCTATGCCGGTGCCCAGGATCAAACTACCAAGCACGATGGCTAATACGGGTTTAAACGTCTTCATGATACTCTCCATGAATCTACGCCCCTCACCTTAAATATAGGCCTTCTGCACATGGTTTCAACCTGTGCGGTTATTCTGGGGAATAGAAAAGTAGAAGCAATATCAGATCGATAAAGGTTGAATATGTAGCTCCGGCCATAATTGCTTCATGCGTGTAGCTTTTTTAAGATAAGACGATGCTGAAACACCATCCTGACCGGGGCGAGGGCGCACCACAAAGCCAAACACATCATCCAGCCCAAAGGGCGCATGAAGTTTCAAATTCCCCTTTCCGTCTGGCTCTATCGCCACTGCATGRCAGGGMSACATATASCGSRWRAGRGACTSKGMSGYGTTTTSCAGYGGCGYATAAKCAAAGCCAAAAYGRYYCTYRAACCASAGATGCACCCGCGCCTGATTGCGCACCTCAACCTTAACCCCCAGATCAGCAAAGGCGGCTGCACATTCTTTGATAACCTTGTCCTCTGCCTCGTAAGACAGATCGGTATCATCAAAATAGGCCAGGTCATAATCGCGAATGCCGCGCGTTGGCTCATGACCCAAAAGGTTATTCCATACACTTTGATAAAGACAACCCGAGACCAGCATGCCCTGAGGCAAGGGCAAGTCAGGAATGCGTTTCCAGATTTTCTGATTTATCGGATTGGCACTGGTCAGCCTGATAAATTCGCGCCTCTGCGCTGCTTTTGATGCCTTGGCAAAGCGTAGATGATCCGCCATGCCGCTCAAAGGCCCATCCTGCCCCATTTTTCGGTCACGGCGGCAATGACGGCTTCATCCATTTTTATTTCGCGGCCCCATTCACGCGTGGTTTCGCCAGGCCATTTATTAGTGGCGTCCAGCCCCATTTTAGAGCCAAGGCCAGAAACCGGCGAAGCAAAATCCAGATAATCAATCGGGGTGTTTTCCACCGTTACACAGTCCCGCGCCGGGTCCATGCGCGTGGAAATGGCCCACATCACATCTTTCCAGTCCCGGGCATTGATATCATCATCAACAATGATCAGCCATTTGGTATAGGTGAATTGGCGCAAATATGACCACGCGCC
Organism: Robiginitomaculum sp.; assembly: GCA_002733485.1. Taxonomy (GTDB): domain Bacteria; phylum Pseudomonadota; class Alphaproteobacteria; order Caulobacterales; family Maricaulaceae; genus Robiginitomaculum_B. The sequence goes on from NVVU01000036.1 coordinate 26,816, forward strand.
CATCATCACCCGCTTGGCATGGCCCGCATAGGCCTTTTTCATAGAGATCACGGCAATGCGATAGGAACAGGCCTCGGGTGGCAAATAAAAATCAGTAATTTCGGGAAATTGCTGTTGCAGCAGCGGGATAAACACTTCATTTAGCGCCTCACCCAAAACGCTTGGCTCGTCCGGCGGGCGGCCTGTATAGGTGCTCAAATACATCGGGTTTTCGCGCATGGTGATGGCGCTGATCTCAAAAACCGGAAATTCTTCTACCGAATTATAATAGCCCGTATGATCGCCGTAAGGGCCCTCGGGCGCGGTTTCATCAGGCAAGACATGGCCTTCGATAACGATTTCAGCCTCGGCAGGCACATGCAGATCGATGGTTTTGCATTTGACCAGTTCAGCCTTTTTACCGCGCAACAGGCCGGCAAACTGATACTCGCTCAAGGTATCGGGCACCGGAGTAACGGCGGCCAAAATGGTGCCCGGATCAGCACCGATCACCGCAGCCAGCGGCATGGGCTTGCCCGGATTGGCCGCCTTGAAACGTGCAAATTGCTGCGCGCCGCCGCGATGGGCCAGCCAGCGCATAATGGTTTTGTGCGGGCCCAGCTTTTGCATCCGATAAATACCAAGGTTGGTGTTGTCCTCGGCGGCCTTGCCCGGCCCTTTGGTGACCACCAATGGCCAGGTAATCAAGGGCGCTGGTTCGCCCGGCCAACAGGTTTGGATTGGCAGACGATCCAGCGAAGCGCCTTTGCCTTTTAGCACAACGTCCTGACAGGGGGCCTTGCGCACAATCCTGGGCCGCATGGCCATCACGGTTTTAATCAAAGGGGCCAGTTTTAAGGCATCCCCAATCCCGCGCGGTGGCTCTGGCTGTCGCATAAACGCCAGCAACTCACCCACTTCGCGTAAATCCTGCGCCGTTGTACGCACTTTACCGCCCATGGTGACGCCGCGCGCCACGCGCTCTACCGTGCCAAACAGATTGATCAGCACAGGCATGTCCGCTGGTGCGCCGGTTTCCGTTTTTACATTTTCAAAAAGCACCGCCGGGCCGCTTTTGCGGATCAAGCGACAGCCGATTTCCGTCAGTTCCAGATCAGTGGAAACCGGCTCGGTCACACGCCGGTACAACCCGTCTTGTTCTAGGGAGGCCAGATAATCTCTCAAGGAAGAATAGGTCATGTCCCTTGCTAGCGCGGCGAACCGGCGCTGTCACCATGGGGGGTCGGCAAAGGTGCATAGACTGTGCACTGACTGGTTTATGAGCGGGCGCGATATTTGCCAAAGGCGGCGTGAAGGCGCGCCCGTTTTTTGGCCGATAAGGGAATAGCGCAAGCCACATTAGAGCTGCACGCCAGCGGCGCAGATACGCCCTTGAGTTTCATTTCGGCGCACTGCCAGCGGTAAAAGGCAATATCTACAAGTTCCTGAACACGATCCATAAGAGGCTCCATCATTGCCCCCCGGTTCTGCCTACCCGAACACCGTGACAGAAACCCGTATCAACTGAAAATCAGGTTAGTGTGATCACAATGTGAACCATGAAACCCTAGGCTTTGGTCCAGATCGCCAGCTCATTGCCCGATGGATCAACAAAGCCAAACCGGCTGCCGCCGGGAAAGCTGATCCGTTCCAACATTTCGCCGCCAGCATCGCGCACCGCCTTTTCGCTGGTGTCCAGGTCATCTGAATAAAGGATCACCATGGCCCCGCCGCGCGGCGGACGGTTTAGGGTTGGCGCAAAGCCACCTTCCAGCCCTGCACCGCTAAAGGCCACATAATTTGGACCATAGTCTTCAAACGTCCAGCCAAAGGCCGCCCCATAAAACGCCTTCATGATTTGCAAATCCATGGCGGGCAGTTCGATATAGTCTATATGGTTATGAGTGCTCATTGGTTGCCTCTTTTGTCTAAATATTCTTCATATGTTCCAATACATGGATCCCCGGAACGCAAGAGTGGGCAAACCTCATTGAGTATGCGGATCACAGGCCAGAAAAATCAGGATCGCGTTTTTCAAAAAATGCGGTGGCAGCTTCCTTGCACTCAGCACTTTGCAGGCGTTCGCCAAAAAGCGCGCTTTCGCGGGCCATGCGCTCACCCGGGGTTTCGGCCTCACGTTTCAGCAATTCCTTGATCAACAACAGCGCCGCCGGGGGCTTTGCCGCCAGCATTTGCGCGCGCTGCATGGCCTTATCCATCAGGGCGTCCGGCGCAAATACTTCATTGATCAGCCCCATAGAGAGCGCCGTATCAGCATCGTGAAAATCACCAAACATCAACATTTCCGCCGCCTTTTTGGTGCCTACCGCGCGCGGCAACAGCAAAGAAGAGGCGGCCTCGGGCATAAGGCCCAGATTAATGAACGGCACAGAAAAACGCGCCGTATCGGCGGCATAGACCATATCACAATGCAACAACATGGTGGTGCCAATGCCGATGGCCAGACCGTTGACCGCCGCCAGTAAGGGTTTTTTTGCCGTCAGAATGGCGTTTAAAAACCGCTCCACCGGCAGGTCCGCATCGCCCATGCGGGCCTTAGGGTTTAAAAAAGCCGCCATGTCATTACCGGCGGTAAACGCATCCTCTGTGCCGGTGATCATCACCACCCGCAAGGCGCCATCATCCTGCGCATCATAAACGGCATCAGCCATAGCTGCATACATATCTTCGGTAATCGCGTTTTTTTTGGCTGCCCTGTTCATGGTGATCAGGCGCACCCCATTGGTGTCCGCAACAATGATGTTTTCTGTACTCAATTTTTTCTCCCCTTARGGYRRWKRYRKTRMRKGCAYNNAWYAGCWGKKYGSKYYMRAMAKMRATNASACCACATCCATTTCTTCTGGTGTAAACCCGTGTTCGATCTGGGCATTAAAATCGCGCAAGGTGTGTTTGACGGCCTCATGACTGGATCTGCCTTTTTCGGACAGGTGTACGCGCATGGCTCGCCCATCTTCGGGACAGGGTTTGCGCTCAAGAAGACCAGCCTTTTCCATACGCGTTGCCAGGCCGGTTATAGCCGAATTGTTCAGGTCCAGCCCCTCGGCCAGATCAGACAGCAGGCAACCATTATGGCGACTGAGGTAAAATAAGGCTGCCCCCTGGGCCACGGTGATATTTGCGCTGTGTAATAATTCACGGTTAGCGCGCTTGAACAAACGATTGCGCGCACGATCAAGCAGTAAAAACAGACGCCGGTCTATGGGTCTAGCAATAGCCATGATTCGTATTTTGCCACATATATTACACATATGCAATATTGCGTCATCAGTTTTTTCAACCTAGATTGAAATCATGACTGATTTCCCCGCACCCAGGCGCATTCAAACCAATGGCATCATCCTTAGCGTCCACGAGGCCGGACCCAAAGGTGGTCTGCCAGTTTTGCTGTTACATGGCTGGCCGGAACTGGCGCGCAGCTGGCTAAACCAGATCGACCCGCTGGCCAAGGCAGGGTTTNCGGGTGATTGCGCCGGACATGCGCGGCTTTGGTGCCTCGGACGCCCCCAAAGACCCATCCCTTTATGGTATCGACACCCTGCTCGCTGATATGACCGGGCTTTTGGATGCCCTGGAGATAAAAAAGGCGATCTGGGTGGGTCATGACTGGGGTGGCCTGATCATCTGGCCGGGGGCCTTGCTGGTGCCGGACCGTGTGGCCGGCGTCATTGGGGTTAACACACCGCATCTGCCCCGCCCGCCGGTTAGCCCCATGGAAATGTTGCGCCGTCGCTATGGAGATGATCATTATTTTGTACGTTTTCAGGAGCGCTGCACCCCGGAATCCGCCCTGGAAGGCCGCGAAGACGCCTTTTTCAAATTTATATTTGCCCGCCCGCCCAAGCGTATTCCCAAAA
>NVVU01000037.1 GCA_002733485.1 Robiginitomaculum sp.
GTGAAATGATCGCCGTAAAAGACAAATTCGGGTTTGAGGGCAGCTTGCCTGAATTTTTCAAATTCTTGCGTGAAACCAAGGATGACGAGCGGCTGTATTATCCTAATGATGACGAAGGCCGCCAAGGTTACATCATTGATGCCACCGCCGCGATTGACAAGATCAAGAAGCAATTACCCAATTATTTCGGCATCTTGCCCAAAGCTGATCTGGTGGTGAAACGGGTTGAATCGTTTCGCGAACAGGCCGGCGCGCCCCAGCATTATTCCTCGGGCACCCCCGATGGCAGCCGCCCCGGCACCTATTACGCCCACCTGCTGGACATGGGCGCCATGCCCAAACGCGAGCTGGAGGTGATTGCCTATCACGAGGGCCTGCCGGGTCACCATATGCAAATTTCCATCGCACAAGAGCTAACCGGCATTCCCACCTTTCGCACCCAGGCCGGGTTTAACGCCTATGCCGAAGGCTGGGGCCTTTATGCCGAATGGCTGGCCAAGGAAATGCCCGGCACTTATGAAGACCCACTATCCGAGTTTGGCCGCCTTGGCTCTGAAATCTGGCGTGCCGTACGCCTGGTCGTTGATACCGGCATCCATGCCAAAGGCTGGAGCGAGCAGCAGGCGGTTGATTATTTTCTGGCCAATTCCGCGATAACCGCCCAGCAAGCCCGCGCCGAGGTTCGCCGTTATATCGCCTGGCCCGGACAGGCAACGGGGTATAAAATCGGCATGCTGAAAATTCAGGAATTGCGCCGAAAGGCCGAAGCTGAGCTTGGCGATAAATTCGACATTCGCGCTTTTCACGACACCATTTTAGGCGGTGGCGCCATGCCTCTGACCCTGTTGGAACGCCGCGTCGATCAATGGATTGCCGACACCAAGGCGGCATAAGTTTTGGCGGGTAACGTGCGCAAAACCTACCAAAGCCTGGGCCTGATCGCCGGGCCGCTGGCGGCGATCCTGCTGTGGTTATTCTTTGCCCCCGATGATCTGGAACCGGCCGGACGGATGACCGCCGCCATGGCCGCCTGGATGGCCATATGGTGGGCCAGCGAAGCCGTTCCCTTTGCCGTTACGGCTCTGTTACCATTGATATTTTTTCCCATTTTAGGGATTAACACGATCAAGGCCACCTCTGCGCCTTACGCCAACCCCATGATTTATTTGTTCATGGGCGGGTTCATTGTCGCCAAAGCCATAGAGCGCTGGGACCTGCACCGGCGCATGGCCTTGAATATTTTTACCCTGGTGGGCACCCACGCCCGTGCGCTGGTGGGCGGCATTATGGTAGCGGCCGCCCTGATCAGCATGTGGATTTCCAACACCGCCACCAGTTTAATGTTGTTACCCATCGCCACCTCCATCGTAGCGGTGGTGATGAATTCCGTGGACGGCCTGAGCGAAACCCAAAAGCGTAATTTTGGCATCACCATGGTGCTGGGGCTGGCCTATGGGGCCACCATTGGCGGTGTGGCCACCCTGGTCGGCACACCGCCTAATGCTTTTCTGGCCAGTTTTATGGAAGAAACCATGGGCATTGAAATTGGCTTTGGCCAATGGATGCTGGTTGGCGTGCCGGTCAGCCTGACGCTGTTGCCGCTGGGATGGCTGGTGCTCACTCGCTTTGCCTATCCAATTGACTTTACCGCCAGCGAAAAAACGCAAGTACATTTACGCGACCTGAAAGACGAGCTTGGCCCCATCACCGCCCCGCAAAAACGCGTGGCCATGATTTTCATTGCGTTGGCCCTGGCCTGGGCCCTGCGCAAACCCATTACGTCTCTCACCGGGCTGAGCGGCCTGTCAGATACCGGCATTGCCATCTTCGCCGCAGTACTGACCTTTGTGATCCCCAGCGGTGATCGCTCACAGCGCAGCTTGTTGACCTGGGAACAGGCAGCCAAATTGCCCTGGGGCATTCTGATCCTCTTTGGCGGTGGCCTTAGCCTGGCCGCCTCGGTGTCCAGCTCAGGCCTCGCCGTATGGCTGGGCAATTCGCTTTCGGGGCTGGGGGCCGTGCATTTTGCCCTGTTGGTGCTCGCCGCCACCGCTCTGGTRATTTTCCTCACCGAACTGACCAGCAATCTGGCCACCATCGCCACGTTCCTGCCGGTGATGGCGGCGTTGGCGGTAACGCTGGATCAGGATGTTTTGTTACTGGCGGTGCCCGTCGCGCTGGCAGCGTCCTGCGCCTTTATGTTGCCCATTGCCACCCCGCCCAACGCCATTGCGTTCAGCTCCAATATGGTCACCATCCCCAATATGGCCCGCGCCGGTTTTTTATTAAACCTGATCGCCATTGCGCTGCTGTTTGTGGTGGCGATTACACTGGTACCCGTGGTTTTTGGCTGATTTGGTGGCCAAAGCTCCACATTGGCGGGGATAGATGCCCCCGCAAAAACTGCCCGCAACGGCCTTATATTCACTTCACACTATCAAAGAGCCATAAAGGCTACGCTTGGCGGCACTTTATACGTCATTATAGCCCCGGTCAGAGAAGCGGGGATAAGCGGCCAAATCCAAAGGGGCAGGAAGGGGTAAAAAGGGCCATTTCCGGGACGTTTCAGGGGTATTTTCTTCTCTTTTGGAACGGATAAGGGGTAAGTCAGGGTTTGCGCAGGGATAAGTGTTGCCCCTTATTGCCCCTTGAACTCTATAGGGGGGGATCATTATATCTGAAAATGGATACCTGAATCTCTTTGAGGTTCAGGACGCGTAGAATGTACTGTCATAAATAGTTAAAAATTGAGCTATTTTCAGAGTTAAAACATAACCAGTCGAAGCTAAAACCATTGAAAAGCACGCATTAAAGGTGTTGCATAATTCGCGTATGGTGAGGTGTAAAAATCATGAATATAAATCTGTCATCGAAAAGACTGGAATTTGCGAAAAAAGCATTCGTTACGCGTAATGCTGATCTCAGTAATGTAAGTAAAATGAGGAGTGACCTGGCGCCATCTGCTGGTGACCTGTGTCTGGCAAGAATTGAAAAACTTGGCCATCATCGAAGGCTGGAATTATGCAGTGGCAGACGTTCCAGATTATTTATAGGTGACGAAATTCTGGTTGCTTTTGGAAATCGCTATGCCACAGACCAGTTTCATTCTGTCGTTCCGGACAATCTGGATAGCTGTTCGCTGGTTGCGGCGGGCGGGATCGCCTCTTCTTTGCAGACCCGTCACAGTGGAACCCGGGTTCCAACGCGCATAAAGCCAATTGGGTTGTTGTGTGACAAAGAAGGGAACGTATTGAACCTGAAAAAATGGGCAATTCAGGGAGAAAAGTCGACAAAGCTGATTATGCCGCATCTGATCACGGTTGTGGGTTCTGGAATGAATGCCGGCAAGACGACAACCGTCAGCTCGTTGATACGCACAGCAAAAAAGAACCAGCTTAACGTTGGGGCGATCAAGATCACCGGGACAGGCGCTGGTGGAGATTTGTGGTTTTATAAAGATTCAGGGGCCGATTTCGCATTGGATTTCACCGATGCAGGGTATTCGACCACGGTCGGGCTTTCCCTGGATGAATTGCTCGATATAGCCAGAAAACTCTATAGAGAAGCGGCGCAAAATTGTGACATTGTGATTGCGGAGCTGGCGGACGGTCTTTACCAGAGCGAAACGGCGGCCTTATTGGCATCTGCGGCTTTTCAGGAAATGCTGGACAGTATTGTTTTTGCCACCGGCGATTCCATGGCGGCGGGGGCGGGCGTTCAGCACCTGGCGGCTTTAGGATATACGACAGCAGCGATTTCAGGAGCGGTAACCGCCTCAGAACTGGCACGCATAGAAGCGGAGTCTGCGGCTGGGGTGCCTGCCCTGTCGGTAGAAAACTTTGAAAACCAGGAAGATGCATTAATGATTTCAATGCGCTCTGCTTTTCCCGTGTTAGAGTTTGGTAATGACAAACTTGCCGCCGGTTTTTAATAAAAATCGACTGATACGATTTGCTGCCCTTATTATTAATGGTCTGTTGCAAGCAGGCTGTGCAATAGGGGTGAGCCTTTCATTGCGTCAGTTGTTTAATGATAATGCATTGAGTTCGGAAACCCTGTTATCCGGCGTTGGTGTCCCTGTGCTTTTGATCACGGTATTTTCGCTAGTCCTGGGTTTGCTGAAATGGCGTGAACGCGTGGACATTGAAACGCTTGGCCAGGACTATGTCGTCGATACGCGCATGCGTATTTTCAAACATATAAGCTCGATGTCTGTACGCGCTATGGATAAAACGCGTAAAGGGCTGATTTTACTGAGGTTTGTTAATGATTTAACGGCATTAAGAAACTGGATATGCCTTGGTCTGGCGCGCTCGATTATATCCGGCATTGTCATTATTGTTGCGCTAACGGCCCTGACAATAATGAATCCTTTAATCGGCGGCATGCTGATGTTGTTGCTGACTATCGGTGCTGTGATCCTTTTGGCCCTGGGTAARATTATTGATCATACCATCAGAGAAGCACGACGACGCCGTGGAAACATAGCCGGCAATATTTCAGAAAAGCTGGAGCAAATGGTATTGGTTCAGGCTTTTGCCCAGCGAAGAACAGAGCGAAGAAAAATTAAACGCCAAAGTTTTGCACTTCGTAACGCTACTATAGAACGCGCCAGTGCGTCTGGTGTAATCAGGGCCGTAGTGCGTGTTTTGGCCGGGCTTTCCCTTGCAATATCCGGTGGAATTGGGGCTATGGCTGTACGGTCCGGAAGCGCGACCATGGGCGAGGTCATTGCCGCCATCGGGATGGTAACGCTGATAACGCCTTCAATGTTCACGTTTGGCCGTGTCTATGAATACTGGAAAAGCGCTGTCGTCGCCAAAGAAAAAATAGTTTCTCTACTCATGAGAGGGCCTGTGGTTTCTGCCTCGACCAATACTAAGCCATTAGGCAAAGTAAAGGGCAATCTTGTCTTTGATCGAATTTCAATAACTGGTGGATTAACCCGTTTTTCGGCGCAGGCAAAGGCCGGAGATACGATAGGTTTATATGGAGCCAATGGGTCCGGCAAATCCACCTTGCTATTTTTAGCTCTGCGTTTGCTGGATCCGGATAAGGGCAAGGTTTTATTAGATGGCCGAAACCTTTGCACAATCCGTTCCGGAGAGTTACGCCGCGCCATTAGTATTGCTTCGTCCAGCATGCCATTATTGCGAGGGACGATCAGCTCGAATATCGCTTATGGAAGCTCTAAATCAACGGATGAAGACGTAATCCAGGCAGCAGAAATGTGTGGAATGGACATCACCTCTTCTGCTTCTTTATTTTATGGGCAACGACAAGTCCATGAAGGCGGGGTAAATTTGAGCGCCGGTGAACGTATGCGCGTAAACTTGGCCAGAGCCCTCGTGTGCAAGCCAAAAATCCTTCTTCTGGACGAACCCGAAGAGCACCTTGATTCAACTGGTCTCGCCATCTTGAAAAAAATAATAAAACAATTTTCCGGCACTATTATTCTTGCCACCCACGATCTGAACTTGCTTGAGCAAGCGGATGATATTTGGTATTTAAGCGATGCATAATACAAAAATCAGACCCAACCATATCCGTGAAAAAAAGCATGTGGCTGCACCGGCGACAATCTTTTCACCACAATCTGGTATAAACGGGTGCGCAGCTAAAAACCGCATTCATTCCATGACGGGCAGTCATGCTCATGGTCTGGATTATTTTATGTACTGTCCTCCGGATATGAAYCCATCTTCACCAATCGTTGTTTCCATACATGGGTACACAAGGAATGCTGCCGAGCATGCATTTCGATTAGCGCCGGTTGCCAAAGAATATAATGCCGTATTGGTAGTGCCTTACTTCACACGAAAAAGGTTTCCTCACTTTAATTATTTGCAACCAGATAAGAATGGGGTTTTTCCTGGTGATGCGCTGGACGATCTTTTGGTGGATGTAAAACTCCGCCTGAATATGGCCAGTAATAAGGTTTTCCTTTTTGGCTATTCCGCCGGGGCACAGTTTTCCCACAGATATTTGATGTTACGTGGGAAACGAATTAGCAAAGCGGCACTGTTTGCWCCGGGCTGGTACACYTGGCCAGAGACTGAACTGGCCTATCCTCAGGGACTAGGAGATTCAAAAGCTCTTTTCGGGAGAGAACTTCAGGTGGAGAATTTATGCAAAACAGATATCTGTGTCTTTGTTGGCAATCAGGATATTAGGCGTGACGGATCTTTGAATACCAAACCAAATATAGATAACTTACAAGGCAAGTCCCGATTGGAAAGGGCGAGGAAATGGGTTCCAGCCATTAATCAGGGATTACCGGCAACGCGACATATTGGTCTGAATATCCTTGATGGGGTTGGGCACGGATTTAAAAACAACATCTTCAGGAAACACATCGACCGACCGATTTTTCAATGGCTTTTTGAGGAATGACATCTGCAATCAAGCGTGAACGTGGACCTTATGGATATATTTTTTAGACCGGTTGTCATTTCTCTGTTTTGTCTAGCTGGTCAAACAGCGAGTGCACAGACTTTTGACCATAACGGGATCACCATAGATGCCAAAAATGTCAAGGTAACCGTTGGGGGACGGTTGCACCTTGATACTGTGTCTGTTTCTGATGATGTGACCCCTTTTCGAGACAAAACAGATATCAGGCGTCTTAGAATTTATGCAACGCTGAATTTCAAGAATGACTGGCGCGTTAAAGTGGATAGTGATGTCGGCGGGCTTTCCACAGGCCTGAAAAATGTGTGGGTTTCATATGGCGGCATTAAAAATACTACCTTTAAATTCGGTAACTTTGTTGCTCCGGTTCTCGGCGAAAAATTAAAAAGTTCAAACGATATCAAACTGATGGAAAGGTCGCTGGCATCAACCCTGGCTTCGGGATTTCTATTGGGCGGAGGGATTACCTATCGCGCTGAGAATATAACTTTATCGGCTGGTTATTTTGGCAACCCGGTTAGCAGCAATAAAAACCGGCCAACCAATGATGGGGAAAGCGCTGTTGGCAGAGTTATATGGGCCCCCATTCATGAGAAACAGAAGTCCATCTTTGTTGCAGGCAGTATTGAAAACCGGCAATTAAAGCCCGGGGCAAGGTACAGAGTGCGAACCAAGCCTGAATTTGGCCTTCTTCATACGAGGCTGATTGGCACCAGAAAATCGGGACAGGTAAAATCCTACACCAATTATATTGGGGAAACCGGTTTTGGTTTCGGACCGGTCATGGCGAAGGTTCAATACATATCCCGTTCCAGTAATGCCCCGGCACTGGGTAATCCTACCTTTAAGGGTGCCTCCATTGAAACGGCACTGGTTTTAACCGGCGAGCGTCAACGGTTTAGCCTTGGCACAGGCACGTTTGGAAGAATAAGGCCGAAAAGAAAATCTGGAGCTGTTGAAATTGTCGGCCGTTTAAGCACATTGGATCTTGAAGATGGCCTAGTTAAGGGTGGCAAGGAAACCAATTACACGATCGGCGTGAATTGGTACCTGAATAGAAACGTAAGACTCATGGCGAACTATGTGCATGCCCAAACCAGGTCAGGGTCGAATGGATTACGTGAATCCCCGGAAGCCGTAATGAGTCGCCTGCAAATCGCTTTTTAGTCTGCTCACAAAAGAAAATATTGTATTGCAAGGCTGTGCATACGGTTGCCTGAAACAATAATAAACTAATAAAACTGCTCGTGACGTTAGAACATTCACGTTAAACGCTAACACCGGATTCCTCATTATATGCATATATTACWGTATGTTATGGTACTGTCGTTGTTATGCATTAAGTGCAACCACCCAATTTTTCGGGGCAAATGAAGGTTTGCCAAGAAGTAACAATTGCCTCTAAGAATCACCAATGGTGCGAAAGCCGATATGGTTGCTGCCCAGTCCCGCCTCCTGTGGCTGGCGGGCGGTGGCGCGATAGCGGCGGCAATAATTATCGGCACACAGAAACGATCCGCCCTTGATGGTATAGACCGCTTCGCCGGTTTTTTCGCCGCGAGTGCTTTCCTGATAGGGCGTTGCGGTCCATTCCCAGGCATTACCGATCATATCATAAAGCCCATTGGCATTGGCTTTGAAACAGCCCACCGGGGCCAGGCCCGCAAAGCCGTCTTCGGCCTTGTCCTGCAATGGAAAGAGACCCTGCCAGGTATTGGCCCGATGCTGCCCCTCTGGCACCCGCTCATCCCCCCAGGGGTAGAGCGTTGTCGCCCCGGCGCTGGCGGCATATTCCCATTGCGCCTCGGTTGGCAGACGCCGCCCGGCCCAGCGGGCATAGGCGACGGCATCCGCATAGGCAATTTGCACCACCGGAAAGTGTTCATGCCCGGCAATGGTGCTGTTGGGCCCCTGGGGGTGGCGCCAATTGGCCCCGGGCACATAGGCCCACCAATAGGGACTGTCCGGCGTGGCGGWGCGAAAGACCGCCGAGCCGGGCAAGGATAAGAATGGCGGCGCACCCGTTGGGATCAACGCCGGGTCAGGCGTGCGTTCGGCCATAGTGACAAAGCCCGTGGCCGCTACAAAGCGGGCGAATTGCGCATTGGTAACTTCGGTTGCGTCGATATCAAACCCATCCACGGAAACCGTTCGCGCGGGAGCTTCTTCCACATAAGCCACGTCAGAGCCAATGCGGGCCGGCCCGCCCGGCAGAGTTATGGGGGATGGATCTGTGGCCAGACAGCGCAAAACCGGCTTTGGCGTTTTGACAGAGGGTTGGCAGGCGGCCAGCATCAAAACGAACACCGCCAGTAATGCCCACAGGAACCCAGACTTCATTTGTCCTTATCTTTGTTGCTGTCGGCGTTTTTTTCTTTTTCCATTTCACTTTTTACCCGGGCATTGGGATAGGGCTGACCCCAAATTTTGCGGCCCGTATGTTCGGGGGTTTCATAGCGTTTGAAGAATTTTTCCAGCGCTCCGACCAGTTTTTGCGCCAGGGCCGGGCGAGGCGGCACGGTGGCATGGCGTTCCTTCATCGGGCTGGCCAGATCATACCAGGTATCAACCGGGGCGACCGCTTCGTCGCGCTGATAGGCGCGCACCAGCTTCCAATGGCCATTGGTGATCATGCGCAAATTTCCCCGTTCGGCAAAATTATAACGCCGCCAGTTGGTTTGGCGTTTGCCCTTTAAGAGCGGCATCAGGGAATGGCCGGGGCCATAGGCCGATATTTTCTCTTTACCGCCAGTTGCAAAATCGCGCACGGTGGTATGCACATCAATCAAAGACACCATTTCAAAGCGGGTCTGGCGCGAACGCATAAAACGCTTTGGCCCATAGAAAATCAGCGGAATGCGGATGGTGTCTTCGTAAAAATTGGCCGGAGCCGTGGCATTGGTTTTGCCATAAAGGCCGTATTGCCCCACCAACAGGCCATGATCGGCCACATAGATAATGATGGTATTATCCAGTAGTTTACGCCCCTGAAGAGCGTCCATCAGGCGGCCAATCTGATCATCAATCAGCGACACTGCGGCCAGATATTGCGCCAGCTTTTCCTCGTGATCTTCAGGCACCAGATTGCCGGCCATGCGCGCCGGCAGGTCCGATGCATCGCCGGCGCGATACACCTTTTGAGCAATGGGGCGATATTTATCGACCAGCCTTTCGGGCAGACCGGCAAAAGGAAAATGCGGCTCGACAAAATTAAGGCTGATATAAAACGGTCGCTGGTCGTCCCTGTCCATAAACTTGATGGCCTGTTCGGTGAGATACCGCCCCTGTACCCCGGTTTGCGCCAAAGGCTTGCCATCATCAGAGAAGTAAACCGTGCCTTCGTGCTGATACTGGTTCTGCCAACCGGCACGGCGCGCATCATAGCTGAGCCAGCGGTCAAAGCCGCGCTGTTTTATGGCACTGTCGGTGGTGGCATGCCATTTACCCAGAAGCGCGGTGCGATAGCCGCTTTTCTGCAAATACTCGGAAAGCAGGGTTTCTCCCTTCAGCCAGTTCGCGTCAAATTCCTTTTCCTCAGACAGGAAATCATGCACCCCGTGCTGGGACGGCATTTTGCCGGTATAGAAACTCGCCCGCGCTGGCGAACACACCGGGGCCACCGACATGGCGTTTTTGAACAAAACCCCGTTTTGTGCCAACCAGTCGAGATTGGGGGTTTGGATATATTTCAGGCCATAAGCCCCCAGCGCCCATTGGCCATGATCATCGGCCATGACGACGATAATATTGGGGCGCTCAGCCGCTTTGGCAGAGGCCGCATGAGCCATATTGGCCAGCAAGAGCGTTGCCAATAGCCCCAGCAGAATGCGTACATTCCAAATCATAGATACAGCCTATCACCTTTTTAACTTATTTTATCCTGATCATGTATTTTGGCTCGTCCGGCGTACCTTTTTGCATGCACCGGTATGCCGACAGGCCCGTGCGACTTCCATCTGGTGTGGTAAATGCATTATAGCGAATTTCGCCCCCCTTGCGGCAACAGGCCTCCCAGCGACGCGGATTTTTAGAGCCCTTGGCCACCGCTTTGCATTGATCACCGCCGCCAGCGCTTTGCCCCCCACCCGTTCTGTAGCCAGAGCCGCTCGAAGAAGAACTGCCGCTGCCACCGTTTCTGATCTCGCTCATACATTGAATGCGCGGACCATTTGGGTCCATGATCGGAAAGCCAGACCCCCTTGCCTTGGCATATTTTGCCGCAATACATTTTTTCAGAGCGCCAGTATAGGCATCCTGCGACTTGCCACCCGAAGATGGGCCTCTGGATGATGAATAGCCGCTGCTGCTGGCCGGCGGGGTATAGGTGGGCTGGTTGGCGTTCTGGTAAGCGTTGTTTAAGTCATTCGCCAGGCCCTGCATGGCGGCAGCAAATTCGGCACGGCGTCTGGCCGCTTCGATGGCTCTGGCTTCGCGTTCCGCCTGAATGCGGGCAAAGTCATTACTGGCATTGGCATGAATACGGCTGGCATCCGCATTGGCCTGATCCGCCATCCGGTCGCGCACGGCATTGATCCGGTCCTGATCGACCCCGCCAATATCATCATCAACCTCATCTATGGTATCCCAGTCGTCGACGTCTTCTTCATTTGTATTTTCGTCCCCAGGCAAAGCAGTGTCCTGGCCAGTTGTTATCGTATCCACCTCATTGATTTCATCCCATTCGGAATCACCGGATACGCCGCCAGTGGTGCCCTCTTGCTCTACCCCATCAAATGACGGTCCGGAGGTATCGCCTGCATTTTCGGTTGCCGGTATATCTATGGAATCGGTAACCTCTTCGGTTAAGCCATCACTTTCAGCCACATTACCTTCGATGGATTCCAATAACTCATTAAAGTCCTCGCCCTCTTCATCGGTTGTTTCATCACCGTCTTCTGTTGCGTTATCACCGCCCTCTTCAACGGCGTCTTCGCTCGCCTTAAGGCCATCCAATCGCTGTCTCAAAATAACCAGCTGACCTTCAAGCTCCTCCATAACGGTTATGGCACGCGCCAAGGCGATCAGATCTGCCCCTTCGCGGCGCGCTTTTTGGGTAAAATCCCGCATGGCGAACAGTCGGTTATCGACCCCGTCATATTCCGCCTCAAGCTGGGCAATACTTTGCTGTGCCTGTGCCGTACCGGCATATCCGCTCAGCAGGATGAAGGGAGCGAAAAACAAGGCCAGTGTACGAAAAGCACTCATTGCTGGAACCCTCCCTCTGGCGTCCACTTTCCCCACTTCCAGCGGGGGTCTACATTGCTGAGATTGCCGTTCAGGCGTCGTGAATGGACAAAACTTCCCAATTGACTATCGCTGTCTTTGATAATGCGAATCATACCGTTTTCGATGACGAATAATTTCTTGTCGGTGTCCAGCAAATGATCAACATAACGCACCTGCCCGGCATGCAAAATCGTTGGCTCCAGCCCTTGCGCCTTACTCTGTAGCGCCATCTTGGTAATATATTCCTGTTCAGCGCGCGTTACCGTGCCGTTAATGGGGTCAAATGACAGGGATTTTCCAACACTATTTTCGCTAAGGGCAATAATATGCGGATCGGAATCACCAACAAAGTATTTCTTGGAACGCTTATCGACTACCCGTGACAAAACTTTATCCGACCCGTCTGCATTTTTAATGATATGGGCCTCTTTTGTTACCGGCTGCTTGCTCATCACATCGAAAAGATTGCCCCTGTCGTCTTTGAGCATCACCGAACGCATAGCGTTACCCTTGTCGTTTTCCGTCATGACAGCAACCAGGGTTTTACCGTCGACTACGCTGCTTTCCTCGGCCCGGCGCGTGCTTTTCAAAAGATCAATACGCTTTTGCAATTTAGCGGCATATTCAGCATTATTGGCGGCATCCACCGTGCCAAGCGTGCGCTCCAGACCGGCAATTTCCTTGGCATGGGTAACCTCTTCAACCAGGCGCGATGATTGTTTCATCTTATAGCGCACTTTTGACGCTTCCAGCCCGTCACCAGCCAGCTCGGCGGCATCCAGCTCCCGCGACATTTTGCTAAATTCCTGGTTATTATAAACCGCGCCGCCAACACCTGACTTGCTTTTCACAAAGAGCGGCTTGGCCGTTGCCTTGCCCCTCTTTAAGTCATTCAGACCATCCGCATTGGTATTGCGCATTACCGCGTATTCACCGGTTTTGGTGGCATTGGCCTGCACTTTCAGGCTTTCTAACGGCACGCCGGTGGATTGCTCAACCATATCGATTAGCAATTCAGGGTTTTTCTTTATGCGCGCCATTTGCACATCATCCAGACCAAAGCTTTTCTGGAACTTGCGATAATCAAGCTCGGTCATGGTTTCCGGTTTTGAAAGTTTATCAAGCCGCAAACCGGGCATGCTTTCATCCACCACTTTGGCGGCCTGGGTCTTCAAGACCTGCAATTCTTTGGGGGATACGTTGCTTAGCTTTGTCGCCGCTTCGGCCTTTTCTGCGGCTGAAATACGGGCCACCTGCATGCCTTTGGGGTCAACCAGATCAACAATGGCTTCTGCGCCAGTTCCCTGGGGCACTCTTGCACTTTTGAAGCCTTCTCTAATTTTTTGTAGTGTTTTTACGGCCTCATCGCCATATTTGGTATTGATAAATACTTTTTCTGCGGCTGTCAGATCGGCAATATTTCCTGAGAGCAAGTTAATAATCTGTCCGGTTTTTGCCGGTATCTTACCCATGGTAGTAACAATACTGGAGATCATAAACACATCCCCGACAACACCAACGACCGCCAGTGTATCGTCTACCCAAGTCAACTTTTTACCCATCGCGTTGGTCCCATGATAGGATTCAACCAGCGCCAGCGCCGAACCAATACCGGGCAGAATCGAGACGATAAAATGATCCATTTCAAGATCGATCTTGTCCGTCTCAATCTGAATGGCGTCACGATCCGAAGCCGCCATGCTTTCGATAAAGTCCCGAAAGTTCATCATTTTTGCGCGGGCGGCAGCGGGCGTTGGCTCGGCCATGGCCTTCATATACGTACCGTATAAATTGCCCAGCAACTGATCACGGAAGTTTTCTTTGGCTATACCTTTCATGGTTGCATTAGAGATGAATTTTGCTTTTTCGACCTTGCCCCTATAGACAATATCCAGGCCAATAATGCGTCTAGCAAGGATCGGCAGCATGCCTCGGGTTTTTGAATAATCCAGGTTTTCCAGCGTGTGCAGCACATCAAGCTGTTGCGCCAGACGCTGAAAGTCCTCTACTTCATAATCCAGCATGCCATTTGCGTACCAATCATTGCCTTTTGTGCGGGCCCGGTTGCGAATAATTTCTGCTTCTTCATCAAACAGGCGACGCAATTCGGTTGCGCCGGTTTTATGATCCCGCTCCACCCGGTTTGCATAGCTCTTTAGCCTGTCAATCTGGTCCTGCGAGATCGTCCCCTGTGATAAGGCGGGGCTGGTCATCGCAAACCCCATCACCAGAGAAACTAACAGGCGGCATATAGACTGTATTTGGCGTTGCACCATCTTCATCACCCCAATGTATAGGCGGCCGTTACGCCAAGAATTACCCAACCGACATAGGTCCCAAGCGCCGGTGAAAAAATGCCATATCGCCAGGCCGGATACATCAGCCCCAATGATAAAAGCAAAATCAAAACGCCTTCCAGAATATCCTGCGATATATTGGTCTTCAACAAAGCCTGATACCCAAAGGCGCAAAACCCCAGATACGCCGTCATGGCGATCATCTGCTTGGGTGCAGAGGGATGCGGGGCACGCGCTGGCACAGGCTCACTCATGGAACAATCGGCACCGTAATATCCAGATAGACCAGCCGTTTCAGGTTCTGAATGTCCACCCGCAAAGCCATCCCAGGCACCATGTTTTCGGATCGGACAAACACCATGCCCTGTATGGTCTGCYCGGGCTCAATAATCTGATTATACAGACTTTTTTCGATGAGGTTATTGCGCAAAATAGACAGATGCAGGCTGTTTTTATTGCCGCCACCCGATGGCCCGATCATCCTGGCCACCGCATCCAGCATCATTGGCTTTTGGCCATTGGTATTGCCACTATAGATCAGGGTAATTTCGTTCAGGTAAAGCCGAAAGCGACTATCATTGGAAATCGCCACTTCCAAAGCCGTTAATTTACCGTTTTGCCCGCCAAGGTAGCGCTTTTGGTCGCCTTTGCCGAGCACAGCCACGCCCACTACAATATCGCGTTTTTCTGCCTTTTGAGAAAACGAGTAGGCTTCTCGATAACTAAGCTGTTGCCCGCGCGAATTTAAAAATTTGTCTTTTGCCATCCCTGGCGATGCCGCCAGGGCAAGCCCGAAAAAGACCAGTATCAAGGAAAGCGATCTCATTGGCGTACCTCCAGTCCGATCAATCGGACGGAAGTAGACAAATCAGTCAGGCCAGCTTTAACGGCCTGCACGGCGCTATTGCCATAATCCCTTGCTTTGGTTTTCTTTTTGGCGTTCAGCTGCCCCATTTCACGGACCACGGGTTCCGCCCACAAAATGGCCCCTTTTTCGGGCTCAATCAATTGGCTGAAAACGCCAAAACGCACCATGATCTTAAAATCTATACCCTTTTTTCTGGCTACCATTTTTTCGCGCAGCATGGTGAAGGTCGTCAGATCACTTAACAGCACGTAATCCAGCCCGTTTTTCTTGGCCAGGGATTTGAGATCTTCACGAGTGAAGCGCGCCCCCGGCTTAACATCAATGGACACCACCTGACTGAAAACCCTCGAAGATTTGACGTTCAGATAAAGCGCATTGTTCAGCGCATCCAGTACCGGCTCTCTGAAAAAATCGTCCGAGCCGCCATAGAAGGTAAAACCCCGGCGGTCGCGCAATTGCAACACCCCCAATTTGCCAATGTATTTTGGGCTCTGCCTTGAAACATCTGGTCTAAAAGACAGGCTGGGGCGTTTTCTAGCCTTGGGGGCCTTGATTTTCCTGACTTTTTCTTTTTTGGCCTGGGCCTGGTCAGCCCCCGCAACCCCCAATGCAAATTGGGAAAGCACGAGCACCACTGATACGCATAAGGCATAACGCATAACGGTACGTAGAGTTCGCAACATAGTGTGTCCCCTCAAGACTGTAACGTACGCACTAAAGCGCGAATCTCGTTCAGAGTAAATCAGGCAGGTACAGGGTTACGCTCAACCCTTGATTTTAGCCATAATCTCAGCGGCCATTTGTGTACAACTCAGATCGCCCCCAAGATCACGCGTGCGCGCGCCATTGGCAAGTGCTACATATGTAGCATGCTCGATCGCCTGCGCCGCCTCTTCCTGATCCAGACTATAGCGCAACAACATTGCCGCGCTGGCAATCGCCCCCACGGGATTGGCAATGTTTTGCCCGGCAATATCAGGGGCAGAGCCGTGGATCGGCTCGTATAATCCTTGCGTGCCCGCGCCCAAAGAAGCGGATCCCAACAGGCCGATGGAGCCGGTCAGAACCGAGCACTCATCGCTAAGGATATCGCCAAACAGGTTTTCCGTCAGCACCACGTCATAACTGCCCGGATTGGTGATCAGCTTCATCGCTGCCGAATCTACCAATTCATGGCGCAATTCCACATCCGCATAGTCTTTTTCATGCAATGCCGTAACGGTTTCGCGCCACAAGCGGCTGGTTTCCAGCACATTGGCCTTGTCGATGGAGGTGACATGATTTCGCCGTCCGCGCGCCGCCTCAAAGGCCACCCGTGCGGCGCGAATAATTTCAAACTTTGAATATTCGCAAAGGTCGCTGGCCTTGTCAGCCTCGCGCTTTTTTTCGCCAAAATACAGGCCGCCGGTAAGCTCGCGCAGGATCAGAATATCCACGCCCTTAATGCGTTCTTCCTTCAAGGGCGAATGCGCCGCCAGCGCCGGATGCAACTTTACCGGGCGCAGGTTTGCAAAGAGGTTCAGCGCCGAGCGCAGGCCCAGCAAACCCGCCTCTGGACGTTTGGTATGCACCCCCCATTTGGGTCCGCCCACTGCCCCAAGAAGAATGGCGTCCGCTTCCTTGCAGGCCGCCAGGGTGTCATCGGGCAAGGGTTCGCCGCAGGCATCAATGGCAGCACCGCCAAAGGCATAGCCATCAAATCTCAGCGAAAAATCAAACTTTTCTGCCGTTGCGACCAGAACTTCTATGGCCGCCTCAGTAACCTCCGGTCCCACACCGTCCCCTGGCAGAACTACTATTTTTTTACTCATGTTCGTGCGGCCTCAAATTGTGCAATCTCGTCTTCGCATCCTTGCAAAAACCCCAGCGGGTCAACCCCGTCCAGCAGACAGCGCCGACCAAAGCGTTCAATTTCAAAGGATTGCTTCCATACGCCGGGACGCGAAATTTCACACCGTTCCAGATCAACCTGCACCTCGACCCCCGGATTGGCCACCAGATCTGCATGGGTTTCGGCAGAGACTTCAATGGGAATAATGCCGTTTTTCAGGGCATTGCTTTTGAAAATATCGGCGATTTTGGTACTGATAATGGCCCGAAATCCAAAGTCCGAGAGCGCCCAGGGTGCGTGTTCTCGCGAGGAGCCACAGCCAAAATTATCGCCGCCTACCAGAATCTGGTGCTCGCCCGCATCCTTGCCTGCAAAAGGGTCAGAATTGCGCGCCATGCCGGCTTCGTCATAACGCCAGTCATAAAAGGCGGCCCGGCCCAGCCCATGGCGACTGGTGGTGGTCAGAAACCGCGCTGGAATAATCTGATCGGTATCAATATTTTCCTGTGCCAATACCAGGGTTTTGGACGTCAGGCTGGTAAACTGTTGGGGCATTGATTTTTTATGCGACACGGGGGGCCTCCATAAAGGGGCGCGGGTCGGCGACCTCGCCCCAGATTGCACTGGCCGCCGCCGTGGCCGGTGACGCCAAAACTGTACGCGCACCCTTGCCCTGACGGCCTTCAAAATTACGGTTCGAGGTGGAGACCACCAACTCACCCGGCTTTGCCATATCTCCATTCATGGCGATACACATGGAACAGCCCGGCAGGCGCCATTGCGCTCCGGCCTTTTCAAAAATTTCGTGCAGGCCTTCTTTTTCGGCCTCGCGACGCACCTGTTCGGATCCCGGCACGACCAGCATACGCACATCCTTATGCACCTTGTGGCCCATCAGCACCCGGGCCGCATCGCGCAGATCATTCAGCCGTCCATTGGTGCATGAGCCGATAAACACCACATCGACCTTTTCACCCATAATGGGGCGACCCGGCGTAAAGCGCATATAGTCAAGACCACGGCGTTCCACATCGCTGCACGGGTGCGGGGTAATTGAATCCACCGCCATGCCCATATCAGGAGATGGGCCATAGGTGATCATTGGGGCCATAAAGCGTGCATCCAGGGTAATTTCCGTGCTAAAAATTGCATTTTCGTCGCTGTTCAGAGTTTTCCAATCCTCAACGGCACGGTCCCAGTCCTCGCCTTTGGGCGCATAGTCGCGCCCTTTCAGCCAGGAAAACGTCACCTCATCGGGGGCAATCATGCCCGCGCGCGCGCCGGCTTCGATAGTCATATTACACAGGGTCATGCGCTCTTCCATATCCAGCCAGCGCACCGCTTCACCGGCATATTCGATCACATGGCCAACGCCGCCGCTGGCCCCCAGCGCCGCAATCACGGCCAAGGCCATGTCCTTGGCGCTGACACCGCGATGAAGGCGCCCGTTTATGGTAACCCGCATGGATTTTGGCTTGCGTTGCAGCAAGCATTGCGTGGCCAGAACGTGACTGACCTCGGTGGTGCCAATGCCAAAGGCCAGCGCCCCAAAGGCCCCATGGGTGGCAGTATGGCTGTCACCACAAACAATGGTCATGCCCGGCAGGGTCAGGCCCAGTTCGGGGGCCATCACATGGATCACACCCCGGTTCGGGCTGTCCCAGCCAAAAAGCTCTATGCCAAATTCGGCGCAGTTTTCCTGCAAGGTCTGCACCTGCAGGCGTGTATCCTCGCTGGCATAAACCGGTTTGCCATCGGCCCCCAGCGGCACGGTGGGGGTGGAGTGATCCATAGTGGCAAACGTTTGATCCGGGCGACGTACACGTAGGTCTCTCTCTCTTAACTCGGTAAACGCCTGCGGCGAGGTAACTTCGTGAACCAGATGGCGGTCAATATAGAGGACCGCCGGTTGCTCATCAGTCTGCGTACAGACCTGATGATGATCCCAAACCTTTTCGAATAAAGATTTTGGTGATGCTTTAGGCGACATTGCTCACCTCTCCACTAACAGATTTGCTGATAGGCTYCAGCCAGCCTTCGGTATCGGGGGTCTTGCCATTGAACAGACCAAAAAACTGATCCTGCAAAGCCCGGGTGATCGGSCCACAGCCCTGGGCATGGGTTTTGGTGCCATCGACCGAACGAATGGGCGTAATTTCGGCCGCTGTGCCGGTAAAGAATAGCTCGTCAGCCACATAGAGCATTTCGCGCGGCAGCGGCTCTTCACGAATGTTAAGGTCCATTTTCCTGGCCAGCACCATCACTGTATCGCGGGTAATGCCGCTAAGGATTGAGGAGGCTGCCGGCGGCGTATACAGGGTTTTCCCTTTGACAATAAACAGGTTTTCCCCCGCCCCTTCGGACAGGCGACCATCCACATCGAGCGCGATGCCTTCGGCATAGCCATTGCGTTTAGCTTCGCGCGAAATCAAAAATCCGGACAAATAATTGCCTGCCGCCTTGGCCGCCATGGGTAAGGTGCCCGGTGCCGGACGGCGCCAGGAGGAAACGCAAACATCAACGCCGTTTTGCCGACCYGCCTCACCCAGATATGCCCCCCAGGGAAAGGCCGCAATGGCGACATTAATCGGCGTATCCGGCCCCGGAGAAACCCCGATATCGCCATAACCATGATAGGCAATGGGGCGCAAATAGGCACTGGTCAGCCCGTTCACACGTACGATTTCCCGGCAGGCCTCGACCAGCTCTTCCTCTTCAAAAGGAATGTCCATGGCATAGATACGCGCCGAGGCAAAAAGCCGGGCAACATGCTCGGTCAGGCGAAAGCCGCATGGGCCATCGGGGGTATCGTAAACCCGGATGCCCTCAAACATAGAGGTACCATAATGCAGCCCATGGCTAAGAACATGAGTGGTGGCCTCGGCCCAGGGAATGATCTGGCCATCGCGCCAGATATATTGTGCTTCTGAAATACTCATAATAATCTCCTTGGGGCCGATCAGGCCGCATCCTTGGCATCATCGGTAGTGGCGCTTGCTTTTTCCTGCCCAAAGGCATCGCGGTTTTGCGCCGCAGCGGCACGATTGATCGCGTCCACATAGGCCTCTACGCCAGCGGGGATCACATCACGGGTGCGCGAACGCCCGGCAAAGCGGGTACCATTAATGCGCAAGACAATATCGGCAATACAATCGGTTCGGCCCTTGGCCCCCACGTGATTAATCTCCAGCTCTTCCACCGTGGCGCTCATGCCGGTGATGTGCTGCACCGCATTAAAGGCTGCATGAATGGGTCCCTCGCCGGTGGCAATATCGGTGACCAGGCCGCGATCCGGGTGTTCCAGCTCGACCCGGGCAAAAGGTTCGGCCTGCGCACCATAGGCGGCGCGCATTTCCACGCGTGTTAACCGCCAGACCGCGCTGGCCGATCCGGTCACGCCGGAAATCAGCTCGATCAGTTGCGCATCCGCAATTTCGCCAAACTGGTCCGCCATGGCCTTGAACGCTACAAACACAGCAGCCAGGCGGTCATCATCAATTTTAAAGCCCAGCTCTTTGGCCCGCGCCGCCAATGCATGCTTGCCGCTGTGCTTGCCCAAAATCAACGCATTGCCCGGCAGGCCAATATGTTCGGGCGTCATAATTTCATAGGTGCGCCGATCATTCAGTACCCCGTGCTGGTGAATGCCGGCCTC
This sequence comes from Robiginitomaculum sp., assembly GCA_002733485.1. Lineage (GTDB taxonomy): Bacteria > Pseudomonadota > Alphaproteobacteria > Caulobacterales > Maricaulaceae > Robiginitomaculum_B. The sequence continues at coordinate 20,289 of NVVU01000037.1, forward strand.
GTGGGCAAAGGCATTACGGCCAACAATGGCCTTGTTACGCGGCACCGGATTGCCAGTCATTTTAGAGAGCATGCGGCTAGCCGCATAAATCTTGGTGGTGTCGATATCAAGATCGATATTGAAAATATCCTTGCGTGTGGCAAACACCATCATCACTTCTTCCAGCGCGCAATTACCGGCGCGTTCGCCAATGCCGTTTATGGCTCCCTCGACTTGCATCGCCCCGGCGCGCACTGCGGCCAGTGAATTGGCCACCGCCAGACCTAGATCATCATGGCAATGGGCGCTGAATATTGCATTTTCGGTGCCGCGAACCGTGGCGATCAGGTGTCTGAACAGGTCATAAATTTCATCGGGGGTGGTATAGCCGACCGTGTCGGGCACATTCAGCACCCGCGCCCCAGCCTTGGCGGCACATTCCAGCGCCTCGACCAGAAATTCGCGCTCCGTGCGGATAGCATCTTCGGCGGAAAATTCCACCTCATCGCACTGGCTGACGGCCAGCGAGACTGAGCGATGAATGGCGGCCAAAACCTCGTCTGTGCTCATGTTCAGCTTGGCGGAACGGTGAATGGGGCTGGTGCCCAAAAAGATATGGATGCGACTTTTTCCCGCCGGTTCCAATGCCTTGCCTGCGGCTTTAATATCGTTTTCCGTGGCCCGGGACAGACTGCAAATGGTTGGCCCTTCGATTTCGGCGGCAATACGGCGCACCGCATCGGCATCGCCAGGAGATGCGGCGGCAAAACCGGCCTCGATCACATCTACGCCCAGGTCACACAAGGCGCCCGCCATCATCAGCTTTTCTTCGGCAGACATGGAAAACCCGGGCGCCTGTTCGCCATCACGCAGGGTGGTATCAAAAAAGGCGATCTTTTTGCCCTTGTTTGCAGCTTTCTTATGCTTCGCCATTTTGGCCTCCTGCGCGTTTATCTTTATTGTCCATGCCGCCTAAAACCCGGCGCACGCCGACAAGTCTGTGAATTTGTCGTCTAAGCACGCCAATATCACGCCCCACATCGCGGGCCATAACCCCCAGATCCAGGCTCATGCTGCCATCGCTGGAAGGCGGCAAATGTATGCTGCACACGTCATAGCCACGGCGTTCCACAAGGCCGATCAGGCGCAAAACGGCACCCTCGGCGGGTTCAAATTCGATGTGCAAGGTTTGCGTGTTCATGATTTACGCTCCATCATTTCTGCATTGGATTTTCCAGGCGGCACCAGCGGCCAGACATTTTCGCGCGGATCTATACGCACATGGGCCAACACCGGTCCCCTGGTTTTCAACAAACGCTCTATAGCCGCGCTGGTCTGTTCGCGCCGCGATACGGTAAAGGCCTCCACCCCGAACGAGCGGGCCACATCAGCAAAGTCGGGGTTGTCATAAAGGTCAACTTCGCTGAAGTTTTCCTCATAGAACAGCTCCTGCCACTGGCGCACCAGCCCCAGGGTTGAGTTGTCAAAAAGTACGATTTTCAGGGCTACGCCATAGCGCCGAATGGTGGCCAGCTCCTGTATATTCATCATGATCGAGCCATCACCGGTAATCGTGACCACGCAATTTTCCGGATGTGCCAGTTTGGCTCCGATCCCGGCGGGAATGCCGTATCCCATGGCCCCCAGACCACCCGAGGTAAGATGCGCATCAGGGCGAGAGAAATGGCAATGCTGGGCCACCCACATCTGGTGCTGGCCCACATCACAGGTGGCCACAAAACGATCCCCGGCCTTGCGGGACAGCTCTTCCAGAAACGCGGGGGCAAAAATACCGGCCCCCGGGGCATTGTAATTAAATTTATGGCGGGTGCGCGAATCCTGTGCCCGGGCCCGCCAGGGAGAAATATCCAATATGCCCACGGCCAGACTTTCCAGCGCTGCCTTCAAATCGCCCGGCACCCCGGCATCGGCATCGCGCAATTTGCCAATCTCTGCCGGATCGCAATCCAGATGGATCACCCGGGCATTAGGGGCGAAAGTGTCCAGTTTACCGGTGGCGCGATCATCAAAACGCGCGCCGCATACCAGCAATAAATCAGCTTCCTGGACCAGCGTATTGGCGGTCTTGGCACCGTGCATGCCCAGCATGCCGTAAAAATCTGCGCTGTCGGTGGGTAAAACACCCAGCCCGGTCAATGTAGACACCGCCGGAATGCCGGCCAGCATGTTGAAACGGCGCAAGGCATCAACCGCCCTGGCTTTGACCACACCGCCACCAATATAGAGCACCGGACGCTTGGCCCGTTTCAACAAGGCCTCGGCCCTGGCAATGTCCACCGGATCCGGTGGACGATGGGCGGTTTTTTTGATCGTGGCCGGGTTTGGTTTTTCCACGCGGGTTTGCGCCACATCCTTTGGCAGATCGATCAGCACAGGCCCCGGGCGACCAGAGGTAGCAATCTGAAAAGCCTCGGCAATAATTTTTGGAATATCTTCGGCGCAGCGCACCAGAAAGCTGTGTTTGACCACAGGCATGGCCATGCCGAAAATATCAATTTCCTGAAAGGCATCAGTACCCAGAACCGCAGTGCCCACCTGGCCGGTGATGGCAATCAGCGGTACCGAATCCATATAGGCATTGGCAATTCCAGTCAGCAGATTAGTTGCCCCCGGCCCCGAAGTGGCCAGGCAAACCCCGGCCTTGCCCGTGGCGCGCGCATAGGCATCGGCGGCAAAGGCGGCGGCCTGTTCGTGGCGAACCAGAATATGTTTAAGGCCAGAGCCGGGCAAGGCATCATAAAGCGGCATGATCGCCCCGCCCGGATAACCGAACACCATGTCCACACCCTGATCCCGCAGTGCCGATACCACCAGTTCCGCCCCGGTGGGCGCCTTGGCACTTTTGGGGGACGTGTCGGGTTGCAGTGTACTTGGGATCGCGTTCATGGGACTGTCTTTCGAGTTATCGGTTTGGTGGTTTAATTAGCGCCGGGTTTCAGCCAGGCCATATCGGCCCGCAGACGAGCGCCAACTTTTTCAATCGGGTGGTTCAGATCTTTCTCCATCAGAGCCTTATAACGGGGCTTGCCGGCCTGGTTTTCCAAAATCCATTCGCGTGCAAAATTGCCGTTCTGAATGTCGGCCAGCACTTCGCGCATGCGTTCGCGGGTTTCATCATTGATGATACGCGGGCCAGAGGTCAGATCGCCATAAATGGCCGTTTCCGAGATAAACTCATGCATTTTGGCCAGACCGCCTTCATAAAGAAGGTCCACGATCAGTTTCAGTTCGTGCATACATTCAAAATAGGCCACTTCGGGCTGATACCCGGCCTCGACCAGGGTTTCAAAACCGGCAATGACCAGTTCAGTTGTACCGCCGCACAGCACCGCCTGTTCGCCGAACAAATCGGTTTCGGTTTCTTCGGAAAAACTGGTTTCAATGGCGCCACCCTCTACGCCGCCAATACCCTTGGCATAGGCACGGGCGCGATCCGCCGCCCGGCCAGAGACTTCCTGGTGCACCGCGAAGAGGCAAGGCACACCGCGCCCACGCTCATATTCGCGCCGCACCAGGTCGCCAGGACCCTTGGGGGCTACAAGGATGACATCAACTTCTTTTGGCGGCACAACGCGGCCATAATGGATGGTAAAGCCATGAGCAAACAGGACCGCGTCGCCGGCACTCAAATTGGGGGCTATGCTGTCCTTAAAAATTTCTTCATGAGTCAGATCCGGGGTCAGCATGGCAATCAGGCTGGCCTGTTTGGTGGCATCGGCCAGGCTGGCGGTCCGCAAACCATCTTCCTTGGCGCGCTTATGACCGGCACCGCCCTCGCGCACGCCGACAACGACATCAAAGCCGCTGTCGCGCAGGTTCAACGCATGGGCGCGGCCCTGGCTTCCATAGCCGATAATGGCGATTCTGGCTTCACGACTGGAAGGGACACTGGCCCCGTTTTGAGCACTCATTTAAATATTCTCCGTTGGTAAAATAGTGGTGACGGCCCCTTTAGCGGCCGAGGAAACAAGGTGGGCGTATTTATCAAAAACACCGCCAAAGCTACGCCGTTTTGGGGGCGTCCAATTGGCGCGACGCGCGGGCAGATCGGCGTCGATATCAATGCGTCTTTGGGCAGAATCGATGCGGATGCGATCCCCATTACAGACCAGCGCAATGGGGCCTCCATGGGCCGCCTCGGGCGCGCAGTGGCCGATCACAAAACCTTTGCTGGCCCCGGAAAAGCGCCCATCGGTGATCAGGGCCACATCATCAATGATCCCCTGGCCAACCAGCGCCGCCGTCACGGCCAGCATTTCGCGCATGCCGGGGCCACCCTTTGGCCCTTCATTGCGAATAATGATCACATCACCGGCTTTTATGCCGCCGCTTTGCAGGGCGTTAAAACAGTCTTCTTCGCTCTCATAAACTTTGGCCGGGCCTTCAAAAATCTGATCAATGCCGCCCGACACTTTTAACACCGCACCATCGGGGGCCAGATCGCCATACAAAATGCGATACCCGCCGCTTTCCTTTAACGGACTGGCGATGGTGCAGATCACGTTTTGACCGGGGGTTTCTTCCAGATCATCCAGTTCCGTAAAGAGATTGCGCCCACTTACCGTTGCGGTATCGACCAGTAAACCGGCATCACGCAGGCGCGAGGCRATCAGGCGCGTGCCGCCGGCCAWGAAAAGATCATGGGCCAGATATTGCCCGCTGGGCTTCAGATCCGCGATCACMGGYGCGTTTTGCGCGGCGYTGTGAATCGCCTCCAGATCAAARKSMACRCCCGCTTCRTGRGCRATRGCCAGCAARTGYAAAATKGCATTGGTGGAGCCGCCRGASGCCGAGGCCGCCAGCGCCGCATTGGTCAGGGATTGYKTGCWGATAAACTGGCGRGCGCAAAYRTCMGCCTTGGCCAGCTCGACAATGCGTGTGCCRCAARCCCGCGCCGCCKCGTTYTTGSCCGGATGAATGGCSGGAATRTCATTYACGCCCATGGGGGACAGGCCCAGCATGCTCATCGCCATGGCCATGGTGTTGGCGGTAAAYTGYCCGCCGCASGCCCCGGCACCMGGACAGGCGGCCCGTTCAATTTTGCCCAGYTCTTCTTCGCTCATCATGCCGCTGGCTTCGGCGCCCACGGCCTCGAACACATCCTGRATYGACAAATCCTTGCCATCCAGNWTGCCCNGGCATGATGGARCCRCCATAAAAAACCAGACCCGGYAYATTCATCCGCGCCAGYGCCATGGCSGCSGCCGGWATGGTTTTATCACAGCCAACCAGAATGATSGCCCCGTCSAGSSWGTGCCCRCGCACGGCCAGYTCGATGGAATCKGCRATYACYTCGCGGGARATCAGCGAGGCGCGCATGCCCTCGGCCCCCATGGTCACCCCGTCGGAAACCACAATGGTGTTGAAATCCACGGCACGGGCCCCCGCAGCCTCTATGCCTTCACGTACCGGCGCAGCCAGGACATCCAGATGCATGTTGCACGGCGTCACCGTTGACCAGGTATTGACCACACCGATGATCGGCGCGTCAAAATCCTTGGTCTCAAAGCCGGTGGCGCGCAACATGGCGCGGGCCGGGGCGTGGGCCGGACCTTTGACAATCGCATCGCTGCGTTTTGGGGTATTGTGCGGCATTAAAACTCAAAATCCTTGTGTGCGCGCATTAAAAAACCCCGCTTCCTTGTGGAGAGCGGGGCCAGATAAGCGCGTTGTATTTACGCTAAACCAAGCTACCCGCCCCGGTAAGGACGACCACGATAATTAGGCTCACTAGAAGCACGGACACAGGCAGACCCACGTCTCTGACCGAAGTCAGAGCGATTATCTTCGCTTCAAAATTTTTCGCGATCAAATTCACGAGCCTGTCTCCAATTCACTGCTTCGCTGCATCGCACAACGAAATGTGATGTTGGCTTATTACCGCGCTGATTTGGTTACGCAAGTACTAATTTGCGCAAAAAACATAAAAAAAGCATATTTGTGCAATTTTATCACAGCAAACACCCGTCACGGGAATAAATTACCCCTGCCGATATCTGGGCGGTTTATCCGRCTCAATCTTTTGTCTGCATGATGCGCACCGTGACCAGTCCGCACAGTGCACTGCCGACCAGAAGCGCAGTCGCCAAAGCCCCATTGCCATAAAGAATGCTACCGGTGCCAAAGAGCAGGCCATACACCCCCAAAGTGGCAAACAGCGCCGCGATCAAAGCGGGCTTTATACTGCCCCCATCCGCGCCGGTTCCAGCGATCAGAGTTTCAAATTTTCGCAAGGTTTGCGGATCGTTTTTCGGGCTAAGGAACGTCACCAAAACCCAGCCCAGTGTGGTCAGGCCTACGGTCAGGGCAAAGCGTTGCCAGATTTGCAGATCGGAGGGGCCAAAAAATTCCAGATACCCGGCCACCACCAGCGAGAGCACCATGGCGGAAATCTCGCTCCAGGCATTAATGCGTTTCCAGAACCAGCGCAGGAAGAACAACAACCCCGTGCCCGCCCCCACCGAGAGAAGAAGGCGAAATGCCTGCATGGCGCTTTCCAGCACCAGCGCCAGCAAGGCCGCCGCCACCATCAGGAGCACGATCACCAGACGCCCCACCTGAACCTTGGCATGCTCGCTGGCCTTGGGTGCAATAAAACGGCCATAAACATCGTTGACGATATAGGACGACCCAAGGTTCAACATGGTCGACATGGTCGATACATAGGCCGCCAAAATGGACGCCACCACCAGACCAAAAAGCCCGCTGGGCAAAAAGGTCAGCATGGCCGGATAGGCCAGATCATTCTGGATCAGGCTTTCGTCCACATGGGGCAGCGCTGCCTTAAGACTGGCCAGATCGGGGAACACCACCAAAGACGCCAGCGCCACCAAAATCCATGGCCACGGGCGCAGGGCGTAATGGGCGATGTTGAACAACAACACCGCCCCGGTGGCGTTGCGCTCATCCTTGGCGGCCAACATGCGCTGGGCCACATAACCGCCGCCGCCGGGTTCCGAGCCGGGATACCAAGCGCTCCACCATTGCAGCAATAACGGCACCATGAACAGCGGTACATATTGGTTGGGGTCGGAAAAATCGGGCAAAAAAGATCGCTTTTCCAGCACCAGCGCATTGCTCATCAGGCCGGATAATCCGCCGACATCGGTATGGTTGATGGCAAACCATGCCGCCGCAATCGCCCCCACCATGGAGATAATAAACAGAAAAAAATCGGTCACCAGCACGCCCAGCAACCCGCCCGACGCACAGAGCAAAACCGTGGCCGCGCCTGCCACCAGCACGATCAGAACCGGCGATATGCCAAAAAGCACATTGCCATATTTTATCAGCGCCAGCGTCACATTGGCCATCACCAGCACATTGAAGAAAAACCCAAGATAAACCGCCCTAAGCCCGCGTAAAAACGCCGCCGGACGGCCGCTATAGCGCAACTCGTAAAATTCGATATCGGTGGTAATGCCCAGCCGCCGCCAAAGCCTGGCATAAACAAAGGCAGTCAGCATGCCAGTGATCAAAAATGCCCACCAGCCCCAATTGCCGGCGACGCCCTGTTCGCGCACCAGCCCGGTGACCAGATTGGGCGTATCGGTGGCAAAGGTGGTGGCAACCATGGAAGTGCCCAAAAGCCACCAGGGCATGGACCGCCCGCCCAGAAAAAAACTGTCCGTGCTTTTGGCGGCGCGGCGGCTCAAATAAAGCCCGGTGGTGATAATCGCCAACAAAATGACGCCGATTATGCTCCAGTCCAGCCCCGTTAAAGTCATGTGGCTCACCCTTGCAGCCCATCATTTTCGGCAAAACCAAAGGACAGGTTGAGATTTTGTATGGCTTGCGAAGCCGCGCCTTTTAGCAGATTATCCAGCACGCACACCATCACCGCGCGCCGTCCGTCCTCGCCAAGGGCAAAGCCGCCAACGTGCGCGCCAAACGTATTGGCGATATCGCGCACCTGCGGTGCTTCGTCGGTCACGGTGATGAAGGCCTCGCCCGCATAGGCCTGCGCATAAAGCGCGCGTAATTCATCCGCCGTTACAGGGGTATCAAAACCAAGATTTACCGTCACCGACAGGCCGCGAAAAAACGCCGCCACATGGGGCATAAAATGCACCGCCATGCCCAATTGATGGCTGATTTCGCGCTCGTGCATATGGCCGCTTAAGCCRTAGGGCATGAAATTGTCTTTCAGCATTTTGGGGTCGTTTTTAGGCGAAGGCATGGTGCCCGCGCCGCTATAGCCCGAAACCCCAAATACCGCTGGCGGGGTGCTAAGCCGCAAAACCATGGGCGCGATGGCCAGCTGCGCCGCCGTCGCATAACAGCCCGGATTGGCAATCAGGGCCGCGCCGCGCACCGCTTCGCGATTAAGTTCCGGCAGGCCATACGCCCATCCACCTTCAAAACGATAATCGGCACTCATGTCGATAAAGCGCGTTTTGGGTGCGGCCTTCAAGATCACATCCACCCACGGGGCCGCGACGCCGTTTGGCAGCGCCAGAAACACCAGATCTGCCGCGCGGTCCGCAGCCTCATCCGGGGACAGGCTTTCAAACACTGCGCCATCAAAACCTTCAATTTTCGTGCCCGCCTGTTGACGCGAGGAGGCATAAGCCAGTTCCAGCGCCGGATGCACTGCAATCAGCTTAAGAAGTTCACCGCCGACAAACCCACGCGCACCGATAATGCCTATGCTCTTTTTATCGCCCATCATTTTTGACCGGGTTGATTAGTGAATGATGGTGGTATAGTGGCAATTGTTTCAACATATTGCCCAATTTTCTTCCAGTCATCTGTACCGCGCCAAAACACCCGCCAATCCCCCTGATGAGCCGAGCCTTGGGCATTGGCATGGTAAAAGGCATTAAAGCCATTATCGGGGCGCGAACGCCAGAACAATACCGGCGCGGTAGCCACCAGTTCGCCCCAGACCGCAGCGCCGAGCCCCTCGCCGCGCGCGTCTTCATTAACCGCAAATTTGTCCAGATACAGCGCCCCCGGCAAGGGAGTCAAAATGGCGGCGGCGCGCATTTGTGCCGAAACAATCGCCCGCTCCAGCGGCAAATTATCCCAATATGACGGGGATAATTTTCGCCCAAAGGCCCCCTCGATCAGCGTGCCAAGGCGCCCTTGATCCAGC
>NVVU01000038.1 GCA_002733485.1 Robiginitomaculum sp.
TGGTTGTTCACGCAGTTTGAGAATATTCAGCACCCAGTATTTGGACAGCTGATCCAGCAGCAGGATAAATGCTGCAAGGGCAAGACCGATGGGCCAAAGGGGTCTGGATATAGTGGCTTCAGCCATGCGCGGCATCCCATTCCCGCACCGCCTGCGCATCGCGGGGCGTTATGTCCTTAAAGTCAGGGTCTGCCGTTGCGGGATCAAAATATTTCCACGAACGGGCGCATTTAACTAAGCCTAGATTTTTTGATGATCTAAAAACAAAGAGGGTCGGTTGATAAACAAGTAGAGATCCTTCCACTGGAGATGCCACCGTGCTCAGCAACCTAGCACTTTTTTTCTCTGCCTCTGTCTCGTCACTATTTTCTCTTATAGCTTGAATTTCATCCAAGCTCCGTACCTCTAAAATTGCACGGCTCGTAATGAAGATGTCCCCGACAAATTCTTCAAAAGATTGTCCTGAGTCAGATGCAAATTGTCTTTCGAAGGCATTTATTTCTTTATCGTTTGAAAATGTGATAGTTGGGGCGGCCTCCAAACTGGACCCAATCCTTTTATCGCGCCTATACCCCTCCAAATCGTTCGTCACTTTACGACGAACTGCTTTTATCAACGTCCAATCCTGTGCCAGCTTTTCATCGCGCCAGCTCTTGGGTGTGTCGGGGAAGGTATGCAAATGCACCGAATCTGTTTCCGAAGGGAACCGCGTCAGCCAGACCTCTTCCATGGTGAAAGGAAGGAGCGGGGCAAACCAGATCACCAGACGGTTGAAAATAAGGTCCATCACCGTGCGGGCGGCCAAGCGGCGCGACGAGCTAAGCGGATCGCAATAGAGCGCATCTTTGCGGATATCGAAATAAAATGCCGACAGCTCTTCATTACAAAAGGCAAACAAGAGTGAAAATACCCGCTTATAGTCCAGTGCTTCATAGGCGGCGCGCACTTGCTCATCCATCACGGATAAACGGTGCAACATCAGGCGTTCCAGCGATGGCATGGCCTTGGGGTCAACGCGCTCGGCCTCATCAAAGCCCTGCAAGGCCCCCAGCAGATAGCGCAGCGTGTTACGTACTTTGCGGTATGAATCGGCTGCGCCCTTGAGGATCTCAGGCCCCATGCGCATATCGTCCTGCACATCAGAAGAGGCCACCCACAGGCGCAAAATTTCCACACCATTGGTGCGCGCAATGTCGGCTGGGTCAATCACATTACCCAAGGACTTTGACATTTTTCGCCCATCATCGGCCATGACAAAACCGTGGGTGAACACCGCATCATAAGGGGCGCGGCCCCGCGTGCCACAGCTCTCCAGCAAGCTCGACTGGAACCAGCCGCGATGCTGGTCAGTGCCTTCAAGATAGAGGTCTGCAGGCCATTTCAGCCCTTCACGGTTTTCCAGCGTGAACACATGGGCGCAACCAGAATCAAACCAGACATCGAGAATATCCTCGACTTTTTCGTAAAGCTCCCAATCGTCCACCAGACCGTCAAGAAAGCGTTCCTGCGCATTGTCGGCAAACCAGGCATCGGCACCCTCGGCGGCAAAGGCCTCAAGAATACGGGCGTTCACCGCCTCGTTTTTCAAATAGTCGCCCGTGCCCTTTTTCACAAACAAGGTCAGCGGCACGCCCCAGGCGCGCTGGCGCGAGATCAGCCAGTCCGGCCGCCCCTCGACCATGGATAACAGGCGAGTTTTGCCACGTTTTGGGTAAAAGCGCGTATTTTCAATGGCGGCCACGGCCTTTTCGCGCAGGCCATCATCCGCGCCCATGGGAATAAACCATTGCGGGGTATTGCGAAAAATCACTGGAGCCTTTGAGCGCCAGGAATGGGGATAAGAGTGCTCGATCCGGCCACGGGCCAAAAGCGCGCCGACCTCAATCAGCTTCTCGACCACGGCAGCATTGGCAGGGCCGTCCTTGCCGGTTTTCTTGCCGGTGGTGCGAATGACCTGAAGACCGGCAAAAAGCGGCACATGATCGTAATAGGCCCCGTCCGGGCCGACGGTTTCGGGAATATCCTTGTATCCGTTCGCCAGCCAGACATCATAATCTTCGGCGCCATGGCCGGGCGCGGTGTGCACAAAGCCAGTGCCGGCCTCTTCGGTGACATGATCGCCGCTAAGCAGCGGCACATCAAAATCATAGCCCTCGCCTGCAAAGGGGTGGGCGCATAAAAGGTGTGCGAATTCTTCACCTTTGATTGTGGCGATTTTTTTTGACGACTTGATTTTAGCGGCTTTGGCCACCGCTTCCCACAAACTTTCGGCGACAATCAGTTTTTCGCCAACGCGGGACCATGGCGTAAAGTCACTGTCGTCAATTTCCGTAACTTCATAAAGCCCGTAGGAAATGTTTGGGTGATAAGAGATCGCCCGATTGCCGGGGATAGTCCAGGGGGTTGTCGTCCAGATGAGTACGGAGGCCCCAGCAAGTTTCTTTGCTAATGGCTTTGTCTTTTTGTATTTTTTTTCATCTAAAAACTTGGGGTCTTTCTCACCAATATAACCAAGAAGGTTTTCCAAAACAGGAAACCTGACCCAAATGGTCGTGCTGACATGATCGGCATATTCCACTTCGGCTTCGGCCAGTGCAGTTTGTTCGACCGGGGACCACATTACCGGTTTGGAGCCGCGATAAAGTTGGTCCGAGGCGGCGAACTTCAAAAACTCACCGGCGATGGCCGCTTCGGAGGTATAATCCATGGTGGTATAGGGATTGTCCCATTCACCCTGAACCCCTAAGCGCTTGAATTCTTCGCGCTGTACGTTCAGCCAGCCCGCCGCATAATCGCGGCATTCTTTGCGAAACTCGGCGCGGGGCACATCGTCCTTATTGCGGCCTTTTTTGCGGTATTGCTCTTCGACTTTCCATTCAATGGGCAGGCCATGGCAATCCCAGCCGGGCACATAAGGCGCGTCATAACCCATCATCTGGTGTGAGCGCACCACAAAGTCTTTCAGCACTTTTTGCATTGCCGTGCCCAGGTGCAAGTGTCCGTTGGCATAGGGCGGGCCATCGTGCAGCACATATTGTTTGCGCCCTTTGGCGGCGGCACGCAATTGGCCATAAATATCCAGTTTTTCCCAGCGCTCCAGCCATTTAGGCTCGGCCTTGGGCAGACCGGCTCGCATGGGAAAATCGGTTTTAGGCAAAAACAGGGTTTCGCGGTAATCGCGCTTGTTGGCGTCTTCGGTCATGGCGGACCTTCATATTAGAATTATGCAGAGGGAATAGCGGGTTTGCACGGCCGGTGCCACCACCTTTGTCGGCGATGGTCCGGCTATATAATTCGCGTGATTCTGTATATCATAATGGACCCTCAATCTTGGCAACCGTCTATCAGGATCAGGCGGTGCGGTCCACCTCCCGATTCACTTCACTATCCTGTTCCAGACCGGTGCGTGCGGTTTCAATATCTTCGGCAATCTGCACCTTTAGGGCCTCTAGGCCAGAGAACTTTTTCTCATCGCGGATAAAGTGCTCCAAAGAGACCTCCAGCGTGCGTCCATAAAGATCACCGGCAAAGTCAAAAAGAAAAATTTCCAGCCGTTCTTCGGCCCCATCCACCGTGGGGCGCACCCCCACATTGATCACCCCGGGCAGCGCCGCGCCGCGCCCGTCAATGCGGGCCCGCCCAGCATAAACACCAAAACGCGGACGCACATAATCATTCATAGACAGGTTTGCCGTCGGCACGCCGATGGTGCGGCCACGTTGTTGACCGCGAATGACCAGCCCTTCCATAGTCCAGGGACGGCCCAGAATTCTGGCGGCTTTTTCCGGCTCTCCGGCTTTGAGCGCCGCCCGTATGGCACTGGATGAAAATTTTTCCTCGGCTTCACCTTCAAGGCCGACAATATCCACACCAAAGTCATAGGTCTTGCCAAAGCGCGCCAGAGAAGCGGTATCGCCCACCCGGTCGCGGCCATAATGAAAATCTGCGCCAACGCTGACATGGGCAATGCCCAGCCCCTTCACCAACACATCACGCACAAAAGTTTCATCACCCATCAGGCTCATGGTGCGATCAAACGGCAATACAAACAAAAACTCTACGCCCAGTGCCTCTAAGGTTTTGGCTCTGGCCGCATCGCTTTGCACATGCTCTGGCGCGACGCCGGGTTGAAAGAACTGCCTTGGATGGGGTTTGAACACCGCCACCCCCAGAGGAGCATTCAGTTTTTGCGCTGCCTTGGCCGCACTTTTGATGACCAATTGGTGCCCCCGGTGGACGCCATCAAAATTGCCCATGGCAATAGCCGCGCCCCGCGCCATTTTTGGAATATTCGTATACTGGTCAAAAATCTGCATTATTTCAGTCCACAGGTCTTTTTTCTACCATCACGCCCGCCATGCCTTTGACCACAACTTTATCACCCACCGAACACTGCACCTTCATGGCCACTTTGCCACGCCGGTCATTGATCTCGACCACTTCGGCACGGGCCACCACAGTATCACCAATGCGCACCGGGGCGCGGAATTTTAATTCCAGCGTCATAAAGATAGCCCCCGGACCCGGCAAGTCATTGCCCAGAATAGCTGAAATATAGGAGGCCGTCAGCGCACCATGGGCAATGCGGCCGCCAAAGGGCGTTTTGGCTGCATAGTCCTCGTCCATGTGGATGGGATTATAATCACCGCAAATTCTGGCAAAATCATCCACATTTTTTGCGGTGACCGTGTGGGAGACTTCATGGAACATGCCAATTTTCATGTCTTCAAGATAATAACCATGTCTTGGGTCGGAACTCATTCATACCATCCATTAATAATGAATACTCGGGGACGCAAGCTAACGGCTCCGGGCATCAAAGCCAACATCACAATTTGGTGCGAATGTGCAAACCATGGATTTTTCGTCTTTGTTTTAACCCCGTCTTCACAATGCTTGTTTATCTTAATCCTCGCCGCACTAAAGACGGCAACAGGAAAAACGCCCCGAAGGGCAGTGGTGAATGGAGTGAAGAATGGCTGTCGATATGGCAATGCCCATCTTGGTGGTTGATGATTATAAGACGATGATTCGTATCATCCGAAATCTTCTGAAACAGCTGGGATTTGATAACGTTGATGAGGCCGCCGATGGCGAAGAGGCCTATCAGAAAATGCGAAGTGGTGCCGGATTTGGCCTGGTGATTTCCGACTGGAATATGGAGCCAATGACCGGGTATGAACTGCTGAAGCACGTTCGTGGGGATGAAAAGCTCAAAGGAACGCCGTTTATTATGATCACGGCAGAATCCAAAACCGAAAACGTCATTGCGGCAAAGCGGGCCGGCGTAAACAATTATATTGTTAAGCCGTTTAATGCAGCCACGCTTAAAATGAAAATCGCTTCTGTAATCGGTGATTTCTAGGTTTTTTTGGAGTATAATCATGCCCGCAACTGACGTAGCCGCCAAGATCAGGGGGGCCCTTGATGACATCAAGGCAGCAGATCTGGAAGATCCGCGCCTGATGGAGGTGCTCAGTCTGGCTGAAAACCTCGTGGATTCCATGAAGTTGTTTTTCGGTTCGCTGGATAGCTCAATCCATAGTGAATTTATGCACATTGGCCAGTATATCGCCCGTACTCGTGATGAAATTGCAGCCCTTCGGCCCAATGATATTCGGGAATCGCGGCTACCAACAGCCGGTGCCGAACTGGAAGCGGTGGTCAATGATACTGAAACCGCCACCGAAACCATTATGACCCTGGCTGAGGGCATTATGGAGCTGAAACCGGATAATCTTGAGAATTACAAGGCCCAGGTCGATGAAAAAATGATGGGCATGATCGAAGCCTGTTCGTTTCAGGACATTACCGGTCAACGGGTATCCAAGGTTGTCAGCACGCTGACCCATATTGAAGAACGTGTCGCACGCTTTTCATCCGTGATGGGGGTTCTGGATGCTGAAGAGACAGAAAGCGAAAAGGATCAATGGCGGCAGGATAATCTGCTCAACGGTCCACAGATCGATGGCCCCGCCACCGGGCAAAACGCCATTGATGCGCTTTTTGATGGTGATATTTCTGATGAGGAACTGGGTCAGGACGCCATTGACAATATGTTCGACTGATCTCTTCGTACTGATCGCATAAAAAACGCCCTGTTATCTACACAGGGCGTTTTTTATTGTGCGTTATGTCAGGAATTAAGCCGCATCGCTTCGTTGCTCACCACAAAGCAGTGCCATAATCGCATCCTCATCAGGAGCGTTGCGGATTTTCTGCCGCATTTCCGGGCGTCTTAGCACTCGCGATACCTGTGCCAGCGCCCGTAAATGTGTTGCCCCGTTTGCGTCGGGAGCCAGCAGCAGAAAAATCAGRTCCACCGGGGCATCATCAATAGCATCAAAGTCGACCCCGTTTTCCAGTCGGAAAAAAAATCCGGTGATCTTGTCCAGGCCTGCGCAACGTGCATGGGGAATGCCCACGCCGCCGCCCACACCAGTGGAACCCAGGCGCTCACGCTCTAAAATGGCTTTGTGCAGATCGGCAGCATCCAGGCCCAGCCTRGTCSCCGCACGGCTGGCAACCAGATGCAGCGCCTGTTTTTTGCTGGTCGGACGCAAGCCGGACACAACGGTGCCGTTTTTCAATATGTCCTGAAGTGTCATCGTATACTTTCAATGCTGGCACACGGCCCTGCGGCCCTGCGGCCTCACCAATGCCATTATAGTCAGTGCTTTACTGGAACAAACTCGTGATGAGCAAAACGGTCAGGCCTGTTCCTGCCCCGGGTTCAACCACCCGATATGCCCATCGGGACGGCGGTATACAGCATTTAGCGAGCCATGCGCAAGATTACGAAACAGCAGCATCGGCGCATCAGTTGTATCCATTTCCATCACCGCCATAGAGACGCTCATTGTGCGCAGTTCTGCAGTATTYTCGGCAATAATGACGGTTTCTGCCGGTTCCTCATCCTCGTCATGGCCTTCAACTTCATCTTCGTCATTTTCTTCCAGTGACCTAACGGCATTTCGTCCGGCCTCCAGCACATAAAGCGGAGCCTCTTCGGCAGGCAGTTCGCCTTTATTGCCTTTGTGATGATTGCGTAGTTTACGTTTATATCGCCTGAGGCGTTTTTCCAGTTTTACGATCGCCTCATCGGCTGCCGCATAGGCATCACCGGCAGACTGGCCGTGGGTATGCAAAACCGCACCAGAAGGTAGATGCAATGAACAATCAACGCGAAAACCCTTGCCATCACGGGTAATCACAACAAAGGCTTCGGACGGGCGATTAAAGTACTTTTCCACCCCTTCATTGACCCGCTCGGTAATGCGCGTACGCAGAGCTTCGCTGACATCAATTCCTTTGTTTACTACTTGAATGATCATCACATTACTCCTTTTAATTGGTCCTGCAGATGAAGCTGCACCCCACAGTAACAGTCTATCAGACCGGGGCGCAGTTTCAAAGAAGCCGGCAAATTACACCGCCGGGTTTCTTACCTAAAGATGTAAGAATTCTTTTTGTAATTTCAAATACTTTGCTTCAGAATTCGCCGTCTTTGCACAGAAGACGGAATGTGCAATGCCTCGCGGTATTTTGCCACAGTGCGCCGGGCGATATCGATGCCAGCTTCGGCCAGCATGTCAACGATCCGGTCATCCGAGAGCACCTCGGCCAGGGTTTCATGTTCGATAAGGTTTTTAATGCGGTGGCGCACTGCCTCTGCCGAATGCGCTTCGCCGCCATCCACCGAAGCAATGGCGGCGGTGAAAAAGTATTTCAGCTCGAACAGGCCGCGCGGCGTCTGGATAAATTTGTTGGACGTGACCCGGCTAACCGTGGATTCGTGCATTTCAATGGCATCAGCCACGGTGCGCAGGTTCAAAGGGCGCAAATGCTCTATGCCATGGGCCAGAAAGCCATCCTGTTGGCGCACCAGTTCGCGCGAAACTTTCAAAATAGTGCGCGCGCGCTGGTCCAGGCTTTTCACCAGCCAGCTGGCATTCTGGTGGCATTCGGAAATGAAGGTCTTTTCCTCTTCATTGCGCAAAGAGGCATTGACCTCGGCGTAATAGCGCGAGTTGACCAAAACTCTGGGCAGAGTTTCGGTATTCAACTCCACTGTCCAGCCGCCATCGGGGCGCTCCCCGACAATAACATCGGGTACCATCACAACGGCTTCTTCACCGCCAAAGGCCTGTCCCGGCTTGGGGGTCAAGGCGCGAATTTCGCCGACCATGTCCACCAGATCCTCGGCATCGATGCCGCAGCATTCCTTCATGGCATCCATGTCATGACGGGCCAGCAGATCCAGATTATCAATCATCGCCTGCATGGCCGGGTCATAACGATTCCGCTCAATCAGTTGCAGGGCCAGACATTCGGGCAAATCCCTGGCGCAAACGCCGGTGGGTTCAAAGGTTTGCAAGGTTTGCAGAATACTTTCCAGACGTGCCGTTGGCACCCCCAGCCGCGTTGCCTCCTCGCCAATATTGATGCGCAAATAGCCATCATCATCGACCATGGCAATCAGGGCCGCCGCCATCAGGCGATCYTTGGGGTCCAGAGTGGTCAGCGCCAATTGCTCGGACAAATGCTCGACCAGCGTCACATCGCGGGTGGCGGTTTGTTCGATAATGGTAGAAATACTATCGCCGCCCGCATTACCGCCGCCACCGCCAGAAAGGCTGTGAATGCGGTCCGAGGCACGTGGAGATTGCTCGCCGGCATCTTCTCGGCTGGTGGCATAGGTGGATTCAAAATCTGCATCCACGGCATCGGCGGCGGCGCTGGTRGAGGCGGTGGATTCAGTATCAATGGATACCTCGCCCAGGCTGCCATCCTGGGCATCAGCGTTCTGTGGGTCCGGGGTATCGCTGTCTTGCCCCTCGCCCTKATTGCGTTCCAGCAATGGGTTGCGCAACAGCTCGTCCTCAACATAGGCGCTCAGCTCGAAATTGGACATTTGCAGCAATTTGATCGCCTGCTGCAATTGCGGAGTCATCACCAGGGATTGTCCCTGCCTGACTTCCAGCCTTTGCCCCAGCGCCATTGCAACGTCTCCTAGATAAAGCTGTCGCCCAGATATACGCGACGTACATCAGGGTTTGATAAAATTTCGTCCGGGTTGCCCTCGAACAGCACTTCACCATCATAAATAATGGACGCCCGGGTCACGATTTCAAGCGTTTCGCGGACATTGTGATCGGTGATCAGAATGCCAATGCCGCGCCGGCTGAGAAACTTGATCAGCTCGCGAATATCGGCAATGGCCAGCGGGTCAATCCCCGCAAAAGGCTCATCGAGCAGGATGAAAGACGGCTTGGTGGCCAGCGCCCGGGCGATCTCTACCCGACGACGTTCCCCGCCGGAAAGCGCCAAAGCGGGCGATTTGCGCAAATGTTCAATATGCAATTCGGCCAGCAAGGCCTCGACCATTTCATTGCGCTGGGCTTTATCCTTTACCGCCAGTTCGACCACACCGCGAATATTCTGTTCCACCGTCAGGCCACGAAATATCGAGGTTTCCTGTGGCAGATAGCCAAGGCCCAGTCGGGCGCGCTGATACATGGGCAGGGCCGTAATATCCTGGCCATCCAGCATGATGCGGCCATAATCGGCCGCAATCAGGCCGGTGATCATATAAAAGCAAGTGGTTTTGCCAGCACCGTTAGGGCCCAAAAGCCCGACAACCTCACCGCGCCCCAATGACAGGGATACGCCTTTGACGACGGGACGTTTGCGAAAGGATTTACCAATCCCATCAACATAGAGGCCATCTTCGGGGATCAAATGGTCTTGCATTCGCACGTTTCCATATGTGTCGCTTTGCGCATCATTGCGCCTTTTCCATTAGGGCTTATCAGGCTTAAGGATGCGTGAAGGCCCACCATAAAACCGTTGTCAATTAGCCTGATCTTCGGAGGCTGGTTTTTCCTTTTTTGCCGGAAAAAAGGCGGCCCGCACCCGCCCGGCAGGCGTGCCATCAGTTTTGATCGTGTTAAACACGGCGCGACCAGTGCTGATTTGCAAAACCAGTTTATTCCCCCGGATCACGTTTTTGCCCTGGGTGACGATCACATTGCCTGACATGACCACCTGATCCTTGACTACATCATAAACCGCCTTTTCCGCCTTGGCGATCTGTTTGGGGGTCACATAATAGACATTGCCAGTGGCAATAATGGTTTTTACATCGCCCCAACCCGCGCCCGGCTGGTTAGCGGCATCGCCTTTGGCCGTTTTTTTATCGAACAACACATCCAGCTTGTCTGCCCTAAGCCGTGCATCGTCCTGAACCGCATCAACCCGACCGGTAAAGAGTGCTTCGTTTTGCGCATCAATAACTTCCAGCTTGTCTGAATTAATGATAATGGCACCGCCCTTGGCGCTAAGCTGTGCAAAGGCCGGAAACGCAGCGGTACTGGCCAATAGGGCAAGGGCTGCGGTCCGGATGAAGGCCTTATTCATGTGAATCTCCATTAGCGTCACGGTGACTTTTAATACGGGTGACAACATTCCCCGCAAAGGTCACTTTTTTCCCACCATCTATAATTTCATAACGATCTGCGCGCACGCTGCCCATGGGGCCAGTTCCATCAACAGCTTCATCGCCCACTATGGAATCGGTATCAATAAAAAACCGTGCATGTTCGGTTTTATACTCATAGCCGTTGGGGGTAGTGAAAAGCACCTGATCATAAAGGTTCAGTATTTTCAGATTGGCCTGATAGACCCCGCGCCGCGCCGTAACCTGAGAGCTGTCGGAGCCGGGCGCTGTATCCAGACGCGGATTGACCAGATCGGTGGTGTCCGGCTCGCCGGTACGCCGGGTGGCGGTATCGGCAATCACCACATAGGGCCGGCCCGCATTATCGCGCCCCGTAAATCGAGGGTTGATCATGCGCACTTCGCCATCGGCCTCCACCGGAGGCGGTGCAACCGGCACTTCTTTGTGAAGTGCATTAATAATAATATAAAGAGCAACCACGCCAATAATAACGGCAGAAAGGATCAGGAAGGAAAGCCGCAAGAGGCGGATGACCGTACTGCGCTTGCGCGCCGCCTCCAGCGTCATGCGGCGGCGCGGTTCCCAGCTTAACTCGCTTCGCTGCCTTACCGATCCTGAATCTGCACTCATATTGCTATCTGCTTTAGTAATGATTTGCCCCGTTTTTTTGAATCATAGCGGCCAAACGGCAAGTCTCCAACGCCTCAACGCAATGCAGGGGCCATTAAAAGCGGTGATCACGGCAATTTTCAGGCCTCTTTTGGTTCCCAGTCTGAGTATAAGAATGAGTCTGGATGCAAAAAAGTTAAGCGTGGGCAAAAATATCTGTTTCCGCCCAACCCGCAAGATCCAGCGCACAGCGGGTTGGCAGAAAATCAAAACAGGCCTGCGCCAGTTCCATCCGCCCTTCGCGTTCCAGCATTATGTTCAGCTTGTCGCGTAATTGATGCAAGTAAAGCACATCAGAGGCCGCATAGGCCTGTTGGGCCTGGCTCAGCGTGTCCGCGCCCCAATCCGAGCTTTGCTGCTGCTTTGACATATCCTTGCCAATCAGCTCCCGGGTCAGGTCTTTCAAGCCATGGCGGTCCGTATAGGTCCGCACCAGCTTAGAAGCGATTTTGGTGCAATAAAGCGGGGTCATGGTGACCCCCAGATATGTTTTCACCATGGCCACATCAAAACGGGCAAAATGAAATATTTTCTGCACACCCGGATCACCCAGCACGGCCTTTAAATTCGGGCAGTCATAGGTGGCGCGATCCATCTGCACCAGATGCGCATTCCCATCTCCGGCGCTGAGCTGTACCAGACACAAGGGGTCGCGGGTCAGCGACAGGCCCAGGGTTTCAGTATCCACCGCCACGCTGTCGCCAAAGGAAACATCCGCCGGTAAATCATTTTTGTGCAGGGTAATGGTCATGGTCGCGTCTCATTGCCTTTACTGGAATAGACGCCTTCTAGCCGTGTCGGGCCAGAGCTGCAACCGTGGGCGCACTGGTGGAGCAGTTTAGCGAGACTTGTCGCCGCAATTACACAGGAAAAAATGGTGACGGGGAGAAGCAGCGAAACTTCAAACCCCACCAAAGGGCGCAACTGCGCCCCGGCAACCGTTTGTCGCCCCATCAGAGGCGGATGCAAAGCACTTCGCCGCGAGATGTAAAATGGGGCACCTAGACACGGATATCTCGAACCAGTTTTGGGAAGATTTGAAGCGTTGGGAAGTTGTACTCCCCAAACTATAATCCGTTGCTCACCTCTAAATAGAAAGCCATCATCAAATTTAGCTTGTGAATCCGTTGGGCGTAGGAATTGACATTAGAATTATTTATCCTACTTGACGAACCCAATCTCGAATATTTCCGCCAATTCGTTCAATATCTTGAATTGCCAAAACACCACCATGCATCACGATATTTCTTGAACGCTCCAGCACACCGAGTACAGATTTTACCCACTCTAAGTCATGAAGAGTTAGCTCAAACACATCCCAATTTACTACAATGATCGAAGACAAGTCGCCAAAATCACAATACTCAATTTGAGCGCGACCTCGAGTTCCATGCCATTTAAATTTTTCATCGTCATCCATGCGGGTTTTTACTCTGCTATTGATTTTGGTGGGAACTTTTTCCCACCAAGTTTCTGCATGTTTTTCAGACATTGCAGTTTTCACATAGTCTCTAACTATGTTTTCAAATGCGTGAATAGCCGTATAAACTAGCGCCATTCTTCGAGCTATGGCAATTGCTTCTTCATCAAGCATTTCATACGAAAGTTTGCTGATGATTAGTGAAGCTTCCGTATCCCCAAAACTATGTTTCGTGGCGCGCCCAGCTTTGTCCAAACTTTCTTCGGTTAACAATCCTTTATAAACAAAAGGGTAGAGATCGCTGAGCTTATTATCCAAGATGATCTCTTAAACTCTTAAATATCGCATCATAGACTGCGGAATCACGCGTTTCTGGAAGCACGATATTGATATGATATTGTAAAGAACTCATGCTGAGTGAACGTTTGTCAGGATTTAGAGGATTTTGCGCAGGTTTGCCGCCATCAACGCCTTTTATTTCTTCTGATTTTTCTTTTAAGGGCTCCGTTGCTTCATCTGAGTTTTGTGTCGATTGACTAAAATCTGCATAAGCACACAATCCAGTAAATGTTTTTGATATATTCTTAATCACAGAGTCTTTTTTTTCTCCTCGATACAACGTCCTTAATTTATCGTAGGCTGAGTTTGCATCAAGTTCGTAAGCATTTTTGTTTACGGCAAACAAATCTGAATATGCTTCGCGAATACCTTCCGCAACAATTTTTGCAGATTTACTTTTGTCTAAAAATTGAAAATATCTATCTTGAGGAGCTCCATCAGCATTTAGAAAGCCTAATTCTTTAAGAATACCAATTAGTAGCCGATCATTAGTGCTTTTGAATCCAAGCCCTTCTAAAAATTTAATAGAAAACCTTTCTGGAGCTTCTGCATTTAGCAATGCATCAAAATACGCAGTGATTGCCCCCACTTTTAATGTGTAGGAATTTGGTAAAGCCATTTTATTATCTCGTATTAATAACACAAATCCAAGAAAAATTATTGTTCATGAATTGTTCTATATTAGTTATTTGCTTATGTCTAGGTAGCAACAATCTACTCGCTGCTGCTTAGAGGAGAAAATTTCGAATAAAAAGACTTAGAACCACTGATCGCACATACAGCCCTTGGAGGCCTATTAAAACGGGGTGTGCAAACGGAGGTAAAATCGATAGCGTCTAAGTGGGCCCACAAGCGTATCCGAGTATACGGTCCTATCAATTTTTATCGAAGTACGCTGAGGGGCCAGTTGGACAGCGTAAAACTGGTTCTAAGTTTGAGTGCCTAGATGAAAATGGTGCCAGGAGAGGCATCATACTTTATCATTAACTCTTTGATTATCTTGTATTAAAAATAATGTAGTTTTCAATATACCCCCAATTATACCCCCAAATAGAGCTTTCCTTTCCATACCTTCATGGAAAATAATATAAAGGACTGTTCAAGAGTAGCTACATTTTACATCCATTCTCATATGCCATCAAGCTTTGAACTTATACCGGTAATCTGCAAGTCTTTTACGGCATTTCTCAATTTCTTCTGTCGAAAATAATTCGTGCCACTTAGTATTTTCGAAAACCACTGCCTCAACAGTTAAATCCAATCGCTTGAGGTCATAAAGCTTTGTATATCCGTCGGATACATTCGTTGCATTTATCAACCGCTTGGCAGTCACCACCCCACGATATTGGTTCAACATGTTAAAGAATATAGAAGGCACGTAATTGCACTCTGACTTTGCACGATAGTAGATTTCCATCATGGCTTGATCAAATTGCGCTTCAAGGTCGCTCATCTCATCCCACGCTGTCCTTGGTCAATTCATCGGCGATAAGTTTGGCTTGCTCCAGTACGGTTTCCGTCGCCAGAAGTTGCATATCAGGCGGGTAGCCGTATTTGCGAAGGGTGCGCTTGATAATGACTTTTAATTTCGCCCGGACGCTTTCCTTGATGGTCCAGTCGATAGAGGCATTTTCCCGGACCTTTTCAAACAGGACAATGGCCAATTCCCGCAATTGCTCTTTACCCATAAGTTCGCGAGCGCTGCCATTGTCGGCAACTGCCGTATAAAAAGCATACTCAATCGGGGTCAGGCCCAGTTCTTCTGGCTCCTTGTCCATGTCGCGCATGGTTTTGCTATGACTGATCAGCTCTTCCATAAACTCGGCAGCGGTGATGATCTTGTTGTGGTAGCGTTTTATTGAGTCTTCTAACATTTCCATCAGAGACTTGCTCTGTATCAAATTTGTCTTGGCGCGTGCCTTAATATCGCCGTTCAACAACCGTTTCAACAATTCCAGCGCCACGTTTTGATGTTTCATATTTTTGACATCGGCCAGGAACTCATCAGACAAAATTGAAATGTCCGGTTTCTTGATCCCGGCGGCATCAAATATGTCGATGACCTTTTCACTAACCAGCGCTTGGTCAATGGTTTGCCGGATGGCGGTTTCCAGTTCCTCATTGGTTCGAGAGGTGCCAGTAGCGTCAAATTTGGCTAACCGCGCTTTGACTGTCTGAAAAAAGGCCACTTCCTCCTTGACGTCCATCGCCTGTTCATGGGGAATGGCGATGGAGAAAACCCCGGACAGTGCGGCAACCTCGTTTACAAATCTGGTTTTTCCATTCTCCAGGCCCAGAATGTGGTCTTCGGCGGCAAGAATAATTGACAGTTTTTGCCCGGTATCGGCTGTAAAATATTCCTCATAGGCAAAGCCGTGAAACATTTGCGAGACGATTTCCAGTTTTTCCAGCATGGCAGCAACGGCTTTGTCCTGGGCTATGGTCGGATCGCCCTTGCCACCGCCTTTGGTATAGGTTGAAAGCGCTTTTTTCAGGTCATGGGCAATGCCCAGATAATCAACAATCAGCCCGCCTTTTTTGTCGCCATAGACCCGGTTCACACGAGCAATGGCCTGCATCAGATTGTGCCCCTTCATCGGCTTGTCGATGTAAAGGGTATGCAGACAGGGCGCATCAAATCCGGTCAGCCACATATCGCGCACAATGACCAGTTTTAAGCTATCGTCCGGGTCGCGCATACGGTCGGCAAGCGCCCGGCGCTGGCTTTTCGAGGTGTGGTGTTTGGATATTTCCGGGCCATCGGATGAAGCCGCTGTCATCACAACCTTGATGGCACCCTTGGTGAGGTCATCATTATGCCATTCGGGTTTTAAGGCGATGATTTCTTTATAGAGATCAGCAGCAATGCGCCGGGACATGGCAACCACCATGGCTTTGCCGCCATTATTAACTTCGCGGCGCAGTTCAAAGTGGGCGACAATGTCTTTTGCAACCCGCTTCACCCGGTCTTCTGCGCCGATCAGTGCTTCCAGTTGCGTCCACTTGGCCAGCGATTTTTGGTCATTAGTCAGGTCTTCGTCGACCAGTTCGTCATCCAGTTCTTTGACCAGTTTTTTGCCTTCCTCGGTCAGCCGGATTTTGGCCAGACGGCTTTCATAATAAATCGGCACGGTGGCCCCGTCCTCCACCGCTTGGCTGATGTCGTAAACGTCCACATACTCCCCAAAAATCTTTTGGGTGTTCACATCGCCCGCTTCAATGGGGGTGCCGGTAAAGCCAAGATAGGTGGCATTGGGCAGGGCATCGCGCATGTATTTGGCAAAGCCGTAAACGGTTTTCTTGCCAATCACCTTGCCCTTGCCGTCTTTGGCATCAATGGTTTTTGCCTTAAAGCCGTATTGGGTGCGGTGGGCCTCATCAGCCAGCACGATGATGTTTTCGCGCTCCGACAGGGTGTCAAAGACATTGCCGCTCTCTGGCTGGAATTTCTGGATAGTGGCAAACACAATGCCGCCAGAGGCAACCGACAACAGCTCTTTCAAATCATCGCGGCTTTTGGCCTGCACCGGGTCCTGGCGCAGCAATTGCCGGGAGGCGGCAAAGGTATCAAACAGCTGATCGTCCAGATCGTTGCGGTCGGTAATGACCAAAATGGTCGGGTTGTCCATGGCCAGCACGATCTTGCCTGCATAGAACACCATAGAGAGCGATTTGCCCGAACCCTGGGTATGCCAGATCACGCCGCCCTTGCGGTCGCGTGCGGGCTTGCCCGTGGTGCTGGGCAGGCCGAATTCCTCCGGCGCTTCGGCCATGCTGCCGGTATCTGTTTTTGGCGCTAAAAGACCCGAAGCTCGCAAAGTGGAGGCCACCGCCCGGTTGACCGCATAGTATTGGTGATAGGACGCCATCTTCTTGACGGTCGAGATCGAGATAATCCCGGTTTTTGGGTCTTCCCGGCTGGTTTTTTCAAACACGTTGAAATGGCGCACCAGATCAAGAAAGGTTTGCTTGTTCAACATGCCCTTGATCAGGGTTTCCATCTGCCCGACCAAAGGCGAGGCTTCGCTGGTCCCGTCCGTGGTTTTCCAGCGCATATAGCGCGGTAATTCGGCAGAAACAGACCCGGCCTTGGCCTCCAGCCCGTCCGAGATCACGCACACCTCGTTAAAGACAAACAGCGACGGGATGGCCTGTTTATAGGTGCCGATCTGCGCAAAGGCAGACGTGATGGTGGCTTTTTCATCGGCGGGGTTTTTCAGCTCCACCACCCCCAGCGGCAGGCCGTTGACAAACAACACCAGATCGGGGCGTTTTTGCACATGGTCTTCTATCACGGTGAACTGGTTGACCACCAGAAACTCGTTGTTGTCCGGGTTCTCAAAATCCACCAGGGCGACATAATCGCCGCGCGTCTGCCCGGCTTTGGACACGCTGACATTCACCCCCTCGGTGAGCAGGCGGTGAAACGCCTCATTGTTGGCGATCAGCTCCGGCGCATTCAGGCGCAAGAGCTGGCGGATGGCCGCCTCGCGCTGGGGGGCGGCAATCCCCGGATTGATCCGTTTTACCGCCCGGCGCAAGCGCTCCAGCAACACCACATCCTCAAACCCGGCCCGTTCCGGCGCGTCCCCGTCCGGGGCCATGTCGGGGCCATAGACATAAGAATAGCCTTCGGCCTCCAGCAGCGTGATGGCAAAGTCTTCAATCGCGGATTCGGTGATTTTGGTCATTAATGACGCCCGCCCGTATCGATCAGCATGAGGCCGCCCAAATCCCATTCTTCGGCGTGACGCCTTAGCATATCATCGGATTGTGCAATATCGCGATACAACATCTGCATATGCTCTGGCAGTTCAGAGCGTGGCTCAAATATTTCTGGCTGGAAATCGGGATCACGATCTTCTCTTTCATCCGCCAACGAACTTGTCCGCTTGAGTAAATCATAAATATTTTGAGCTGTATCAAATGGTGGAAATGCCGACAGTTTATCATACTGACATTCACAAACTAGACAGTGCCAGGGAAAACTGATGGGCACTATGTCAGAAAGATTCATTGAACCTTTGTAAAGAATGGTTTCAGCATGGGCGATCATGCACCCGTAAGCATGAAACGGCCCGTTCCAGCCTCTATAACAATGAAAATAGCGAGAGCCGATGGCAGGCAGTTTCTTGCTGTGGGTGTAAAAACAATAGACAGGGATGAGTCGAGCGGATTTGGCTTCTGCAATCAAATTTTCGATCTGTAACTGTGTGGCATTCTTGCCCTGATAAAAAAGGCTGGCGAATTTTTCCTCGGGCAGTTTTATCCGCTTTGCCTGCACCCGCATGCCAATCCACGAAGTGCCATGGCCGAACCACCATTCCCAATCAGCGCCGTTGTTGCTTTCTTCAAATTTATCGAAAGAATCCACGCGGATATTTTTTTTATAGCGCCTTCTCAGTTCCAAAAGCAGGGTTTCGGTTATGGTTTCCTCGCCAAATGCAAGCTTAAATTTGTCGGCATCTTCAATAGCCCGCCAGACCAGTTCGGCCTGTTGCAGAAAATGACGGCACAGATTCCTGCTCATTCGCTTGAGCCTTCATAGCGCACCCGCACCGCGCCCGACATCAATTTTGGTAGCAGAGTATCTCTTGTTTTTGTCAAAGTTTTGATCTGCAAATTGTTGGCGATGAGTTTGTCGATCAGTGGGCCAAAAATCTTATCAAAATCTTTCATGCCGGACTTAGATGGAACACGAACTTTCGCACCAGCCAAATCGTTTCGCCTGATGTGCCCCATCGTTGTTGCCTTGGTTTCTGCGATGGCGATAAACCTTGCGAGGTGATACTTGGTCCAGAGGTAAATGAACCATTTTGGATACTTGTCTGATGTGACTTTAAACAAATGCTGGTTCAAAACGCATTTTTCCCCATCCCATACTTTAACTATCAGGCTTGCCGACCAGGAAAAAATTACGTCACCATTTTCAACAATATATTTCTGATCAACTTCGTTGGTTGCCCAATCGGAGCTATCGGATAGACCGCTTTTCAAGTCTTTTATTTTTAATACAGGCAGCCGGTTCACCCTGTTTTTCGGCGGGAATTTTTGGCAAGCAAGACCATTCAAGAATGTTGCAATTTCATCAAGTTGTTTTTCCTCCCAATCATCCTGCGCCTCTTCTATGAACCATTGGCGGAAGAGGGTTTCGGCGAGGGCTTCCAGGGTTTTGTTCTGGCGGTGCAGCAGGTCGATCTTTCTACTCATATTGAAATAAATATCGCCAATAAAATTGCGAATGCCAATTTCAGGGTATGGTAAAAATAATTGAGAGAAATCCCCCTTTTTCAAGTGAGGAATGATTCCACTTACATCTAAGTTTTTTATTTGAAATTGAACATATGTTGAGCGTAGTGCAGCAAATAAATAGTACGGGGAAATTATTTTTTCATCTGCTCTGAGCGCCACCATATCTTGGGCAATTACGAAATCAACCGGATCAGGGACAAGACAAACGGCGCCATTTTGGCTACCTTTTAACGTCAAAATTATATCATTTGGGATAGGATGAGCTCTAAACCAATTTTCATACGTCTCTTCAGAAATGAAGCGGACATTTTCATACACTGGGTATAAATTGTCATTGTTTATACAATTGGTAGCGATTAACTGTATGCCATCATCCACTATCGGTACCGTTTTACCCCGATTATCTACAATAAATTTTGTGGTGTCAGATAGCGCAATTTCTCTCACTATAATTTCACCTTGGCCAAATTCTCGGCAATCAGCGCATTCAGCTTCGTTTCCTCAACCAACTGCCCCTCAAACTCGGCTTTCAAGCTGGCAAACCGCTCGGCAAAATCAAAATCATCCTCGACTTGCGCCAAGCCCACATAGCGACCCGGGGTGAGCACGTAATCCAGTTCGCGCACGCGCTCCAAGCTAGCCGAATGGCAATAGCCTTTGACGTCTTCATAGTCGCCGTCCGGGTCTGCCCAGGCGTGATAGGTGCCGGTGATCTCGGCTATGTCATCTTCGGAAAATTCCAGCGTGCGGCGGTTGATCAGATGGCCGTGATGGCGCGCATCAATAAACAGAATTTCGTCCTGGCGGCGGGTTTTGCCACGGGTGAGAAACCACAGGCTGGCGGGTATCTGGGTATTGAGGAACAATTTGGCCGGCAGATTGACGATGCAGTCGACCAGATGCGCCTCGATCAGGGCCTTTCTGATTTCCCACTCGCCACCGGATTTGGTGGTCAGCGCCCCCTTGGAGAGCACAAACCCGGCCTTGCCGTCGGGCGCAAGGTGATAGAGAAAATGCTGTATCCAGGCATAATTGGCATTGCCCGTGGGCGGGTCGCCCAATTTCCAGCGGGCATCGCCCCGCAGCGTCTCGCCGCCCCAATCACTGTCGTTAAAGGGCGGATTGGCGATGACGTAATCAGCT
This sequence comes from Robiginitomaculum sp., assembly GCA_002733485.1. GTDB lineage: Bacteria > Pseudomonadota > Alphaproteobacteria > Caulobacterales > Maricaulaceae > Robiginitomaculum_B. The sequence continues at coordinate 20,283 of NVVU01000038.1, forward strand.
TTCAAATCCTTGTGGGCATCATTCAGGAACGAGCCTTCATTGTTCCATTTGATCTGGCTGCTATCGATGCCGCGAATGGCCAAATTCATTTTGGACAGCCGCCATGTGGTCTGGTTACTTTCCTGCCCGTAAACCGAAATATCGTTGATCCTGCCTTGATGGGCCTCGACAAATTCCTCTGATTGCACGATCAGGCCGCTGGAGCCGCAGCAGGGGTCAAAGACCCGACCTTTATAGGGCTGTAACATGCCGACCAGCATTTCAACCACAGAGCGCGGCGTGTAAAACTGCCCGCCTTTTTTGCCTTCGGCCAGGGCAAATTCGCCCAGGAAATATTCAAACACATGGCCCAGCGTGTCGGCGCTGCGTGCTTTGGCCTTGTCCATGGCAATATTGCTGACCAGATCAATCAGACCGCCTAGATTAGTCGGGTCGAGATTGCCCCGCGCATAGACCTTGGGCAGCACATTGCGCAATGACGCGTTTTCGCGCTCGATGGCATCCATGGCATCGTCTACCGTCTTGCCTATGGTCGGTTGCTTGGCGTGACTTTGCAAAAATTTCCAACGCGCAGAGGGTGGCACAAAGAAGACGTTTTCAGCCTTGTATTCATCCTTGTCTTCGGGGTCGGCATCAGCGTACTCGCCCTCTCCTGCGCTTAGTTTTTCGTACAAAGCCTCAAAGGCATCCGATATGTATTTAAGGAAAATCAGCCCCAGCACCACATGCTTGTATTCTGCCGCGTCAATGTTCTTGCGCAATTTGTCGGCAGCGGCCCACATTTGCTTTTCAATCGATTGCAGTTTTTTGTCAGTTTTGACCATAGAGCCCTCTAATATATCTTAAGTTGTTTTCTGCCCTGCATGTATTGGAGTCAATATATTCCTTGTTTTTGAACTTGGCATAAAGTGCGGGTTTAGAGGCCCTTTGCCACCAGCAGCGCTTTGATTTCCGCAAGTGTGGCGGGCCTGTTTTTGTCATCTGTCTTTTCACTAATGCCCAGAATGGCCCGGCGCTGTTCTTCATGCGATAGCTTGGCATAGCTGTTCAGGCTAGTCAGTAAATGCTCATGGCCAAGGTTCTGACTCCAGGCTTTCAGCTCCCTGCCGCTCAAGCCCAAATCAAAGGCCTGGGCCATCAGCGTATTGCGGATGCGGTGCGGCGAGCGATATGTGAGCCCCGCCGCCGTGAAGGCTTGCTTGAATATTTTACGCACCGGCCCTGCATTGGCCCAATGTTCTTTGGTCAGCCCCTCCCAAACAAAGCAATCGTTTTCATCCTGCCCCATCCGGGTTTTGGGAAATAGCGGATCGTCATCACAAAACCCCAATTCTTCGCGCAAATAGATCACATAGTCACGCACTGCGTTTTCGATCTCCTCTCCCACAGTGAAAAACCATGTGACGATAAGTTTGCTGTTTTTGGTATTCACCTCATCCGGGTGTTGCATGATCTCGCGCTTGTCAAAATCAATGTGTTTTACCTGCATGGTAATGATTGCGCCGTCCCTAGCCCCGGAAAGGGCCGTAAAGGCGATCAGGGCGCGATTACGGCGCTCTGTAGGCGTTTTATTGGGCATGTTGGCGATGATCTGCTTGAACTCGGCAATGCTTGCAAATTTCTTGGGTCGTGAAGCCTGCCCGGCGCGAGTATCTTTTCGGCTTAAACGCAATAGGCCGATGGCTCGTTTCTGGGCCACGGTTTTCAAATGCCCCTCATTGGCCAACCATTGGAAAAACGCCTTCACCTGGTTCATGGTTGAAAGCTTGGTGGCGGAAACCAAACCAGTTTTCAAAAGCGCAATCTTAAAGGCCCGCGCACGTTCCCTATTAAACGATGTGAAGTCGACAAACCTAGTGGCCTCTTCATATCGGCAAAGTGCCGCCAACCGGCCATCAATCGTGCTTTGTGCCAGTCCATCATATTCATCCATAAAAACCGCATACGCGATTTTCAGGCGTTCGTTTTTAGCATTCAATTCAACCATGTGATTATTCCTTTTCCATGTGCGTGATTAAGAGGGGTCAGCCCATTGCAACTATGTGCAACCGACCCCCGCTAAACATTGGCTTTGAATTGGCGGATAAGCTTGTCTTTATTGGCCGCAACATCGAAGCGGTTGAGGGTGCGCCCGCATTTTATGCAATCACCTTGCGCGATTATTTTTTGCGTATTGCTGGGCAGGATATGAAAGCTGCCGGGTTTTATCTGGCGCGGGCCTTTGCAGCTAAAACAAGACATTTCATTTTCGGCGCATGTCCACCCTCTTTTGTCTTGCCGTTCCTTCAGCCATTTTTTTGTGGCCTTCCCATGCATCATAAAGGGGGGCGTTTGATCGATAAGCGCTACGGCCAAGCCGTCATTGCGTAACCACCCCCGGATCGTGTTCTTGTGAACATTCAGGAGGGCGGCGAGTTGCGCAACGCTATAACAAAGCTTGCCTTTGATTTTGCGAGGGTCATGTCGGCGCTTCATCATCACACCCCCACGCCTAGGCTGTGCCATCAAACAAGGCACGCACGTCTTCAACCTTCCAGACGGTGGTGCGTGGACCAAGTTTTTGGGGTTTGGGAAAACGCCCGTCTTTTACGCCCTGCCACCAGGTTGATTTTGAAACGGGGATAGGGCCACGCGGGGCCAGTATTTGCGACAGGCGCACAAGGCCTGTTTGGGGGAAGTTTGGGTTGTCCATAGTGATGGCTCCTCATCAATTAAGATACGAGCGCATCCTGTTTGGTTTTATTGGGCTTTTGGGGAAGTTCCGCAAAGATACAGGGAATTTCCCTTGCTATCATTGTTATTATTGACTTTTATCGCGGATATTTTCTGCTTCGGAATTTGCTTCTCGCAGATATTTCCGGATTGTCTTGTTAGACATACGTAAACCGGCTTCTGTGATCGCGCTTTGGATGCGACTTATAGCTCCATTTCGCGAATCATCGGGATCATATGAAAAGGGAGGCTTTTTGCCCATTGCATAAATCAAAGTCAGCAATGATGTTCGTTCTTTTTTACTTAGCGTTTCAGGTGACTCGCTCTCAACTACTGAGGGTTGGCTTTGGAAATATTTAACTCTGTCAGCAAGGCTATTCGGTAAATCAATCTCCATTTTCTCAAACCAGTTAATGATACTAATGGCAGGAGCTTTATGTTGAGCATGAAAATCATAATTATCGGCAAATAAATCAGAATTGGTGAGAAGTTTGTCCCGCTCTTGAAATACCCTAAAGAGCGGAAAATATTCGTATGACACTTTTTCCCTTGTTGGTTTTAGGTTTTCCAGCAACAAGTTTTCAAAGTCCTCGTTATTATCGGCGTCAATAATAAATCCGAGTGATAGCAAGGCAGCTTCATATCTCTTCCATAATCTGTTTTTTGCCCATAAATCCAAATTCTCCATGCTCAAATAACTTGGCTTAAGTCCATAGAGAAAATCTGGGTTCATAACAAAGTTTTTTAACTTATTGCTTAAGCTATCCACATCAAGAACAGTCAGCAAATGAATGGTCAGCATTACGGCGTTGTGGTCTGTATTTGAATACTTCTTTTCGCCCCTGTGCCTTCTTGTAGATTGATATTGCAAAGGTGGTTTTATTTGCCCTGGGTTTTCCATGTCAGAACGCCGCCATCCCGTGCTCTCGAAAATCAGTGGCTCCGATGTAACCAATGAAAAAAGTAGTGGATGGATTAAGTGCAACGACATTGGACTAATATGCACGCTATTTTTCTTGGACTCAACAGTCTGACATTATCGGTTTAATTCCTCCCCCCACCATTCAGCCATTTTCACCCGTTCTTCCCAATACTGGCTTCGGTTGTAAGCCCTACGCACGGCATTGCGGTCCTGTCGGGCACAATAGACTTCAATCGCGTCTGGATTCCATAGTCCGCTTTCATTGGCAAATGTAGAGAATGTTGCACGAAAGCCATGAGAGGTCATTTGCTTGGCGGTAAACCCCATGCGGCGCAAGGCTTGGTTCAGAGTATTTTCACTGATCGGGTTTTTGGGAATGCGCTGTGAGGGAAAAAGCAAGTCACTCCACCCGGTTTGCTTTTTTAGTTCGTGCAATAATTTCAGGACATGGCTGGAGAGTGGGACGCTATGCGGTTTGCGGCTTTTCATGCGAGGAGCCGGAACATTCCAAATATGCGCATCAAAATCAAATTCTGACCAACTTGCTTTTCTCAACTCGCCGGGACGCGTGGCAAAAAGCGCCAGTAATTCCAAGGCAATTCTGGTTGTTGTTTGGCCGCTATAAGCACGTATGGCGCGCATAAGGCCCCCAAGTTCCTTTTTATCTGTAATGGCCGCTCTATGGGTCACTGTGGGGCGTATTAGGGCACCCTTGAGGGCAAATGTCGGGTCATTGTCGCAAACCCCCGTTGCAATGCCGTATCTGAAAACTCCACCAATGACGGACCGCATTCGCTTGGCCGTTTCATAGTGCCCTTGCTTTTCGCGTTTCTTGAGCGTTTTAAGCACGATAGGGGCCGTCACATCGGCTATTGGCATATCTCCAAAGTCTGCATTAGCCATGGCCAGCATCCAGCGCACTTTCTTTAGCGTAATTTCTGCGAGGCCCTCTTTTACTTTTTTGGCGACATGGGCCGCTGCAACATTGGCAAACGTATTGCCGCCCTTTTCAATACTCGTGCGCTTTTCATCTTGTTTTAGTTGGGCCGGGTCAATACCCTTGGCATGATTGGCCCTCGCCTCATCACGCATTATGCGCGCCTCTTGCAGCCCCACTTCCGGGTATTGCCCAAAGGACAAAAGCTTTTCCCTGCCGGATGATCTGTATTTGAAGCGCCAAAGCCGCGAGCCACTTGGATTAACCAGCACGTACAACCCAGAGAAGTCAGCAACCTTATAGGGCTTGCCTTTGGGCTTTAGAGCGCGAAGTTTGGCATCTGTCAGGGCTATGGCTGGCTCCCGGTGTTGTCGAGAGCGAACCGTACCCCCAATTATACCCCCAAATTCGTCGGATATACCCCCACGACATTGGACGGCTTCGGACAACCATATCCTGATATCCGTTATATTACAACGATTATCTGGACATTATCGGATTTAGAAAAATGAAGGTTTGGTGCCCAGGAGAAGACTCGAACTTCCACGACCTTACGGCCACTGGCACCTGAAGCCAGCGCGTCTACCAATTCCGCCACCTGGGCAGGTGGATGCGCCGAAATAGTCCATAGCACAGAGCCGGTCAATCGCCCGGGGCAGGCTTTCTCACATGAAAGGCACCCAAAGGGCGGTTCTGCCGCAGAGAATGCAGCAAAATGCACATGGACAGGGCCAGCCGATAGCGCTAGGTCTCGGGACATATTTACAGCGCATGAGGCACATGATGAAAGACAAGTTGGTCGTTGTTTTTGGCGGATCCGGTTTTGTTGGCACCCATATCGTACGCGCGCTTTGCAAGGATGGCTGGCGCGTGCGCGTGGCCTGTCGGCGCCCCAACCGGGCGCTGCATTTGCAGGTTTGCGGACAGGTCGGCCAGGTGCAATTGGTGCAGGCCAATATCCGCATGCCGGCCTCTATCGACCGGGCGCTGGAACACGCCGATGCGGTGATCAATCTGGTGGGCGTTCTTTATGAGGCTGGCCGGCAGAAATTTTCCAGCCTGCATACCCGTGGGGCCGCCCTGGTGGCCCAGCGCGCTGCGGCCCACGACATTGAAAATTTTGTACATATGTCGGCGCTGGGCGCTGATGAAAATTCTCCCTCCCACTATGCCACCAGCAAAGCCAKRGGCGAGAAWGCMGTRCGCGCCGCCATACCSGGTGCCGTTATYTTRCGCCCTTCGGTGATTTTTGGCCCGGGYGATGGCCTGTATGAGCGCTTTGCCGCCATGGCCGTTATGTCGCCAGCGCTGCCATTGATCGGCGGYGGCCATACCARATTTGCCCCGSTYTATGTTGCCGATGTRGCCCGGGCGGTGGTCCATGCCCTTAATCATKCAGRTGCGCGCGGCAAAATTTATGARCTKGSCGGGCCCGARRYWTTRARYMTGGAAGAAATTATYCGCWCCGTATTGGAGGTCAYCCGGCGYAAAAGRCTGTTGGTGCCGGTRCCRTTTTTTGCCKCYAAMTTTTTRGGYYTCATCGGCGARATGCTGGGGGCAGTACCCTTCATAGAGCCATTTCTGACCCGTGATCAGGTCGTGTTATTGCGTGCAGACAATGTGCCCGATGGTGCCCTGCCCGGTTTTGAGGATATGGGCATTACCGATCTGGAAACCGCCGAAGCCATTTTGCCGGAATATCTTGCCCGGTATCGCCATCACGGCCAGTTTAACGACCGGGCCACCGCCTGATCGTTTATTGCGCCAGTCGGTAGCCGCCTGATTCGGTCAGCAACAGGCGGGCCTGACCCGGGTCCGCCTCGATTTTCTGGCGCAGGCGATAGACATGGGTTTCCAGTGTATGGGTGGTCACCTTGGCATTATAGCCCCACACCTCGTGCAGCAATTCATCCCGCGAAACGGTTTTGGGGCTGGCCCGATAGAGATATTTTAAAATATTGGTTTCTTTCTCGGTCAGGCGAATTTTCTTTTCATCTTCGGTAACCAGAATTTTGTGCGCCGGACGAAATTCATAAGCCCCCAGCTCGAACACCGCGTCTTCGCTTTGTTCGTGAGAGCGCAAATGGGCGCGGATGCGGGCCAGCAAAACCGCGAACTTAAAGGGTTTGCAGACATAATCATTAGCGCCGGATTCCAGCCCCAAAATCTGATCTGCGTCAGTTTTGGCCCCGGTCAGCATAATAATCGGAGCGGTCACCCCGGCCTTGCGCATCATGCGACAGGCCTCTCGCCCATCCATATCGGGCATATCCACGTCCAGCAAGATGGCATCGGCGCGAATGCTTTTGGCGGTTTTAATGCCTTCGCTGGCATTTACACACAGCACCGTTTTGAACTCTTCATAAAGCTCAAACTGCTCGCCGAGCGTTTCGCGCAAATCATCGTCGTCATCGACAATGAGGATCGTTTTTTTAGCGGCCATAGCATATAGTCCAGACTTGTTGGCGTCAGGGCCATAAAGATGGTCCCTCTGCAGGCATTGCGCAAGAGTGCGCGACGCCACGACCTAAGACTAAAATTTAAGGAAGCAAGGAAAAATGCCTGTGATCACAATAAGTTCAAACCGTGTGATCACCTGGGGAGGCCATCAGRCGCGCTGTGCTCTGGGTCCCGCTGGCCTGTGCAATGCGGCCAATAAACGCGAGGGCGATGGGGCCACCCCCAAAGGCACCTATACCCTGCGCCGTGTCCTCTATCGCTCCGACCGGCTGGCCCCGCCCAAAACCACCCTGCCCTTGCGTGAAATATATCCCGATGATGGCTGGTGTGATGATCCTGCCGATCCGGCCTATAACCGCCCGGTAGCCCTGCCCTATCCCGCCTCGCACGAGAAGTTGTGGCGCGAGGATCATGTCTATGACCTGATTGGCATACTATCGCACAATGATGCCCCACCAATGGCGGGCCTTGGCAGCGCCATTTTTATGCATCTGGCCCGGCCGGACTATTCGCCAACCCAGGGGTGTGTTGCCCTTAACGAGTCGGATTTACGCGCGCTCTTTGCTTACGCGGGGCCAAAAACCCCGATACAGAACGGCTAACCACGCGGCCCAAACAGCGCCGTGCCCACCCGCACATGGGTGGCGCCAAAGGCGATGGCGGTTTCAAAATCATGGCTCATGCCCATGGACAGCTTTGCAATGCCATTGCGCCGGGCGATTTTACGCAATAGCGCAAAATGCATGGCTGGTTCCTCGCCCACCGGGGGGATGCACATCAGGCCCTTGGGCTCGATCCCATAGGTTTCTCGCACATCGGCGATAAAGCCATCCACCTCCTGGGGCACCAGGCCCGCCTTTTGCGGCTCCTCGCCAGTATTGACTTGCACAAAACATTCAATCTGCCGCCCGGCCTTGTCCATAGCCCGGGTCAAAGCGGCGGCCAGTTTTGGCCGGTCCAGGGTTTCGATCACATCAAACAACGTGACCGCATCCAGCGCCTTATTGGTTTGCAACGGGCCGATGAGATGCAATTTCAGGCCCGGCATCTGATCCTGGCTGTCCTGCCAATGGGCCTGGGCCTCTTGCACCCGGTTTTCCCCAAACACCAATTGCCCGGTGGATATCATATCGGCTATGCGATCATCACTTTGCTGTTTGGAGACGGCGATCAGCGTGATAGCCTCTGGCGCGCGCCCGGCGGCACGGGCGGCAATGGCGATGCGCCCTGAAATTTCCTGGCGGGCGACGGCGAGTTTGGAAGAGATTTGGGTCATGACCACCACCCCCTATACCGGCGCGGCCGCACTCGCAAGAGAGGCGTCAAAAATCACACAAGCCGCCCCGCAGAGAGCGCCGGGTTTGCCGTCTTTGATTGTGCTTACCGACCCCGAACGTCTGCCCGACCCCATCGC
>NVVU01000039.1 GCA_002733485.1 Robiginitomaculum sp.
GGCACTTCGTCGCGACTAGTGGATTAAATACAGAACCAAAAGAAAACTTCTGGGATTTGGCGTTGAAGTGTAAAGCAGCAGCTAACCTATCGCCTCATAAGCTTGTTTCAATGGCCAACGATGACGGTTCTTCATTTGGGTATTTCGCGGTACACAGAGCAACAATGAACCATCAAACCATTGATAATCGACTAGCGCACCCCRYRRMSYWWRGSSMMWTRKYSKMWASASKCKSCMKTKSRSCTTTNARAATGGCMCGAGGGCTGACCGGYARKCCYTCGCCRGTATGWTGRTCCAGMACATCGCAAAGCACCAGAGCGGTGCCCTCCAACCAAGGCGTGCGGCGTAGCGTGGAAAGGTCCGGCTTTARCAYRAAATCRCCATAGCCCTTGTCCCAGCCSGTRCCYGCATARCCCGGCACCAATTCCATCTCCATGTCATTGGCCAACAGATAATCACAGGCATGGGTTTCCTCATGACCACCATCGACAAAAAACTGCGCATGGAAACGCTTGCCCATCAGGCGGCCCTGCATATCGGCAAAACAGACCAGAACCGTGTCGATCTGCCCGGCCGATACTTCCTCTTTCAGGGTTTGCAGTGTCAGCGGTGCATTCATGATGTTTTTTCCAAGAAAGTTCACTTTTGGGCCTTGCCGGAAGGCCTTTCACACAAAAGGCGGGGATAAGCCTCACTATCGACCCGGCAAAAGTTAGGCGCACTTGCAAACCCGCACAAGGTCTTTCCTGCGTGTACACCTGCCCGCCCCTTGTTTTTCATATCTTCACCCTGTCAAAGAGCCATGCMGGGATGCGATCGCGCCCCGGCATAGACCCAGTATACCGCGACGGCTTATCCCGTGGATAAGGACACCAGCCCCCAGGGGTAAAGAGGGACAAACAGGGGAGTTTAAGGGACTRWTWTGGGGTAATTTTCCTTTCATAAGAGGCCATCAAAGGACCTTCAGAGGGGTAGGTGACCCCTGATGTTTCCTGCCAGACAACAATTTCTTGACAAAGCATGTGTTGCCTGGTAGGCTACATCATGATCAAGAGCTTTGCCGATAAAAGGACTCGGCAGATATTTGACGGCCAGCTGGTCAAAAGAATGGATGCGAACCTTCAAACGAAAGTTCTCCGCCGCCTTCGCTATATCGAGGCCGCTGAAAATATTGACGACCTACGGGTGCCGCCATCCAACAGGCTTGAGAAGAAAGAAGGCGATTTACTTGGGTCATATGCCATATGGGTGAACCGACAATGGCGGATCACCTTTAAATGGATTGATGGTTTTGCACATGACGTGGAACTGGTCGATTATCATTGATGAAAGGCGCAACAAAATGATTGAGATTGAACACCCCGGCGTGATGCTTAAGCAAGACTTTCTGGATGATATGGGCATAAAGCCCGGGGCCTTTGCCCGCGCCATTGGTGTTGACCGTGCCGCAATCAAGAAGATCATAGATGGCAAACGCGCCATCACCGCCGATATGGCCCTGCGCTTTAGCCTTTTCTTTGGTATGAGCAATGGCTTTTGGCTTAACTTGCAAAAAGATTACGAACTGCGCATTGCCAAGCGGGATCGCCTAGCCCAATTACAAAAAACTGTTCGGCCGATGCAAAGGGCCTAAGGGGGAAGATGACCTTTGTATAACTTATGTTGGTTTTGACCCCATCCAGACACACCAAAACCGCCCCGTCATTACCTGCATCTTCTAAAACTTTAGCGAAGATGCGTTCATGATGAGGCAGTCTGGTCTTTGGTCGCATCGTAAGGCGACCGCTTAGCCCTTAAAATGCCAGCCAGCTAAACAGGAATAACGTGTTGTTATCGCTGGCATTGCGGCCAAATCCGTCATAGTTTTTATTGCCGCCGTTGAACTTGTTATAGGCGGTGTATTGCAGCCCAACGCGGACATTGGACAATGAATTGCCCGGCGAACCCTCTTTGCCAAAGGGGGTGCAGTCCGCCTGTAGTACAAACCCGTTTGAATTGGGCTTGCCAACCCGGCTACCGTCAATTTCAAGGGGGGAGAACAAACCCACATCCTGACTGCCTGTGGTGTTGAAATACCCCAGGGTCAGGCCATAGGTGTTTTTGTAATAATAGGCAGCGTTAGCATTAAAGCTGTTCAGGCTGTTTTTCAGATTGGCGGCATCCCCGGCGGCGAAATCCACATTCAGGGTCTGGCGTTCATGTATGTAGCGGGAATTGACCGAGACCGAATGGTCGCCTTTGACATACTGGTACGTAGCATCAAAGCCGATATCGCTGAATTTGTTTTTCAGGCCGCGCACCCGGTTGGGGAAGAGTTTGGTGACCATACCAAAACTGCCAATTGAGAATGAGGAATTGTCGCCCTCTTTATTGAAGGCAATCCGCCAATAGGGGGCAAGTCCGCTCATCCTACCGGCATCGGCTGCAATACCAAGACTGCCCAGAGTGTTGGCAGCAATGGTGGTATATTGCCCGGCCTCCACATACAGCATGTCGTTATAATAGCCATATACGGTGGTGCCGATCACCTGGGTTGCCAGTCCACCATCAATCATGGGGCCGGCGCCCGGCCCCGGGGCCAGTTCAGACCCGGTAAAGGGGAAGCCCCAGCCCGGGGTGGAATTCCACGGGTCCTGAATGGTGGGATTATTATTCACCGAGATGCCAAGGATCAAATCATTGCCACCCAACTGGGTCTCGCGCGCATAGCGCACATCGGTATTATCCAGTGCCACTGCCCGGTCTACGCCGGAATAGGTGGTTTGGGAAAAAATACCAAAACCCGGTGCGATTTTACCCGCCAGAAAGAACGAAGCCTCATCCAGAGCGAAATTATCGTTTTCTCCAAAATGCGGCGGGGCCATGCCGCCGGGTACGCCTTTGCTGGTGCTGTCAAAAGAGGCAACCACCATGCCCGAAACCGGTAAATACCATTTCGGCGAGGTGCCCATAGAATAGGCCAGCATTTTAAAACGCCGACCAAAAGAATTTAACTGGGGCCCAAAACCACCAACATGACAYGCCGTRCATGGCATATCGGTTTGCCTGGMAAAACTGGGTACGGCCTGTGCACTGGTGGTGGTGAAAGCCAATAGCAAAATTGCCGGRCTKGCCGCCTGAACAAGTACTTTGACACACTTTTTCAGAAGGCCAGCCGACCTGTGGGGRAAATTAGAAGATGATTTTATATGWTGTAATGAATGTGCCATGATCCATGCTCCTGCCTGGTCTGTTAAACACACCYCYAATATAAATATTTTGTAATGTTTAARCAATGAYAAATCTGCCATTGCGCGCCTTTGTCRCAYTGTGCGCCMRTGYCGCAGNGYATSKRMAMMAAARGRSMTTATTGGGCGTAATCGGCGATCATCATGCGCAATTTCYCYTTGTCCCAATTGGCCGCRCCGGTAAGGCGGGCGCTTTCCTTGCCTTGTCTATCCAGAATCAAAGTCGTGGGCACCACGCGAGTTCGGGTCGCCGCCAGTATGGCTTTGTYATTGCCATGAAAGGCCGGCAGATTATCCAGTCCCTCACCTTGCAGCCACAGCGCCGGGGGCACCTGTCCCGGGCGATCCAGATTGATGGTGATCACAACAGTACTTTTACCCGCCAAATCGCTTTGCAGGCGGCTTAATGCCGGCATTTCGCGGCGACAGGGGGCACACCAGGTACCCCAGAGGTTGAGAACCATAATCTGCCCTTGCCACTCGTCCAGCGTATGCGATTTTCCCTTTTCATCAAAAAAGGAAAACGCGCCCAGATCGCGAGGGCTGTCATGGCGTTGCAGGCCCAGATATACGCCATCGCCGCGCATGGCCATTTGCGTAAAAATCAGGCGCGCTGTGAAAAAAATCACCAGCGCGGCAAAACTCGTTGCCAGAATTATGAGAGCTTTACCTGCCAGTTTTGACATCAGGGAAAACCTTTGATCTTCAGATATGGGCTAGCCAGAGATTTGGTGGCTCCAGTCTGCACCGGTTTTCCCGAACATAAAACCGTTGCTATAGCGCGGCGCATCGGATTGCTCATCCAGCATTGCCAACGCTTCGCCCGCAGAAATGTCGCCATCACAGGCGGCACGAAAGGTTTTGGCTACATGCACCATACCTTCGCTATGAGGAGACAGCCTTAACGAGGTAATCCCGGTCTGCTCAATGGCGGTCACATCCCCGACCATATTGGCCCGGCTTTCCGATAAAGTCTGCACGCCATTAATGGCCAGAAATTTCTGATCATCCAGCGTGTCCACCGCCAGACCGTCCCGATCTTCCTCGCACACAAACTGGCAGGAATCCTTGCTCCGCCCGGCCAGTCTCGCATGATAACAGCGCCCGGATATGGCCAAGGGCAAACGGCCATAGGCCCAGACCTCTATCCCCGCCCCCGTCTTTGTGCCGTGGGCGGCCAGCGCTTCAACCGTCTCAATCGGTAATTCCGGTGGCAGGCAGATATGAGTGGCCCCTCTGGCGATCAACCAGCCCAGCGTTCCGGTATTATAGACATTAACCAGTGGACCCACGGTAAAGCGTTGGCCCGGCACCAGATATCGCATCATGGTCAGGTCATTCACCTCGACGGCAAAGCCGGCCTCTACCAGATCGGCCAACATGGCGCGTTCGCGTTTCAGGGTTACCAGCCCCAAAGAGGCCAGCACCACCTCTTTGCCGCCGCGCGTCAAACGCTCGGCAATCCCGGGGATCAGGGCCTCGTAAAACGGCAGGCGTTTGGAACACACCACCTCGCCCAGCACCACCCGGTCAATCGGCGCTTCATCGGCAATACGGGCGTAAAAGTCCTGTATCATATCGGGCTTCCAGTGGAACATTAATGGCCCCAGAGTCAGTTGCATGGTCGGTTCTCCTTTATTAACGCCAGGTCTTGCGATAGGCACCAACGGTGTTGTCCTGCCCTTCGCTCAGCTTGGCCAGCGCGCTGGGCGGGATGGCCTGGCCAGCGGCACAGGCTTCGACCGCCTGACGAAAGCTGCGCACCACGGCAGCAACATAGGCGCGGCTGCGCTGGCGGCCCTCGATTTTCAGTGCCGTGACCCCGGCCCTGGCCATTTGCGGAATCAGGCTGGCAGCATCCAGACYGRYGSSWYCTTSMRRMMCWTGGCCAGTGCGATTTCCGGCGCTAAAACAGCCCTTGCACAGGGTTGGATAGGGGGCGGGATCACCCTGGCCCACCTTGTCGATGGTAAATTCACCCAGCTTTGAGACCAGCTCATCGCCGCTTTGCGCATACAGCACATGGCTGGCCGGCGAGCACACCCCGTTCATATTGGGCGATTGCCCGGTGGCATAAGAAGACAGCGAACACCGTCCCTCCTCCATCACACACAGGCCGCCAAAAACAAACACCTCGGTTTCGGTATCAATCTCGCGATTGATGGCGGCAATTTCCGGCACGCTGAGCACCCGGGGCAGTACCACCCGTTTGACACCAAATTCCTCSGCATAGAAATTGATCACATCGGGGTTGGCCGCCGCCGCCTGTACTGACAAATGACGACGCAGCGAGCCATGGTGCCTGGCCGTGTGCGCCAAYAGGCCAATATCGGCCAAAATTACTGCATCTGCACCGGCGGTATGCGCATCGGCAACGGCCCGGTGCCACAAGGCCTCATTTCCGGCCTGGGGAAAAGTGTTGATCGCCACCAGYACTTTGGTGTCCCGGGCGTGGGCATAATCAACCGCCTCAGTCATTTCTTCGCGGGAAAAGTTCAAGCCCGGAAAATTGCGGGCATTGGTCTCATCGGCAAAGCCGCAATAGACCGTATCGGCCCCGGCCCCAACCGCGGCACGTAAAGACGCCGGTGTGCCGGCGGGACATACCAGTTCCAGCCTGGTCATGTGTAAAACTCCGCCCGGCGCAACACGAACCCGGTTCGTTTTTGCAATTGGCCCAAAATTGGCTGCACGCCCGGTTTCAGATAACGCCCCAGCGGGCCAAGGGCGGCCAGAAACTCCTCGGACAGGTCCAGCTCTGAATCATCAATGGCATTGCGCAACGCCAAAACCGCCGCCGTATCGCCCTCCAGCACAATGTCCCGGGAAAAAAACAGGGCATCACCATCATAGGCCCCATGGATCATGCCGATCAAGGCGGCCAGCGAACCGGCAATGCGCCCGTCCCATGACCGGGCCTGCCCGCGCCGGTGCAGGGTGATGCGCGGCGCATCGGGCACCGGAAACACATGAAACACAAAGGGAAGATCAACCGGGTCTATCTGGAAACATTTTGTCGCKTGTTCCCCCAGACGAGCAAACAATGAGGGATGACGGCGCACCATTTGCCGCGCCAGCCGGTTCATCACCAGCGCCAGTATTGGCAAGGGAAAAGGMCGCACCAAAATRCGWATGGCCGRRGGCAGTTGGGGAATGGTAYTGGATGGTGAAGGCATGRCGRCATCCTRATGGGCCGCGCCTCTRRTGATTYGAARRATCAAAYCYCGTCGCGGCTCYKCCCCCAGCATCGCCGACCTWGATCATYKGYGCCAACCATMRRGCTTGCGACAAATGGTCYCAGGCCYGYGCCYMRYRCCTRYGTMCGYCCTAGAAAAAGAAGTCTTTGATCAAGCCRRCCCCGGCCCARAAAACAARCCAGAGCACRATMAAGGCAAACACCCCCAGCAGCCCTTTGACAAAGCCAAGGCGGTCCATCCAGACAATGCCCTTTTGCAGGGGATCGGTGGGGCCGGTGCCAGATGCGGACGTTTCCTGACCATCGGCTTCCCGGSTGCCGGTTACCGGATAACGCCGCCGCTTAAGGGCCTCAATTAATGACGGTGAAGAAAACAATGCAAACACAATGATCAAGGCAATCAGCTCGCCCTGAGAAAGCCCTTTGCTAATCCCCATAATCAAGCCAATGGCCCCGGTGACAACAACCGCTAAGCCAAGATAAACCCCGCCGGAACCACCCGAAGACAAGGTCACGTTGTGGCCACAATCAGGGCAGATAAAAACGCTCTCGGTATTAAAGCCGCTTAAAGAGCGCTTGGTCGAGATCATGTGATTGTTACCGCACATCCGACAACGCCGGGTCTGTAAATCAGGAGGAAGTGRACCATCTGTTGAAGATGCCATGTGTTTATTCCCGTGACATTTTGAATCTGAGCGCAAGCTAAACTAGGGCTGACGGTCTTCGGCCGCAACGGAAAACCATTATTCTTCAAATCGAAGTATGGAGTGGAGACGCTGTATTCCACTTTGTTCGCACCCTTTTCCTAAGAATACACACGCAAAGCTTGAACGCGGTTGAAAAAATAATTGCCGCGCGTAGAGGATTACCCCGGTTGGTTCCGTCTCTGTCATGAAGACTGGATTTAACATTCACAAAGGGCCGGATGGGCGCCAGCCGATACTGGGGACGAGTATAGCGTTATGTTTTTAGGCAAAGTCGAGTTGCGGCCACACCGGGTCGCTTTATTTACAGGAAATTACAATTATGTGATGGACGGGCCGGCACGGGCATTGAACCTGCTGGTCAAATTTCTCGAACAGCAAGGCATGGAGGTCCGGGTATATTCCCCTACTTCCGATACGCCGGCTTTTGAGCCGAACGGCACATTGGTTTCTGTACCGTCCATATCTCTTCCCGGGCGCCGGGAATATCGCCTTGGCCTGGGTATGCCACAATCTATCAAAGAWGATCTTGAGGCGTTTAAACCCTCGCTATTCCATATTGCCTCCCCTGACCTTCTGGGCCATGCGGCGCTGAAACTTGCAAGAGAATGGGACATTCCGGTCGTTGCCTCATACCACACCCGGTTTGATACTTATCTGCGCTATTATGGCTTTGGCGTGCTGGAACCATTGCTAACCAAGGCCATTATCCGGTTTTACAATCAATGCGATCAGGTTTTTGTGCCCTCTGCCTCTATGGCCGAAGAATTGCATGCACAGGGTATTAACACTGATCTGAGAATATGGAGCCGAGGCGTAGATCATTCCCTCTTTAATCCGGGCCAAAGGGACCGGGCCTGGCGGATGTCACATGACATACGCGATTCAGAGGTATTGATCACCTTCGTTGGGCGTTTGGTTTGGGAAAAAGGGTTGCAGTTTCTAGTGGATACGCTTGAGAGTTTACGGGCCAGGTGTGTGCCGTTTCACTGCTTGATCGTCGGCGAAGGCCCGGCTAGAGCCAAGCTGGAAAAAAAGCTGCCCGGGGCCATTTTTACCGGGCATTTAAGTGGCAAGGCATTGGCGCGGGCCTATGCCTCATCCGATATTTTCTTTAACCCCAGCGTCTCTGAGACTTTTGGCAACACGACGCTGGAGGCCATGGCATGCGGCGCACCCGCTGTTTGCGCCAACGCCACCGGCAGCCGCTCGCTGGTTACGCATAATCAAACGGGTTTTCTGGCAAAACCCAATGATGAAGATGATTTTGTGCATTGGCTGTCCAAACTGGCAAAATCGCCGGGATTGCGCGCTGCATTTTCCCGTCATAGCGTCGAAATTGCCCACACTTTTGAATGGGATGGCATCTTGCAAAATGTCATGGAAAACTATTATGACGCCTTGGGACAAAAATATTTTCTGGTTGAGCCCGAGCTGCCCCACCGTGGGTTGATCGAGGCCGAACAGACATTGGCAAAACCGGGTTTTGATTACAATCGCTTGCGCTATAGGGGTGCTTTACCAAGCTCTTTCTCCCCTCTGCAAGCGGCCAATATAGGGGGCGAATCATGAGAATCGTTGATATCGCAGAATTTTATAGTGAACAGGGTGGCGGCGTTCGCACCTATATTGAGCAAAAACTGGAGTACAGCGCCCGCAATGGCCATTACACCATGATTATCGCTCCGGGGGCACAAGACCGCGAAGATCACCGCCCCGGCGGCAAAATCATCTGGGTAAAAAGCCGACGCCTGCCGGTTGATCCACGTTATTTTCTGTTTTCCGATCCGGTACCGATTTACAAGATCCTGGACCGGGAAGCTCCCGATGTGGTTGAAGGTTCATCACCCTGGAAAGGCGGCTGGATTGCTGCCAAATGGCGCGGCCCGGCGGTGCGTTCTTTCTTTGTGCATGCCGACCCGGTGGCCGCCTATCCTCAAACTTTTCTGGAGCCGGTTTTTGGCAAAAAAATGGTTGAACAGATGTTTGCCTGGTTTTGGCGGTATCTTGATCGTCTGAGCGCGCAATATGATACCTCAGTTGTCGCCGGAAACTGGCTTGCCGATCGTTTTGCCGGTTATGGGCTGAGACGGCCACAGGCGATCCCTCTTGGCATTCAGCGTGAATTGTTTTCGCCTCTATTACGCCGCGAATCCATACGTCTGGATATGCTGGATAAATGCGGCATCCAGGACCCTGATGCCAAATTACTGATTACCGTCAGCCGCCACCACCCTGAAAAACGCATCGGCACKATGATCAAGGCGGTTTCACGCCTCAATCGCAAAAACCCTGACGGCCAACAGATTGGCCTTTACATTATTGGTGACGGCCCCGCGCGCAAACGCGTTGATCGCCTGGCCACCAAAGCGCAGGGCATTCATGTYGGCGGGCAARTCAAGGACCGGCCMCAATTGGCACAAATGATGGCCAGTGCTGATGCCATGTTACATGGCAGTGCCTCGGAAACCTTTGGTATTGTTGTGGGCGAGGCCCTGTGTTCCGGCCTGCCGATCATTGTCCCCGATGCTGGTGGTGCCGCAGACTTTGCCAGACCGGAATATGCGGAGACCTATGCCGCCGGTAATATTGAGGACTGTCAGGGCGCCATTACCCGTCTRTTGGTACGGCCCCCCGAAGCATTGCGCCGGGCCGCCCTTAGCGGTGCTGCCAGCCATGTCCATTCACCCGACGAGCACTTCAAAGCCCTGTTTGATCATTATGCGTCACTGACCCAGCGCACCGAACAACAAACCAACGAGGATTTCACCCCGGTGGCGAGTCTGGTCTCATGACACGCAAGACAGAGGRTGCGAAATGGGCCGTCATATTGCCCTATTATAATGAGGAAAATTACCTCGAAAACACGCTGCATTCCCTCTGCCAGCAATCTTTATGTCCGGACCAGCTGATCCTGGTGGATAATGCCTCTACGGACAATTCTTCGCGCGTCGCCCGATCTGTCATGGCACAACATACGCATATCAACGCCGTTTTTCTGAGCGAGGCCAGACCGGGGAAAATTCACGCCCTGCAAAGCGGGCTGGCCGCCGTGGAGGCGGAATACACTGCCACCTGCGATGCCGATACCTATTATCCACCCCATTATCTGGTGCTGGCCCATCTKTTGTTTGAGGAAAACCCCACGGCCAGCAGTGTCATGGCCATCGATATTTACAGCGATGCGCTTTCTAAAAGTGCACGTGTCAAACGTTTCAAAACCTGGCTGGTTTCCAGAATTCTGCCGCGCCAGTGCCATACTGGCGGCTTTGGGCAGATGTTTCGCACCAAAAAACTACGGCAATGTGGTGGTTTTAGCGCCGAAGCCTGGCCCTTTGTGCTGGAAGATCATGAAATTGTGCACCGGACCCTGAAGCTTGGCGCATCGCTTTATCATCGTGATCTGTGGTGCCAGCCTTCAGAACGGCGCACCAATGGGGCCAGTGTTAACTGGCGCCTGCCAGAACAGATCTTGTATCACCTCACGCCCTGGCCATTAAAAGACTGGTTCTTTTACTCCTTTTTGACAAAAAAACTGCACAGTCGGCAATTGGACAACAGCAAGCTGCGGGAGCGAAGCTGGGTATGAAACAGCTCTTGCTTAGCGTTCATGATGTGACTCCGCGTCATTTTGAACGGCTAAAGGCTATCCATGCATTTTTACAGGACCTTGGTGTCGGGCCACGTTATGCCATGCTGGTCGTGCCCGATTTCTGGCAGCAATGGCCGCTGGAAGAKCATCAGGACTTTGCCGACTGGATCCGTGATCGCGCCAATGAGGGCGTGGAGATAATCCTGCATGGGTTCACTCATCGTGATGAAAGTATTCATAATTCCACGTTCAAAAGCTGGAAAGCCCGAAACCTGACTGCCCGCGAGGGCGAATTTTATGGCCTGTCCCGTGATCAGGCCAATGCACGCCTGCAACATGGCGCTGAGGTTTTACGCAAGACCTGTGGTATCGAGGTTCAGGGCTTTGTCGCGCCGGCATGGCTCTATAGCAATGGCGCACGCGAGGCCTTAAGCACCCTTGGGTTTCGCTTTGCTGAAGATCATTGGCATGTCTGGTCCCCGATCAGCAAAACCACCATATGCCGAGGCCCGGTGGTTAGCTATGCCAGCCGCAGTGAAAACCGCATTCGCTCGTCCTTGTTCTGGTCAAAACTGGCAGATTGGCTGTTGCGCCCGTTGCCGGTATTGCGTCTGGCCATTCACCCTCATGATCTGGATAGCAATCGCCTGGTTGAGGAAATCAAACGCACCATATGCCGCCAACAGCAACGCCGCACCTTGTGCCAGTATGCGGAGCTGACAGTATGATGAAAAAAGCAAAACATGCGGGCCAGAAGCTGCACGGAATTTTTCATAAATTTTCCCAGAGCAAGGCCACGTTGTGGCTCCGCCTTGGGTTTTTGCTGTTGGTGGGTATTTATCTGTATCTGGAAATTTCCAAAATCGGCTGGGCCGAGGTGATCACAGCGCTGCCGGGCAATCCTGCGTTTTATCTGGTGTTTGTGTTGATTTATCTCGCCTTACCACTTTTCGAAGTGGTCATTTATCAACGCTTGTGGAAGCGCCCTTTATGGCGCTATACGCCGTTTTTCCTGCGCAAGCAGGTCTATAATGCGGCCCTGATCGGGTATTCAGGCGAAGCGGTTTTTTGCTTTTGGGCACAAAACAAGCTGGGCCTGCCCAGCCGCACCGCCCTGATGGCGATCAAGGATAACAATATCCTGTCGGCCATGGCCTCGAATGGTGCCACCATTTTGCTGGTGCTGGCCTTTGTCGGCACCGGCCAGATCAGTTGGCTAAACACATCGGGTAACAGCACCGGGCTGTATATCGGCTTTGGTATCGGCTTCACCTTGCTCAGCAGTATGGCGGTTTATTACTTTCGTAAAAAACTGATCGCCATGCCAGGCAAGGATGCCGCCATTGTGTTGTCCATTCATGTGTTTCGGGTGTTTGCCGTGATGCTGTTACAGGCCCTGCAATGGAGCCTGGTGATCCCAAACGCCCCCTTTACCGTCTGGCTGGCGTTTCTGACCGCGCAATTCCTTTTGACGCGCATTCCGTTTCTGCCCAATAAGGATTTAATGTTTTTAGGGCTAAGTCTCAGCCTTGGCGGAATGATTGATGCCCCAGGCGCCGTTGTCGCGGGCATGTTTCTGGCCTCTGGCGCCTTGATGCAGGCAGCCAATCTGGTGGTATTTCTGGCCACCTCCCTGACCGACAATGTTACCAAAGCCGTTGCACCAGAGGAGACGGTGGCGTGAACCCGTTCTTTGGCCAGATCAATCGCTTTGTACTGACCAGCATATTGGTGCCGTTTTTTGGCACTATGGCGGTGGCGATTTTTTTGTTGACCACGGATCAAATGCTGCGCCTGTTTAATTTTGTGGTCAATGAAAACGGCCCGATCAGCCTGGTGTTCATGATGCTGGGTAATCTGATGCCCGAATATGTGGCTCTGTCCCTGCCGATCAGTTTTTTCATTGGCATATTGATTGCCTTTCGACAGCTTTCCCTGAACAGCGAGCTGGAGGTCATCACGGGCAATGGGGTTTCTTTGCGCAATCTGTTGCCGCCCATTCTGGCTTTTGGCTTTATTCTGGCCGCCGCCGATGTCTATATCGAAGGGACCATCAAGCCGCAAAGCCTGTACCGCTATCAGCAACTGGGCTTTATGGCACAACAGCATGTGTTCACATCAAAACTGCGCCCCGGTGAGTTTTTACCTCTGTCTGACAGCCAGGTGTTGCGCTTTGCCACCATCGACAAAACCGGACGGCAGGGAAAACAGGTTTTCTTTCGCACCTGCGATGAAGGCAAACCCTGTACGGTGATCACCGCCAAAGATGGTGTCTTTGCCACTGCCAGGAATAAGGGCCATTTAGTTCTCCACCTGAAAAATGGGCGGCAGCTGGTGCATTTGCTGGATGATGAACATCCGATGTTTCTGGATTTTGACCGCCTGGATATTGATATTCCCCTGCCAGCCCTTCCTGCCTTTCGTGAACGCGCCGATATTGGCGAGGAGGCCACCAATGGTGAAATCCTGAAAGTGTTGCGCGACCCAGGAGCCAAACGTACGGAACGTTTTTATAATTATCGTGCCAATCTGCACGGGCGTATCATTAATGCGCTGAGCTTTATTGCCCTGCCGTTTCTGGCCATYGCCTTTGGCTTGACCAGCAAGCGGCGCAATTCCTATGGCGGCATTATTTTGGGTATCGGCTCTCTGGTCCTGTATCTCGAAGTGATCCAGTCAGCCACGGTCTGGGCCAAAGAGGCCACGCTGTCGCCCTGGCTGGGCATGTGGCCGGTATTGGGCCTTTTCACCCTGTCCAGCATGGTTTTGTTTGTTTATGTCTCTGAAATACCGGGAGCACAGGTGCTGGCCCCCTTGCGCCGGGTATTCTTTGATTGCGTTAATGCTCTAAAATCATACCTGATTCCCCTGCAGCGGAGGCGCGGATAATGCTCCTGCCGCTTCTGGACCGCTATATCGTTGGCAGGTTAATCCTGTTTACCTTTGCCATCCTGGTCTTGATCATCACCATTTTGCAAATGCTGGACCTGTTATCCCAGGCAGACGAGATCATGGCCGCCCCCGGTGCCAGCCTGTCCAGCYTGGCCAAGTATGCATCCCTTCGCGCTCCTGACTTTGTGGTGCGCTTTACTCCGTTTGCTGTATTACTGGCGGTATTGCTGAACCTGACGCAACTGGCCAGCGCTAGCGAAATTATTGCCATGCGGGCTTCGGGCATGTCACCAACCCATATTTTGCGCCCCATGCTGATCGGTGCCGCTGGCATTGCCTTAACTCATTTTGCCTTTCAGGAACTGGTAGCAGCCAAAACCTCCAGTCAATTGCAAGTCTGGAAGGATCTTGGTTATGCCAGATTGCATTCCGGTGCAGATCAGGAAAATAGCGATGTCTGGATATCTTCCAAAGGGTTGATTATCAATGCCGGCACCGCCTCGCGTTTTGGAAGTGATACACACATATCCGATCTGGTGGTCTATCAAATTGATGCGGAAGGATTATTGGCCGGCGTGATTAAATCCAAAAGCGCTCTGCCTGGAGAGCCCTCCTGGCTATTGAAAGACACGCTGCGCTGCACCTCAGAGGACAATGAGTGGACCAGGGATGACCAAATTGGCTGGACAGCCCCTCTGGAAGCCAGTGAGTTTTTCCCCAACGCCCAGCCCAATTCCGTGTATCAACTGCACCGGGAAACCAAAAAACGCCGCCTCAGAAACGAGCCATCGGCCAGTCTCAACACCACCTTGTTTTCCCATTTTTCAAGGCCATTATCTGACCTGATCATGCCATTGATCGGCCTCTTCATCGGCTTTGCCCTACCCCGTAATGGCCAGTTTGCCAAGCAATTACTGGTGGGATTAAGCATGGGGTTTTTATTTTTTGCTTTAGACAGTTTTTTTATTGCCGTAGGTAATTCCGGGGCTATACCGGCGTTTGCCGCCGCCTTTGGTGCGACATTTTTGTTTGCTGCTTTGGGGGCCTATACGCTGATCAACCTTGAGAGATAAGCCGGTAGAGTAAAACTGTTTTTCAGGACCAGACTGGCAATTTTCTCAACTGGCTCTAAAACCGTATTGGTAAACTCGTAAAAGGCCAGATCATGTCCACTAAAAAACACGGCAGCATTACCTATACCCGCCCCGATGACAGTTATTTTGAACAACGCCAGTTAAAACGCTATGCCGGGGTCTGGTCTTTATGGGCCTTAGGCGTTGGTGCCGTCATATCCGGGCATTTTTCCGGATGGAATATCGGCCTGTCTGCCGGTGGCTGGGGTGGCATGTTTATCGCCACCATCATTATTACGATAATGTATCTGGGGCTGACCTTTTCCATTGCGGAAATGAGCCCGGCACTACCCCATACCGGCGGGGCCTATTCCTTTGCCCGCACCGCCATGGGACCGTTGGGCGGGTTTATAACCGGGCTGGCGGAAAATGTGGAATTTGTGCTGACCCCGGCGGTAATCGTGTTTTTTATCTCGTCCTATCTGGCCGGCATATTTGAAACGCCCACCAGCGTTTTGCCAATATACTGGTTTTTGGGGTATGCGCTGTTTGTCACCCTGAATGTAGTCGGGGTGGAACTGTCCTTTAAAATCACGTTGATGGTGACCCTGGCAGCGCTTAGTTGTTTGTTGGTTTTCTGGGTATCAGCGATTCCCCATATCGACTTTGCCAAATGGGCGCTGGATATCGGATCAAATGGCGAAAAGCTGACCCAGGGCCATGGGCCGTTCCTGCCCTTTGGTATGGGCGGGGTGTTTGCCGCCATGCCCTTCGCCGTATGGCTGTTTCTGGCGATCGAGCAATTGCCTCTGGCCGCCGAAGAATCGGTGGACCCCAAGCGCGATATGCCGCGCGGCATTATGGCTGGCATGGCCACCCTGATCATATCCGCCTTTGCCATTTTATTTTTGAACGCCAGCGTTACCGGGGTCGGCTCTTATGCACTTGGACAAAGCGGCGAACCTTTGCTGGACGGTTTTCGCGCTATTTATGGCAGCGGCATTGCCAAATTACTGGCCCTGGTGGCGGTCATCGGCCTGATTGCCTCTTTTCACACCATCATTTTTGCCAGTGGCCGCCAGATCTATTCCCTGTCCCGGGCCGGTTATTTCCCACAGCCGCTTTCCATAACCCATGGGTCCCGTAAAACGCCGCATGTAGCGATGATTTTTGGGGCCGCCATTGGTCTAACCGTTATGATGCTGGTCTGGACTTTGGCCGGGGCCAAAGAGGGCGAAAGCATTATTGGCGGCACCTTGCTGAACATGGCGGTGTTCGGGGCCATGTTTTCCTATGTTCTGCAAGCCATATCCTTTTTGCTGTTGCGCAAAAACCGGCCTGATATGGAGCGGCCCTTCAAAAGCCCGCTAGGCCGGTTGGGGGCGATGGGCACAATCGTCATTGCCATCATCACCCTGATCGCCCAATTGCTGGACCCAACCTATCGGCTCGGCGTTTTTGCGGTGGCGGTCTGGTTTGCTTTGGGCATTACGTATTTCGTATTCTATGGGCGGCATCATCTGGTACTCTCGCCCGAAGAACAGTTCGCCATTGATAATGGCAAACCCAAAGCCTGAAAGCTTTATGATGCCTAAGACCGGTGATGATAACTCCATGGGTTTTCCATCCTTACCCCCCATGTCTGATCAAAAAGCGCGCGTGTTGCGCAATGTTTATGACCACCTCTATCCGGGCCGTGTAGCCCGTCTTCTTGAGGGCGGCATCGACTTTGTACCGGACCGGCGCGAGGGCTATCGGTATTGGGATATGGATGGCCATGAGGTGTTTGATCTGCACCTGAACGGCGGCACGTTTAATCTGGGCCACCGTAACCCCGATCTGGTGGCGGTGATGCAGGATGCCATGGRTCATTAYGAYATYGGCAATCAYCATTTTCCCTCYAAGCCCAAGGCGGATCTGGCCAAAGCCCTGATCGCTACGGTCCCCGGCGATATGCGCTATGTGGTGCTGACGGCCAGTGGCAGCGAAGCCAATGATGTGGCGATTAAGTCGGCCCGTTTTGCCACAAAACGGCGCAAAATCGTGGCGCTGGAKGCRGGCTATCACGGGCGCACAGGGCTTTCCGGGGCCGCCGGTGATGATGAAACCGCCCAGTACTTTAACAGCCATTACCCGGACGAATTTATCAAAGTACCGTTTAATGATTTGGCCGTCATGGAAAAAGCCTTATCAGCGAGCGATGTGGCGCTGGTGATGATGGAACCCATCCCCGCCACCTGCGGCTTTCCCTTGCCTCATGATGACTATCTGCCCGGTGTAAAACGCCTGTGCGAGCAATACGGCACATTGTTTCTGGCCGATGAGGTGCAGACCGGGCTTGGACGCACCGGCTACGCCTGGGCGGTTGAGGCGTGGAATGTGAAACCGGACATGCTGGTCACCGGCAAAGGCCTTTCGGGCGGGCTTTACCCCATGGCTGCACTGGTAATGAATAAAACCTGCGGGGCGTGGCTGAAAGATAATGGTTGGGGTCATGTCTCGACCTTTGGCGGATCGGACCTTGGCTGTGTGGTAGCGAAAAAGGCMCTGGCGATGAGTATCGCGCCYGAAACGCTGGACAATGTGAACCGGCAGGCAGCCTATATCCGCGATGGGCTGGAGCGGATCAAACCGCGATTTCCTTTTYTTACCGCCATTCGCCAGAAAGGTCTGGTGATGGGCCTGCAATTTGCCGACAGYACCATGGCCTATGGCATGATGCGYGCRCTTTACGAGAAYGGCATCTGGGCCATTGCCGCCGGATTTGACGACACCACTTTACAGTTCAAGCCCGGCCTGCTGGTCGATCAAGCCTATTGCGATGAATTGCTGGCGCGCTTTGAAAATGCCTGCATCTGGCTGGTCAATAATCTGGGTGATCTGATCATAGGGGGAACGCCGGATGCGGATGACCCTGAGATCATGGCCGCCCGGGCGCTGGCGCAAAAGGCACTAGTAAACTGGGGCCTTGAAGACGCCGAAATCGCCCTTTTAAAGCACCGCGAAAACACGGTGTTCAAAATCACCTCCCCGGACGGTACCCGCTATGCCCTGCGGGTGCATCGCCATGGTTATCATACCGATGCGGCCCTAAAATCAGAGCTAGTATGGATGCAGGCCCTGCAACAGGACGGTATTGATACCCCGGCGGTGATCCCCACCAAAGCGGGCGATCTGTTTGTCACCATAACCCATGAGGCCGTGGCCGATCCGCGCCAATGCAGCCTGCTTGCCTGGGTGGAGGGTGCCCCCTTTGACGATCTGGGGCGCGTGGAAAGGGGCATGCAGGCCGAGCTGGTGGCGCGCTATCATCGCCTGGGGACGCTGGCGGCAAAGCTGCACAATCAGGCACAAAACTGGACACCGCCCGAAGGGTTTATCCGCCAGAAATGGGATGAAGATGGTCTGTTGGGTGATGAGCCGCTTTGGGGGCGGTTCTGGGAACATCCGGTTCTTAGCGCCCATCAGAAAGACCAGATTCTCAAGGCGCGTCTAGTCCTGCAGGGCCTGTTGGCGCAGATCGGCAAAGACCCGGCGCATTATGGCCTGATCCACGCTGATTTTCTGCCCGAGAATATTTTGGTGCATGAGGGTGATCTCTATCTGATCGACTTTGATGATAGCGGTTATGGCTGGCATTTGTTTGAAATGGCCACCTCGCTTTTCCCGCAGGCTGATCAGCCGTTTTTTGATGATCTGGTGAACGCCTATGTGGCCGGTTATCGTGAACACCGAAAGCTCAGCGATGAGCACGTGGAGCTGTTGCCTGCCTTTATCATGATCCGCGCCTTTACCTATCTTGGCTGGTTAAAAAGCCGTCAGGGCAGTATGAAAAATGCCGATCGGATTGCGCAAAAACTGGGCGAAGTGCTGGAGGAATATATCCCCGAACTGATGGCGGAACTGACCCGGCCACAACGGCTGGGGGTCGAGGTTTTGCATTTTATTGCCAAGCTGAAAACCGCCATGGCGGGCCGTTAATCCCATGTGCGATACCCAGATTATACAGCAAAGCGGCCACACCTATTTTGCCAAAAACAGTGATCGCGAAGCCAGCGAACCACAGGTGATGGTGCGCCTTGCCCCGGTGCACGACGATACCGCCGCGACGGTGCAAACCACCTATATCTCCGTGCCGCAGGTGCCGGACCGTTTTGGCCTGATCCTTTCCAAACCCCACTGGATTTGGGGCGCGGAAATGGGGGTGAATGATCAGGGCGTGGTGATCGGCAATGAAGCGATATTTACCACGCAAATTATGCGCAAGGGCGAAGCCTTGTTGGGCATGGATCTTTTGCGACTGGGGCTGGAGCGCGGGGCAAATGCCCGCGCCGCCCTGACAGTGATCACCGGCTTGCTGGAAACCCATGGACAGGGCGGACCGGCGGGTTATCGCGACAAGGCGTTTCGCTATGATAACAGCTTTATCATCGCCGATGCGGGTGAGGCCTGGATATTGGAAACCGCCGGGCGGCACTGGGTTGCCAAAAAAATAGCTGGCTTTGGTGCCATCTCCAATTGCCTTAGCATTCATGAGGATCATGATTTGCACAGCGATGGCTTACAAGGCACTGATTTTGCCAAGCGCTTTGACACCCGTTTCATGACCTTTATGGGCAAAGCGCGCCAGCGACAGGCGCTGAGCACGCACTGTCTTGGAAAGCTGGCACAGGGCAAAACGGCCTCTTTGGCCGCTATGGCCGCAAACCTGCGCCGCCACCAAACCGAGAATGAAAACTTTGCACGCCACACCAATGGCGATGTCTGTATGCACGCCGGTGGCCTGACCCGCCCCAGCCAGAGTTGTGGTTCGATGATGGTAAAACTTGGTGCGGATCATCCGCCGCAAGTGATGGTGACCGGCACCTCCGCACCCTGCCTTTCCTTGTTCAAGCCGGTGAGTTTTAATATCTCACACCCATCATTTTTGGATCATGCGGAGGAACAATCCGCCAAAGACAGCCTGTGGCACCGCTATGAAAGTGTGCATCGGTGCGCCTTGTTTGATCTTGGGTTTCGCCGCGACCTTCTTGCCTCCCGTGATGAGATCGAGCGCAAAATGCTGTCAGTGTTTGAGGGTGATCTCACTTTGAAAAAGGCAGATGACCTGGCCCGACACTGGCATGAAGACTGGTATGAAAAAGCTCGCCATCGGCCACCCCGGTTTTCACCGCTTCGCCCCTATGACCGGTTTTGGAAAAAACTGAACGCAAAAGACGAAATGGTCTGGCGTTAAAATTTCCAGCGTTCAGCAATATCAAATTACCGTTACTGGCAGGGATTGTTTTTGCGCCGCCCAGTGCATAGGTTTGATCACAGTCTTTTGTAAGCACCCGGCGGATGCGCCGGGATTTTTT
Source organism: Robiginitomaculum sp. (assembly GCA_002733485.1). GTDB lineage: Bacteria > Pseudomonadota > Alphaproteobacteria > Caulobacterales > Maricaulaceae > Robiginitomaculum_B. The sequence goes on from NVVU01000039.1 coordinate 20,042, forward strand.
TGGATGATTTTCTATGACCAGCCCTCTGTTTAAGCCGTTTTCCTGCCTTGGCATGGATTTGCCAAACCGTATTGTTATGGCCCCGATGACCCGCAGCTTTTCACCCAATGGGGTGCCCGGGCAAAAYGTYGCYGAATATTATGCGCGCCGCGCCGCCGCCGATGTKGGCCTGATCGTTACCGAAGGGACCACMGTGGAYCGCCCGGGGGCCTCCAGCGACCCSAATGTGCCGGTATTTCATGACGAAGCRCCRCTGGMGGGTTGGGCCAATGTGGTRTCGCACGTCCATAAAGAGGGCGGMAAAATTGCRCCGCAGCTYTGGCATACCGGCATGACCCGCAAACCCGGYACCGGKCAYCASCCCGATGGYRCCACSGACAGCCCGTCCGGCMTGACCCATAAAGGCAAGCTGGTYGCRCCGGTGCCCACCGAGACCGATGTTGAGGACATGGTCGCCTCTTTTGCCCGCKCCGCCGGCGARGCGGCAAAGCKGGGTTTTGATKCCATCGAAATTCAYGGTGCCCATGGTTATCTGATTGATGAATTTTTCTGGGAGGCRATGAAYGCCCGCGARGACCGTTATGGTGGYGGCCTGACYGAACGGGCSCGTTTTGCCGCCGAGATYATCAGCGAATGCCGCCAGGCCATCGGCAAGGAMATGCCGATCATTCTKCGRTTTTCGCAATGGAAACAACAGGAATATAACGCMMRRCTGGCAGAAACCCCGCAAGAGCTGGAAGCCTTTTTGAAGGTGTTTGTCGATGCCGGTGTGGATATTTTACATTGTTCCCAGCGCCGGTTTTGGGAAAATGAATTTGAAGGATCGGACCTGAACCTGGCCGGATGGGCCAAAAAACTCACTGGCCTGCCCACCATCACCGTTGGCTCGGTTGGCCTGTCCAGCGACTTTATCGGGGCGTTTATGGGCGAAGGCTCAGAGGCCTCCTCGCTGGACGATGTCGAAACGCGTCTGGACAAGGGTGAATTTGATCTGGTAGCCATTGGCCGGGCGCTGCTGCAAGACCCGTTATGGGCGCAAAAGGTCAAAGAAGGCCGCGTTGATGAGTTGAAAAACTATGACGCTGCCGCCCTGAAAACCCTGTACTAAAAGGAACCGCCTCTATAAGGGGAATTTCCGATATACCTGTAATCCTGATGGACCGGCCCCTTGAGCGCAGGGGGGCGGTTGTGTAAAACCGCGCCATGACCAAAATTGTCGTTGCCGCCTTTTACAAATTTGCCGCCCTGCCGGGGTTTGAATCCTATCGGGAACCGCTTTTGGAAGCGGCCCGGAACGGCGATGTTTTTGGCACCATCCTGTTGGCCCATGAGGGCATTAACGGCACCATTGCCGGGCCGCGCGCCGGGGTGGATGCGGTGTTGGCGCATCTGAAATCCTTTCCGGGTTGCGCTCATTTGGAATGGAAAGAATCCTATACGGGGGAAAACCCGTTTTACCGCATGAAAGTGCGCCTGAAAAAAGAGATCGTCACCATGGGCGTGACCGGCATTGCCCCCGAGCAGAGCCATGAGCGCTATGTAACACCGCAAGAATGGAACGATGTCATCTCGGACCCGGAAACCCTGGTCATCGACACCCGCAATGATTACGAGGTGTCCATTGGCACCTTTGAGGGGGCGGTAAACCCTAAAACCACCTCGTTTCGCGAATTTCCGGACTGGTTCAGGAATTATCAGCGTAAACATAATTACAAAAAAATTGCCATGTTCTGCACCGGCGGCATTCGTTGTGAAAAATCAACCGCGTTTCTACGTACCGAAGGCATAAAAGATGTGGTGCATTTACAAGGCGGTATTTTAAAATATCTGGAAACCGTGCCCGAAGAACAAAGCCTGTGGCATGGCGAATGCTTTGTCTTTGATAACCGGGTTTCGGTTGGCCATGATTTAAAGCCCGGCACCTATGATATGTGCCATGCCTGTCGCCAGCCCATCACCGAGGCGGACAAGCAATCCCGCAATTATACCAAAGGCGTTTCCTGCCCGGCCTGTTATGATCATCATAATGAAAAGCGCATCCAGGCCCTGCGAGAGCGGCAAAAACAGGTGGATTTAGCGCAGCAACGGGGTGAGCGCCATATAGGCGCGGCCCAGCGCAAAGAGGCCTGACCGCCTTGGCGGCCTTGCCCATTCTTTATTCCTTTCGCCGTTGTCCCTTTGCCATGCGCGCCCGCATGGCCATCATGATCAGTCAGCAACCGGTGCAATTGCGCGAAGTCCGCCTTGCAGACAAGCCGGACGAAATGACCGCACTAATGGGTGCCCCCACGGTGCCGCTATTGGTGGATCAGGGGCGGGTGGTTGAAGAAAGCCTTCAGGTGATGCACTGGGCGCTGGCGCATAATGACCCTGAAAACTGGCTGGCCAGCGCCAACAATCCGCTGATTGCGCAAAACGATGGCCCGTTCAAACATGATCTGGACCGCTATAAATATGCCAGCCGCTATGAAGACGGCGATGCCATGGCGCACCGCGATGGCGGGGTGCGGCACCTGCAAATGCTGGAACAACGGCTGGAAAGGGCCGCTTTTCTGGACGGGACGGTGCGCAGCTTTGTTGATATCGCTCTCTTTCCCTTTGTGCGTCAGTTTCGCATCCCCGACAAAGGCTGGTTCGATGCTCAGCCATTGCCGCATCTGCATCAATGGCTGAGCACCCTTACCGACTCAGTGCTGTTTGTGGGCGTGATGGAAAAATACCCGGTCTGGAAAGACACCGGCAAGGCGTTTGTTTTTCCAGACCCTAACGCCTAATCCAGATCGTTCCAGTACAATAAGGCATTATAGACCAGCGCATGTTCGTGATGGTTGAGGTAACGGTGCATGGGGTTCCAGCCATAGAAAATGACCTGCCCTTCGCCCACCTTCGTTCTGATGATCGCCGGGGCACCGTTTAAGGCCTTTTTGCCACTGAGCAGCCCACCGGAAAGAACCAATGGATGATCTTTGGCGACTTTGGATTGCGCTTTCTTCTCGGCTTCTTTGTCTTTTTTGGATTTATCTTTTAGCCATGGACGCACGGCGGCTTTCTTGCTGCCAAATTGCGCCAAGACCAGACCAAGATCATCCTTGCCAACACTGTATAGCGGCGTATTGCCCCTAAAGGCATAGGTCCATTGATCATAGCCAAAGGTAAGCGGCGAGCCTGTGTTGGTCAGCTTCATGGTGATAAATGAGCCAGGCGTGTTGATTGCCGGGCGGGAGAGCGACACCTTGGACGTAATGCCGCTTTCCGCTGCCAGAGCGCCGCCGGATCCCAGGCCGATAAAAGTACCACCGCCATTGATAAAGCCCTTTAGCGCGATCATACCGTCAAAACCATAACCGCCGGTAATATCAGGCGAGCTGATGATATGACCAAAGCTGGGCGTCTCTTTGGTGGTTTCATAGGCCAAAGGCGACCATTTCTTATCAACGCCATTGATCAGCGCCTTCAGGGTCGCCCGGCCACCAAAATGCGGGGCGATAATGACATCATAGTTTTTACCTAGATTGCCGGCTTTCAGTTCTGATTTTTCAATCAGGCGGTAGGGCACTTTGGACTGGTCCAGCGTATAGCGAACCCAGCCGGCATTTTGCGTGGAAATCCAGCTGTGCAACATGCCGATACGCGGCATGTCCAGCTCAACGATATCCTCGTCTGGCAGGCGGTTTATACCCACCACGCCCAGCAGGGTGCGGTCCAGCACCGCCAACAGAGCATCCCGGTCCACCGTGGCGGCCTCAATAAAGATTGTGCCCGCAGGAAAATTCCGTCGCCCAATCTTGACCGCCCTGGTGGTGGATTGCATATGCGCACCGGCCAGCGCAAAGCGCAGTTCGCCCAGCCCCTCCTGACCTTTATGGGCCACCGCATAATATTTGGCTTTGGCGGGTAATTTGCCCGTCTGGTAAAAGGCCGCGCCACTGGATTTCAGGCTGGCCTTCAAATCCAGAACATCCTCGTCCTTGATGAATTTTGTTTTGACGCCGCGCATCAGGCCCAGTGTCCAGGCCACATCATCATAGGGGGGCACGTCCACTTTTTCCGGAAACTTCTGTTTCTCAAAGAGGGTTTTGGCAAAGGGACCATAAGGCTGGTTCAGCTTGATGATGGCATCGCCTTTGGCGATTTTTACCTTTCCAAAGGTGCCTTTGGCCTCGGCAATACCGACCTCTATGCCCTGCTCGAGCACCAGATCAATCAGCTCGCTGGTAGCGCCAGGATCCCGCTGGTCATGAGCGATCACAATGGCTTTCACATCGCCATCCACCCCCGCCTTAATGGCGTCTTTTGACTTGGTATAAAAGCCGGTGACCAATTGGTGCGCGTTTTTGGAGACGTATTCCAGCGAGGCATAAACGCCACTGGACATATAATTCACATTATTGCGCATGGACCACAGAGTTTCTTCCGCCGGTGGGCTGGGCCGATACCAGGTTTTTTTGGTGACCTCGGTCCCCGCCATGCGATTGTCGCCAAGGTCACGCAACATGGTTTCAGAACCACCATTGCCAAAGGTTTCAAAAAACCGGCCATTGGCGTTACGGTTATTGGTCATCCACAACATGTAGCCGGGCCACCAGCCGGTATAAAACCCCCATGTCCAGACCCCGGGCATACCCTTAGCCGTCAGCTGGTTCACTTCATAATTGGCAATCGCCGCCCATTCGGAAATCGTGGTGGCACTAACCCCCGGATTATAAGGCCCCGTGCCCGTGGCCACATACAGATACGGCACGCTTTCGTGCAGATCCAACGTCAGGGTGGTTTTAAACTCCATAAAGGTTTTCAGATAATTTTTGGTCAGGGGCTGGGTCAGCGCAAGGCCATCACGGTTATTATCGTGAAAAGTATATTTGCCCCAAAATGGCGGACTGCTGGGCGGGCGATCATAATAGTTCGTCTGCCCTTTATTGTATTTTAGAAACCATTCGGTAGAGCGATTGCGCCCATCAACCTCGAACACCGGGGTGATCATGGTGATCACATTTTTGCGGATGTTCTGAAAGATCGGCCGTTCTTCGGCAGCAACTCTGTAAGCAATCTCCATAGCCGTTTCGGGGGGGCCAAATTCCGTCGAATGCAGGCCTGCGGTAATCCAGTAAATCGGCTTGGCGGCATCAATCTGTGCCTGGGCTTCGGCCTCGCTAAGCCCGCGCGGATCGGCCAGCGCATTCAGGCGCGCCTTATAATCATCCAGCTGCGCCAGCGTATCGGCATCGGCAATGATGATGGCGATCATTTCGCGCCCTTCGGCAGTTTTGCCAATGCTGATAACTTTGGCCCGGTCCGTCGCGGCCGCAATGGCCCGCATATAGGCATGGATTYTATCCACACTGGTCATTTCGCCGGGGCTGCCCACGATATAGCCCAAAAAGTCACGCGGGCTGGGGATGGTTGGATGATCGGGGATCACCGACACCCAATCATTGAGAAACCTGGTTTCGGTGGTGGCCTGGCGAATGGCCTTGCTGGAAACCTCGTCAACGGGCAGGCCCCCTACGGTGGCAGGTATTTCCGCCTCTGCCGCCTGTAGTGAAGTAGAAATTGATACGCTGTTCGCCATGATTGCCGTGCCCAGCAACAGACGTAATTTTACTGTGAATGCCATTTTGACCCCTTCCCAAGAATCCAAGGTGAAACTCTAAGGGAAGCCTGTGCATCTGAAAAGCGTAGTATNGMMMYAACYYGRYWSSWANWMAAYCRTTNTGTKCTCMMMTSMCNRCWCKTCSCMWSARKKMKKCGCGGTCAGCCTGCATGACGAGTTTTTTGTAATCTCGTAAATCGCCGTCATAGTTTTTGGCGCGCCCGTCTTTCACTAGCCAGAGCTGATCAGCCGTTGCTTCGGCGAGATAAACATCATGGGTAATTAACACCACCGCGCCCGGAAAATCATTGAGCGCATAAATCAAGGCCTCACGGCTATCAATATCCAAATGAGATGTCGGTTCATCGAGGATTAAAACATGGGGTTTGTCGATGGACATAAGGCCCAGAAGAAGCCGGACTTTTTCACCGCCTGATAGTTTTTCAACCTTGGTTTCTACCTTTTCATAGGAGAAGCCCATCTGCGCGGCTTTCCCGCGTGCCTGGCTTTGCGCGGTCCCTTTGGGCAGTTTTTGCGTCACATGGTCCAGCACCGTTTCACCCGCAGTAAGCTCATCAAGCTGGTCCTGGGAAAAGTACCCAATTTTAAGAGATGCTGACGCTTTGCGTTTTCCCGCCATCAAGGGCAGGCGCTTGGCAATGGATTTAACCAAAGTGGTTTTCCCCTGGCCATTGGCACCAACAATCGCCACGCGGTCTTCAGGGTCAAGACGAAGGCTAACCCCCGACAAAATTTGCGCCCCCTCGCCATAGCCTAAATTCGCATCTTCCAGTTCCAGCATTGGCGGCGCTAATTTACCTTTTGGTGCCGGGAAGGAAAACGGGGTCGTGCGCTCGGCAATAGGGATGGCAATGTCTTGCATCTTCTCCAGCATTTTAACACGGGATTGCGCTTGCCGGGCTTTGGAGGCTTTGGCCTTAAAGCGGTCCACGAAAGCCTGGAGATGCGCTTTTTCAGCATCTTGTTTGACTTTTTGTGCGGTTAATTGCGCCGCTTTGGCGGCGCGTAATTTCAGCCAGGCATCATACCCGCCCTTTGTGATCGTCAATTTTTGGTGCTCTAGCGCCAGCGTGTGCGTTACCGAGCGGTTGAGCATTTCGCGATCATGGCTGACCATAATGACCGTATGGGGGTATTTGCGAATATACCCTTCCAGCCAGGTCGCCCCTTCCAGGTCAAGATAGTTTGTCGGCTCATCAAGCAGTAAAATATCCGGCTCGCTGACCAAAACGCCGGCGATTGCGGCCCGCATGCGCCAACCGCCTGAAAATTCTTTTGTGGCTTTGGAAAAATCGTCAGGGGTAAACCCTAAACCTGAGAGTACAATGGCTGCGCGCGTATCGGCATTCCATGCATCCATATCTGTCAGACGTTCGTAAATTTCACCCAGGCGGTCGGGGTCCGTTTCGCTCTCGGAGCGGCGCATTAATGTATGACGTTCGCGGTCTGTGGCCAGAACAACGTCCATAATGGTATCGTCCGTGGCTTCAACCTCTTGTGCGACCCAGCCCAGACGCGCATTTTTATTCATCCGTATCGAGGCGTCAGCTGCTTTGGATTCTATTTCCTCACGAATGAGATTAAGCAGTGTCGATTTTCCGGTTCCATTGCGGCCAATGAGGCCAACCTTCCACCCGGCAGCAATTCTTGCCGACGCTTTGGTGAACAATGGGCGCCCTTGAACGGCGTAGTCGAGATCAGTGATTGTAAGCATGCGCGCCTTGTAAGGCGTGGGGCCTGGAATGCAAACGTAAAGAGGTGCATTTTTCAGACATAAAACAGGCACGGCCTGAAGACTGGATGGTGGAGCCAGGCGGAATCGAACCGCCGACCTCGTCATTGCGAACGACGCGCTCTCCCAACTGAGCTATGGCCCCGAAATCACAGGATGGCGAGCCTATAAGCGCCCATGCCGGGCACTGTCAAGCAAAGGGGTGCGGACATGTGTAGCATAGCGCTTGCGAAGGGCGGCGCAGATCGCTACATCTGCATATAACAATTAGGAGGCTCCCCGTGGGTTCTGATATCTTTTGGCTGCTTGGCCAGATTATTTCTCTTTACCAGTTTATGATCATCGCCGGCGCCATCCTCAGTTGGCTGGTGGCGTTTAATGTCGTTAACCCGAGAAACCAGTTTGTTGCCGGTATCAGCCGTTTTACCTATGCGGTCACCGAGCCTGTACTGCGCCCCATTCGCCGCTTTATTCCTGCGTTTGGCGGCGTTGATCTGTCACCTATTATTTTGCTGCTGGGGCTGGAATTTTTGCGCAAGATTTTGTGGCGTATTCTGGTTGGCGGATTTTGACGAACGACGCGCTCATTCACCAAAATGACGCCCTGATCCTGCGCGTCCGCCTGCAACCAAAATCAAGTATCGATCAATTAGAAGGCCTGGCCCGCGATGCGGCCGGGCGCGCCTATCTGAAGGCCCGCGTGCGTGCCATTGCAGAAAAAGGCAAGGCCAATACCGCCCTTGAAAAACTGATTGCCAAGGCCATACATGTGCCGCGCTCGACAGTGAGCGTGATCAAAGGCAATACAAACCGGATTAAAACCGTGCGTATTGAACAACCAGACAAAATCACCGAAACCGCGTTGCGTGCCTTATTAAAGGAACCCTTGTCATGAGCGCCACTCTGATTGATGGCAAAGCCGTCGCGGCTACGCTGCGTGGCCGTCTTGGCACACTGGTCAGCGCCCTGAAAACCGCGCACGGCCGCGCCCCGGCGCTGGCGGTTGTGCTGGTGGGCGATGATCCGGCCAGCCAGGTTTATGTGCGCAACAAGGCCCGCCAGACGCAAGAGATTGGCATGCGTTCGATCGAACACCGTCTGGAGGCACAAACCAGTCAGAAAACGCTTGTGGATCTGGTTCAAAGCCTGAATGCCGACCCAGCAGTGGATGGTATATTGGTGCAATTGCCACTACCCGCCCATCTGGATGAAGCGGCCATCATAGAACAGATTGACCCGGCCAAGGATGTCGATGGCCTGACCGAGGCCAGCGCCGGGCGTCTGGTTTTAGGCAAGCCGGGCCTGCGC
>NVVU01000040.1 GCA_002733485.1 Robiginitomaculum sp.
GCCTATGTGCCCGGCATTGATGTTACCCTGAAAAAGGCCAAAATCCGCGATGTGGAAAGCCTTGGCATGATGTGTTCGGCCCGCGAAATGCAGGCCGGGGACGACCATGACGGCATTATCGAACTTGCCGGTGATAACTGGCAAATTGGCGGCGATGCGGCGGCAGCTTTGGGGCTGAATGATCCGGTAATTGACTTTGAAGTAACGCCAAACCGCCCGGACTGGCTGGGTGTGCGCGGTATTGCCCGCGATCTGGCCGCCGCCGGTCTGGGTACGTTAAAGCCAGACACATTTGGCGCAGTTAAGGGCGGCTTTGACTGTCCGGTTGAGATTAAAATCGATGCAAGCGAGGCCTGCCCGGCCTTTGCCGGACGTGTCGTGCGGGGGCTTAAAAACGGGCCTTCGCCGGAATGGCTGCAACAGCGGCTTCTCGCTATCGGATTGCGCCCGATCAGCGCGCTGGTCGATATTACCAATTATCTCTCATACGATCGCGACCGGCCTTTGCACGTTTATGACGTGGCCAAACTCTCTGGCCCGATTAGGGCGCGCATGGGCGCTGGCGAGCGTTTCGAGGCGCTGGACGGTAAGGAATATGAGGTTACGTCCGCCATGTGCGCCATTGCCGATGATGCACGGGTGTTGGGCCTTGGCGGGGTGATGGGCGGCACCTATTCGGGCTGCACCGATGAGACCACAGATGTGCTGATCGAATGCGCCTGGTTTGACCCCAAAATCACCCGTGCTACCGGCCGGGCGACGGCGATTGAATCAGACGCCAAATATCGTTTCGAGCGCGGCATTGATCCGGCCAGCCTGCAAAGCGGCCTCGATGCGGCCACGCAAATGGTGCTCAAGCTGTGCGGCGGCGAAGCCTCGCACGCCGTGATGGCAGGCGCGCCGCCGACCTTTGAACGTACCATCGAATTTCCGGTCAGTGAGGTCAAACGCCTGACCGGGCTGGACCTTGAACCAGCCAATATTGCCAACATATTACAAAGCCTTGGCTTTAGTGGGGATATGAGCGGCGATGTGTGGCAAGTCAGCGTGCCAAGCTGGCGCGGGGATGCGGCGGGCAAAGCCGATTTGGTAGAGGAAATCGCCCGCATTTACGGCTTTGATAAGCTGCCACAGGTGTCTTTGCGCCGCGCCCCGGGGGCGGTCAAACCATTGGCCACGCCTTTGCAGAACCGGGCGCGCATGGGCCGCCGGGCATTGGCTGGCGCAGGCTATCTGGATGCGGTGACGTGGAGCTTTTGTGCCCGTGATGACGCGACGCTCTTTGGTGGTGGCAGCGATGATCTGGTGCTCGCCAACCCCATCTCGTCCGAGCTGGATTGCATGCGCCCAAGCGCGCTAATCCACCTGGTTCGTGCCGCGCAGCGCAATGCCGATCGCGGGGTTGCAGATCTCTGTCTGATGGAAATTGGCCCAGTTTATCATAATGATAGCCCAAACGGACAGCGCCTCAACCTTGCTGGCGTGGTGCGTTCTAACCCGCGTCGTCACTGGGCAGGCCATCGCACATCCGATATTTTTGATATCAAAGGCGATGTGCAATTAGCCCTTGGGGCCATGGGTGCGCCAGTGGGCAATTTGCAAGTGTCTGATCAGACCAGCGCCTATTGGCATCCTGGCCGCTCCGGTTCTTTGCGTCTGGGGCCAAAGGTTTTGGCGGAATTTGGGGAAATCCATCCCGGTATCTTGGCTAAAATGGGCATTGATGGGCTGGTAATGGGCTTTGAGATCTGGCCCGAGGCCATACCGGCCCGCCGGGCCAAGGCCGGGCGCTCCAAAGGTGCACAGAACAAGAGCGATCTTCTGCCGCTCAGCCGTGATTTTGCCTTTGTGGTCGATGCAGACCTGCCCGCAGACAAGCTGGTGCGCGCTGCCAGAGGTGCCGACAAGGCCTTGATTGCTGATGTGAACCTGTTTGATGTTTACGCCGGTAAAGGCGTCGAGGAAGGCAAGAAGTCTCTGGCCATCGAAGTGACCATTCAGCCAAAAGACGCCACGCTGACCGATGCACAGATCGAAACTTTGAGCAAAGCCATTATCGCCAAAGTGGAAAAAGCCACCGGCGGCGTGCTGCGGGGTTAGGGGCCGCCTGTTCTTTTCATCCTTCGACAAGCTCAGGATGAAGAGTATTATATGAGGCCTCATCCTGAGCTTGTCGAAGGATAGGAAGAGCAGGCACCTTCGCTACCATTCTGGATGACCCGAATAAATTGGGTCATGACAATCAAGCGTCACCCCGATGAAAATCGGGGTCCAGTATAGAGGTTCGGCTGGATACCGTTTTTCAACGGTATGACGAAAACCTGCATGTGACAGTGTGACTCTCATACCCTGCGGCACCGCGTCGCCACAATCTCTATAGCCAGATAGTAACAACTGTTATAATGCGAACCCATGACATATAATGATGACGAACCTTTTGCTGCCGATGCCTATTTTTTAGGTCCCAAGTCCGAGAATGGCCCCTGGGTTCGCGGCGAATTTCAAGCTATTCTGGATCACTGGTATGACTGGCGGCGATCATTATTTGCCGATGATCCGGAAGCCATATCCGAGGCACGACGTTTATCGCCGGAGTTTTTGCGCGAGCGCGAAGTGCTGGGCCAGGAGCTGCGCAATTTGTTGGAAATGCTGCGCAGTGAAGTGCCTAAATTCACCCCGCGTTATATTGGCCACATGGTGTCTGAATTATCTTTGCCGGCGTTATTTGGCCATTTTGCCACGTTATTGCACAACCCCAATAATACCTCGCGCGAAGTGGCGCGGGTGGGGGCGCGGATGGAGAGTGAGGCCATCGCCATGCTGGCCAAGATGGTGGGCTATGATCCCAAACTGGCGCAAGGCCATTTTACCAGTGGCGGTACCATGGCCAATTTCGAGGCCGTGTGGAGGGCTCGTTACCGGATGGATCATGGCTTGTCGCTGGGTCTGGTGCTGGCCGAGCGCGATGGTGATGCACTGGACCCGTTTGCGGCGGCGCATATGGGCTGGCGCGCGTTTGAGCAAATTCAAATAGAGCGCAACGTGGATGAAGGGGCGCTGCGCGGCGCCAGCATGGTGCTGGGCAACCCGTTTGAGGTGGCGCGGCGCATTGGCAAATGCACGGGCCGCGATTATCTGGGGCCGGTGCTGATCACCCCGGGAAACAAGCATTTTTCCTGGCAAAAGGCGGCCAATCTTTTTGGGTTGGGCGAGGATTCGTTCTGGAATACCTCGCTGGATGCCTATGGCCGGGTGGATTTGCAGGCGTTGGCCGGGCGTATCGACGAAGCCCGCAATGCGGGTCGCCCGGTGCTGTGCCTGACCAGTGTCACCGGCACCACTGAGGCTGGCGAGATCGACCCGGTAGATCGGGTGGCCGACATGCTGGATGGTCTGAAGGATGAGGGCATCCACATCTGGCACCATGTGGATGCGGCCTATGGCGGGTTTTTCTGCACGCTGCTCGGTGGCAAGGATGAACAGGTGCTGGCCCCGGAGCAACGGGCGGCGCTCAGCGCCATTTCCCGTTCCCAATCGGTGACCATTGATCCGCACAAATTGGGCTATGTGCCCTATTCGTGCGGTGCGTTTGTATGTAGGGACGAGCATGCCTATCGGGCGTCGAGCTTTCAGGCACCTTATATTGATCGCGCCGACGCAGACGACAAATGGCGCTGTACCCTGGAGGGGTCGCGCTCGGGCGCGGGGGCGGCAGCCACCTGGCTGACCGGAAAAACCCTGGGCTTTAGCCCCAAAAAATTTGGCAAGATCATGGCTGCCGGTATAGAGACCCGGAAAACCTTTCAAAGTGCCCTTGCCCACGCCAATCCGCTGGTGCGTCCGCTGGACCCGGCCGATACCAATATTTTATGCTTCTCGTTGGCCAAAGAAGGAGAGACGTTAAGTCAGTCCAATGCCCGCACGCTGGCGRTATATACGAAGTTTCAGCAAAATGCGGACTTCTCGGTCTCCAAAACCGTGCTGGGGGCGGCCAGCTATGACGCGCTGATTGATCGCCATGTGRAGGGCTATGGCGGGGTACGCGATGAAGACACGCTGGCGCTGCTGAGGCTGGTGTTCATGAACCCGTTTTGGGGCAGTGATGACACCCGCGATGCCCTGATGCCGGAGTTCATAGCCTTGCTGGGCGAATTTACCGACTGAAAGGGTTTTTCCAGTCCCGGGTGTTGCTGATATTTAACTGTTACCATTGATCACCCGGCGATACACAAGGGCAGGGAATAACCAAGGGGCATCATCATGCGTAAAATCTATCTGGCCGGTGCGGCCGTTTCCACACTCATTTTTGCGGCGGCATGCAGCGGGCCACTGGCCCCGGCAGAGGGCACAAAGGCTAAGGCAACTCAACAGGACACAGCCATGAATGAAAATCCCCTGCTGTCTGAATTTTCCGGCCCCTATGGCGGCACGCCCGCCTTTGACAAGGCGAAACTCAGCGACCTGAAACCGGCGCTGGAAGTCGGCATGGCCAAAACCCTGGCCGAAATTGACGTCATTACCGCCAATGCCGAGGCCCCAAATTTTGAAAATACCATTGTGGAGCTGGAGCGTTCGGGCCGTGATTTGAACCGGGTATTCACCTATTGGGGCATTTGGTCATCCAATATGTCCAGCCCGGAATTTCGCGACATTCAGGGCGAAATGGCACCCAGACTTTCTGAGTTTAACTCCAAAATTACGCAAAATGCGGCGCTCTTTGCCCGCGTAAAAGCGGTCTATGAAGGCGAGGAAATGAAAACCCTGCGCCCGGATCAGAGGCGCGTGGTGCAACTGACCTATGATGGCTTTGCGCGCAATGGCGCGACGCTTTCTGGGGCCGATAAAAAGCGCTATGCCGCGATCAATTCAAAACTGGCCGAACTGCATACCAAATTTGGCAATAACGTGCTGGCCGACGAAGAGGGCTATGTCACCTATATCTCAGGCGAGCAATTAGGCGGCTTGCCGGACAGCTTTGCCAAAGCCGCCGCCAGTGCGGCCAAGGCCCGCGACCATGAGGGGCAATACGCCATTACCAATACCCGCTCGTCCATGTCGCCGTTTCTGACCTATGCCGATGAGCGTGATGTGCGGGAAAAAGTATGGCGCACCTATTACAGCCGGGGCGATAATGGCGATGCACACGATAATAACGCCATCATTGCGCAAATTCTTCAACTGCGGAATGAAAGGGTGCATTTGCTGGGCTATGACAATTATGCCAGCTGGCGGCTGGAAAACCGCATGGCCAAAACGCCTGAGCGTGCGCTGGATCTGATGGAAGCCGTATGGCCGGCGGCCTTGGCCCGGGTGAAAGAAGAAGTGGCCGATATGCAGGCCATCGCCGATGCAGAGGGAGCCAACATCACTATCGAGCCTTGGGATTATCGCTATTACGCCGAAAAGGTTCGTAAAGATAAATACGATCTGAATTCTGACGAAGTGAAACAATACCTGCAATTGGATAAATTGCGCGATGCTTTGTTCTTTGTGGCTGGTGAGCTGTTCAATTTTGAATTTACTGCACTACCCGATGGCGAAGTGCCGGTGTTTCATGAGGACGTGCATGTCTGGCGCGTGACGGACCGGACCAGCGGCAAGGAAATTGGCCTTTGGTATCTTGACCCGTTTGCCCGACCCGGCAAGCGCTCTGGCGCCTGGGCCACCACCTATCGGTCATATGAAAATATTGACGGCCCGCAAACCGTGCTGGGCTCCAACAATTCGAACTTTATCAAGGGTGAGCCGGGCGAGCCGGTGCTGATCTCATGGGATGATGCCAGTACATTATTCCACGAATTTGGCCATGCCTTGCATTTCTTCTCGTCCAAGGTGGATTACCCGACGTTAAACGGCGGTGTGCGCGATTATACCGAGTTTCAATCGCAATTGCTGGAACGCTGGCTCTCGACCGATAAAGTCATCAATCAATTCCTGGTGCATTATAAAACCGGCAAACCGATCCCAGCGGACCTGGTGGCCAAGATCAAGGCGGCGGCCACCTTTAACCAGGGCTTTGCCACCACCGAATACCTGGCCTCGGCCCTGATGGACATGCGCTATCACACGGTGGACCCCACCGGCATTGACCCGGACAAGTTTGAGCGTGAAAACATGATAGCCCTGCACGCGCCCAAGGAAATTCCCATGCGCCACCGCAGCACGCAATTTGGCCATATCTTCTCTGGCGAGGGCTATGCGGCGGGCTATTACGGCTATATGTGGGCTGATGTGCTGACCTCGGATGCGGCTGAGGCCTTTGCCGAGGCACCGGGCGGATTTTACGACAAGGTGGTCGCCAAAAAACTGGTAGACAACCTCTTTGCGCCGCGAAATTCCATTGATCCGGCGGATGCTTATCGCGCCTTTCGGGGTCGTGATGCCAAAATCGATGCTTTGATGCGTGATCGCGGTTTTCCTGTTCCCAAAAAAGATAGCAAACCCTAAGACTGGCCTATGACCAGTATTTATATTGATGCCGACGCCTGTCCGGTTCTTGTGTCCTCAAGTAGCGGGCGTCAGCACCGCGATAGGACCAATGAAGATTAATGGCATGACCAGTATTTATATTGATGCCGACGCCTGTCCGGTTAAAGACGAAACCCTACGCGTTGCCGACAGGCACAAGGTGCAGGTCTATATCGTCTCCAATGGTGGATTGCGGCCCAACCATCACCCGCTGGTGCAAAACATCATTGTGCCGGCAGGCCCCGATGTAGCCGATGACTGGATTGCGAAGCGGGCGGGCAAGGGCGATGTGGTCATCACTGGCGACATTCCTCTGGCCAGCCGGTGCATTGCCACCGGCGCACGGGTGTTGCAACACAATGGTGAAATATTCACCCCGGAAAATATAGGTCATATCCTCGCCACCCGTGATCTGATGACCGATCTTCGCAGCGCCAATCCTCTGATGCAGGGCGGTGGCAAGGCGTTTTCCAAGGCCGACCGCTCGCGCTTTCTAGATGCGCTGGAACGTGAAATGCGCGCCGCGAGATAGGGTGAGGAACTCCAGTTCCACTTACCTCTATAAGATGTGTTCCCTTATCAGGCTTGACCATGCTATCTATGCGAGTGCTCAGGGGATATTAAAACACATGAAGCGCTTGCTCGACGAATTGAAACGCCGAAACGTAATCCGTGTGGCCATCGCCTATGCCGTGGTCGGCTGGCTATTGATACAGATTGCCAACACCATAGAGGCGGCCAGCGGCCTGCCTGAGTGGTTTGACGGTGTTGTCGTTGGCTTTGTTGCCATCGGCTTTCCCATTGCGCTTCTTCTGGCCTGGGCGTTTGAGATGACCCCGGAGGGGGTGAAGAAAACCGCGAATGTCAGTGAGGATGCCTCTGTCACCTCGAAAACCGGCCAGAAAATAAACTATCTGATCGGCGGGGCGCTGGTGCTGGCACTGGGCTTTATTGGCTGGCAGAATTTTGCGCTGGGTACCGGTTCTGCCAAATCACTCATTGGCGAGGCACAGGCGGCGGAAGCCTCGATTGCGGTCTTGCCTTTCGTCAACATGTCATCGGATCCCGAGCAGGAATATTTCTCTGATGGCATCTCCGAAGAAATATTAAACGTGCTGGCCCAAATCCCCAAGCTGCGGGTTGCCGCCCGCACATCGGCGTTTTCCTTCAAAGGCAAGACCATTGATATTCCCACCGTTGCCAAAGCGCTGGGGGTTGCCAATGTGCTGGAAGGCAGCGTCAGAAAGTCAGGTGCCAAGGTGCGCATTACCGCGCAATTGATCGAGGCCAAAACCGGCTTTCATCTGTGGTCCGAGACCTATGACCGTGACCTCAAGGATGTGTTCAAGGTACAGGATGAAATCACGGCGGCCATTGTTGCGGCGCTTAAAGACAAGTTGGGCCTTGAGGCACTCATCGCACCAGCGCCAATCAAGGCCCCGGTCAATACCGAGGCCTATAACGCATTTTTGGTTGGCCGTCATTTGATCCGGCAACGCACCAAGGCAGATATCGAGGCCTCCATTCCCCAGTTTGAAAACGCCATTGCGCTCGACCCTGCTTACGCCCCGGCCCATGCCTATCTTGGYCTTGCSTGGTATTTGCTATTGAGTAGCGTCGACACTTATGGCGTGCTGACGCTGGAGGAGGTGCAGGCCAAAGCCATGCCCCCTATCGAGCGGGCRCTGGCACTGGACCCGGACCTCGCCATTGCTCACGGGGTGATGGGGCTGGTTCNTGNYRCANMAAKGGCARGNMTGARCAGGCSMTTGCCCAGTATGAAGAGGCCWTRCGGTTAAACCCGTCTTTGACCAATGTCAGGGTCTGGTATTCATTAAAACTTGACCATATGGGCCGGGCAAAGCAGGCTTTTGAACAAGTCGAGACGGCCTATGCGCTTGATCCCCTGTCGATACTCACGGGCATTAATTATGCGTATTCTCTAATTGAGMACCGGCGCTTTGATGAACTGGAAGCGGTGCTGAAACGCCTGGACCAGATTACCCCGGCCTATGCGGCCTCTCGCGGAGGTTATGCRCTGGATGCGCAACATAAGGCTGCCGAGGGTTTGATCATCCAGCTTCGGGGTATGGATGCCGTGCCTAAAGACCTTTCTTTGAAGTACGTTGCTGCGTTAGGTCTACTCAATGTTGGGCTCAAAGATGAGGCGTTTAAGGTTTGGCCCTTCCCTGGTGAGGAATGGGAACTCCTTGAAAGTGGAACTGATTATGAGCGCACATTACAAATGGCCCAGCAAAGATATCAGAACGACCCAAACAATGTGGATACGCTTGCCGCTCTTGTCTGGGCWTATTTTAATACCGGTGATCAACAACAGGCGAAAAAATTGGCGGCGCGGTATCTGGGTAATCTGGGGCCAACCCTAAAACCCATAGATCCCATCAACACTATTGCCGTGATAGCGGCCTGGGCGGGCAATGATCAATCTGGCGTGAATGAACGTCTTGCCCAGCTTGAGGCCCGTACGGATGCAGACCTGAAGGCCGGGATTGATACACCATACGTTCATTGGCCCAAGGCACAATACGCTTATCTGCGCGGTGAAAAAGATGCGGCTTATAAACATGCCAAACGGGCATTGTCCATGGAAATGCTTAGCCCATCGACACTTGATTTTCCCTATCGCCATCTTGGCTGGAATGAACTCCCGCGTTTCAAGGCGCTGCGCGATGACTATGAGGCTTACCTCGCCACTGAGCGGCAAAAACTGCTGCGTGTAGCGTGCGGCGATGAAGGCTTTGAAAGCTGGAAGCCCATGCCAGAGACCTGCGCTTTGCTGGACCAAAGTTGAGGGAGCTTTTCAGCAATTCTGAGGTCAGCCCAGAGCTGAATTAAGCCATCTGAGTGAGTCTGGACCCGGGTCTGGCGCTCGGGGGCTCTGGGTTGGGGGACCCACCCTTCGAGAGCGCTTGCGTTCCCTTTATGTTCCCATTATGACTATATTCCTATAATTGGAAAACAATCATATAGGGGTGCGGCATGAAAATCGCCCGACATTCACCGTCTTTGGCTGTCTCTGCGGAGGCCTTTCCCGGGCCTTTGGGGCCGTATCGCTGGCTGTATCTTGACCTGAACTCGTATTTTGCCTCTGTGGAGCAACAGGAAAATCCGCATTTGCGCGGCAAGCCGGTGATTGTTTCACCGGCGCCCACGGAATTCACCGTCGCCATCGCAGCCAGTTATGAGGCCAAGCGGCTGGGGGTGAAGACCGGTACACCGATCCGCGAGGCCCGCCGCCTGATCCCCGGCATTCATGTGGTGCTGGCCCGTCATGATTGTTATGTGCGTTACCACCACCGCATTGCCAGGGCGCTGGACAAGCATTTACCGATCGAGGCAGCCTGTTCCATTGATGAATTTGCCTGCCGCCTGACCGGCACCCAAACCCATGAAGCCAAGGCGCGGCGCATTGCGGCCGCGATCAAGGTCCAGATCGCGAAGGATGTCGGGCCATATGTGCGCGCCTCCATCGGGATGGGCCCCAATAAGTTTCTGGCCAAGGTAGCCACCAATATGCAAAAGCCCGATGGCCTGATCCTGTTGCGCAAGGAGGAATTGCCCGAGCGTCTGTATGATCTTGGCTTTGGGGCCATTCCGGGCATTGGCCGGGCGATGACACGAAGGCTGGAGGCCACCGGCATTACCGATATGCAAGGCCTGTTGGCGCTGGCCCCCAAACGGGCACGCCATATCTGGGGCGGAGTGCAGGGCGAACGCCTGTTGGCGGCGCTTTACGGGGCAGAAGTGGAGGAACCAAAAACGGTACGGCGCAGCGTCAGTCATTCTCATGTGCTGGCCAAGGCCATGCGCGCCGCCCCCCATGCCCGCGCCATCAGCCGTCGCCTGACCGCCAAGGCCGCCAGTCGCCTGCGCCGTCTGGACTATCGGGCGCGCTGTGTCGGCCTGTATGTACGCTTTGCCGCAGGGGGGCGCTGGCGCGGTGATGCGGGGGTTCAGGCCACTCAGGACAGTTTTTTATTACTGAAAACCCATGATGCCCTGTGGGCACAGATGAGCGCAGAATGCCCGGCGGAATGCGCCCGTGGTCTGCGCCAGGTTAGTGTCTGGCTAACCGGCCTGCATCCCGTGGATGCGCTGGCCTCGGATCTTTTTGAGGGCGGTGGAGACCCGGCCTATTCCCGTTCTCAGGAGCGCGAGCATCTGTGCCGGACGCTGGACGGCCTGAACCGCCGTTATGGGCGCAATGCCATCAGCATTGGGGCGCACAAGGTCGATGTGGGCGAATTTACCGGCGTAAAAATTGCCTTTACCCGCATACCCGACGCCCCCGAGTTTGATGAATAGGGGGTGGCAAACCATATACCAGTCTGTTTTGGCAGGCCCAATATGAGGGTAAACCCTAGGGAGAAAGAAAGCTCTATGTCATAGTACCAAAAAAGAGAGTCCATTATGCCATCCATAGGAACCGGCGTTATCGCGCTTTTTCTTGCCATAGGTTTTGCCATGACCGCCAATATTGCCGGTGCCCGGGCCGGAACCTTGTTCACCGCGTTTCCAGACCTCATAAATCCGGGCGAAAAATACGTTTTTTATTCCCATGGGTTTATTGTGGAGGGCACCAATGAAACCCCGGTGCATCCGCGATTTGGCACCTATGATTTCCCGGCCATCAAGGCGGCCCTGTCGGCATCAGATTTCAACCTGATTGCCTATCACCGTCCGGCCAGCACCGACCCGGGCGCCTGGGCCGACAAACTGGCCATGGATGTGCACGCGCTGATAACGGTGGGGGTGCCAACGCGCAACATCACCCTCCTTGGGTTTTCCCGGGGCGGCATGATTACGGCGATGGCCTCCAGCAAACTTGCCATGCCTGATCTGAACACCATTTTGATGGCCAGTTGTGGCGGCTGGATTAACGCCCGGCCGGATATCCGACTGGCAGGCCGCGTACTCTCTATTTATGAAACCTCGGATCGCTTTGGCACCTGCCAACCGTTGATTGGCCACAGCAAAGCCGTAACCTCGTTCACGGAAATTGCCATCAGCACGGGCAAGGAACACGGTGCCTTTTTCACCCCGCGCAAAGTATGGGTTGAGCCGGTTTTGCGCTGGATCAGCGCAGAAAAATAATAATTTTCCCATATAAGAGGCGCGTTTTTCTGCATTTCCGGCGCCCCCTAATTTGATGAATAGGGGGGCTAATGCTGACACCGTGAGCAATAAAAACTGGACCGACCGGATTGTACCAGGCGTTTGATTGTCCCGGGACAGGCTTCGCGCACGCATGGCTTACTCTCGCGCCCATAAACGGAAAAGCGGTGCTGAAAATAACCTAGCGCCCCATCAACGGCGGCATAATCGCGCAATGTCGAACCCCCGGCGGCAATGGCCTCGGCAATCACTTCGCGTATGCAGACCAGCAGGCGTTCGCGGCGTTTTGGGCCGATGGTTTTGATCAGGGTTTTGGGGTGGATGCCAGCACAAAAAAGCGCCTCGCACACATAGATATTGCCCAGTCCTGCCACCACATGCTGGTCCAAAAGGGCAGTTTTGACGGGGCGGGCCTTGTCGGCGAACTGTTCGGCCAGCCAGGCCGATGAAAAGGCATTGCCCAACGGTTCCGGCCCCAGATCCGCCAGAAATTTATTGCTTTCCAGATCGGCGCTATTGGCGAGGTCCATAAAGCCAAAGCGGCGCGGGTCATTATAAAGAATGCGGTGATCATTGCTCAAAGTGAATTCAACATGATCATGGGCCGGATTGGTGTCCTCTGGCGAATCGTCGCCCGGGGGCACGATGGAAAATCGCCCTGACATGCCCAGATGCGCAATCAGGGTTTCACCACGATTCAGATCAATCAGCAGATATTTGGCGCGTCGGCGCACCTGCAAAACCTCTGCGCCGGTCAGGCGATCACAAAACCTATGCGGAAAGGCAAAGCGCAGGTTTGGGCGGTTGATTTTGGCCATTATGATCGTCTCGCCCTCCATGAAGGGGGCAAGGCCGGTGCGTACGGTTTCAACTTCGGGAAGCTCGGGCATAGTGTCTCATCCTATAGCGCGGCGCCGCGCAGGGCGCTATGGTCCGGCTCATGAGTAATACCGAACACAAAGACGACACCGCCAGCTTTGGCTTCAGAACTGTGGAACGCGGAAAAAAAGCCAGCATGGTGCGCGGTGTTTTTGACCGCGTGGCCTCTCGCTATGACCTGATGAATGATCTCATGTCCGGCGGGGTGCACCGTTTGTGGAAAGACATGGTGATCACCCGTGCCAATCCGCAACCGGGCGAAATTTTGCTCGATGTTGCCGGGGGCACTGGCGATCTGTCACGGCGGTTTGTCAAGCGGGCTGAAATGGTACGATCGCGGCGCGGCGGTGATCCGGCGCGGGCCATTGTTTGTGATATTAATGCGCAAATGCTGATCGCGGGCCTGGAACGCGGTACGGACCCACAGCTTAGCTGGGTGTGCGGTGATGCCGAAGCCCTGCCTTTGCCAGATGCCTGTGTCGATGCCGTGACCATCAGCTTTGGTATTCGCAATGTCACCAACAAGATCAAGGCGTTGGCCGATATGCGCCGGGTATTGCGTCCGGGCGGGCGGTTTTTGTGCCTTGAATTTTCCAAACCGGTGAACCAGGCCTTGCAAAAGCCCTATGATTTATGGTCGTTTCATGCCATTCCCCGCTTGGGGCAATTGTTTGCGAACGACCGGGACAGCTATCAGTATCTGGTGGAAAGCATTCGAAAATTTCCCGATCAGGAACGCTTTGCGGAGATGATGCGCGAGGCCGGATTTACCAATGTCGGCTATACCAATTATTCGGGCGGTGTGGCCGCCATGCATACGGGCTGGGCAATTTAAGACATGGGATTGGCAACGGTTTTTCGGCTGGCAAAGGCCGGGCTGGTACTGGCCCGCCATGATGCGATTTTGCCCCGCGAATATCAGGCCATTTTGCCGCTGCCGGCCCGCCTTATGGGCAAACTGGCGCGTTTGTTTAGCCAGAAGGGGCAGGGCGGTCCCGGCAAGCGTCTGGCCCGGGCGCTGGAGCAATTGGGGCCAAGCTACGTAAAGTTTGGCCAGTTTCTGGCTAGCCGAGGAGATATTCTGACCCCGGAAATTGCTGATGGACTGGCGGGACTGCTCGATAAAATGCCGCCCTTTTCCATGGACGAGGCCCGCGCCGCTCTGGCCGAGGCCTTTGGCGAGAACAGCGAAGCACTCTTTGACGGACTGCAAGAACCAGTGGCGGCGGCTTCGGTGGCGCAGGTGCACCCGCTGGTCCTGAAAGACGGCACCAGACTGGCGGTGAAAATCCTGCGCCCCGGCATTGAAGAGCGTATCCAAAAAGACATTGCGGCCATGGCGCTGGGCGCGCGCCTGATCGAGCGGTTTTTACCTGCCGCGCGCCGTCTGGAGCCTAGCCAGTTTGTTAGCACCCTGTCGCGTTCTCTCATGCTGGAAATGGATTTGCGTATGGAGGCTGCCGGGGCATCCGAGCTGGCCGAAATACTGGACAGCCAAAGCGGCGTGTCCATCCCCGAGGTGGACTGGTCGCGCACCCGTTTGCGGGTGTTCACTATGGAATGGCTGGACGGGGTGGCGCTGAGTGATCAGGCCGCCTTGCAACATAGCGATATTGACAAGGTAATGCTGGGAAAAACCATTACGGGAGGCTTTTTGCAAAGCGCGCTGGATCACGGCGTTTTTCATGCGGACATGCACGAGGGCAATCTGTTTGCTCTTGCCGATGGCCGGTTGGGCATGGTGGATTTTGGCATTATCGGGCGTATCGGTCCGGCGCAAAGGCGCTATCTGGCCGAGATTCTTTATGGCTTTTTGCGTCGTGATTATCGCCGGGTAGCCGAGGTGCATTTCGAGGCTGGCTACGTGCCGGACGATTATGGGGTAGATGATTTTGCCCAGGCTTTGCGCGCCGTTGGGGAGCCGATTTTTGGCAAGACCGCCAAAGATGTCTCCATGAGCCATCTGTTGTTGCAACTTTTTGATGTCACGGCGCAATTTGACATGCATTTGCGCCCCGAACTGGTTTTGTTGCAAAAAACCATGGTGCAGGTCGAGGGCGTGGCCCGCATGCTGGACCCGGATCATGATTTATGGGGCACCGCTGCCCCGGTGGTGGAAAACTGGATCCGCCGGGAACTTGGCCCTGAAGGCATGGTGAACGATGCCTATGATACTTTGCGCGAATTACACCGGGTGCTGGTGGATTTACCCGCCGCCATTGAAAGCGGCACGCAGATCATAACGGATGCGCGCAAAAATGGTTTGAAGCTTAGCCAGAATAGCATTGCGCAACTGGCCGAGACTCAGGCCTATCGTAATCGCTGGAGCCGCCGTGCCCTGATGGTGCTGGCCCTGGCGACCATGGGCATCGCGCTGCATTTATGGCTTTAAGCAAGACTGGATTACCCGCATGAATCGGGTAATGACATGAACAATATTCAAACGCGAGGGCGAACACATGGCAGTAAACGTGAATGATCAAAGCCGCAAAGGCGTTACCGTCGTCAACCATCCGCTGGTCCAGCACAAATTAAGCCTGATGCGCCGCCGGGAAAAAAGCACCGCCGAGTTTCGCGCGCTGCTGGAAGAAACCGCCATGTTGCTGGGCTATGAAGCGATGAAGGACCTGCCCACGGAATTGCGCGAAATTGAAACCCCGATCTGCAAGACGCAGGCCCCGGTGCTGGCGGGTAAAAAACTCTGCTTCGTGTCCATTTTGCGCGCTGGCGAAGGCCTGCTGGGGGCGATGCTGCATCTGGTACCCTCGGCACGGGTTGGCCATGTGGGTCTTTATCGTGACGAAGAAACCCTGAAACCGGTGGAATATCTGGTGAAAATGCCAAAAGACATGGCCGAGCGCACCGTGATCGCGCTGGATCCGATGCTGGCGACTGGCAATTCGGCGATTGCCGCCATTGACCGGATCAAGGAAGCCGGGGCGCGTGATGTGCGTTTTGTGTGTCTGTTATCGGCCCCGCCGGGGATTGAAAACCTGCGCCGTGCGCACCCCGATGTGCCGATTATCACCGCCTCTATTGATGAAAAACTGAACGATAATGGCTTTATCGTTCCCGGTCTTGGCGACGCTGGTGACCGGTTGTTTGGTACAAAATAAGTCAAATTTAACTGATCTTAATTACCACCCTGATTGTTTTCATTGCGTCGCAGTGAGGCAACCAGCGCCTGCAAATCCTGTTGGGCGCGCCGCGTGGCTTCGGCCATGTGGGCCTGTGCCTCAGGGGTGATGTCAAAGCTGCCGTCGGCATTGCGAGTAATGCCGGTATTGCCTTGTGCCGGGAGGGTATCGGGGGCCTGTTCGGGTACTGCCTTTGCGCCGGCACTGGCGACCAGTTGTGCCCTTTTGTTCAATAGTGAGGCCACCCGTGAGCCTTGCTCCTTTTCTTTCGCACTCAGGGGTTTTCCTATTCTTTTAGCCGTTGGCAGTTTACGGGCAACATTGGCAGGCCGGGCCCTTGAGGCTTTGCCCTTGACGCCTGACAGGACCACCAGACGGGTGATTTTTCGACTTCCATCATCATTGGCAATGGTTTGAAATGCATAATCGGAATTACGCAAAAGGCGGCGCAGCACGGTATCCAGACTGCCCTCATAAACGCCGGTAATTATGGGGTTTTCCACCAGTTTGGCGGTGCCGCTGACTTTAATGCCGACGGATTTGGAAATCGCATTCAGAATTCCCGTCAATGGCTCATTTTGGGCGTCAACATGCCATCCAGTATCCTGGGCGGTGATTTTTACGTCTGCTTGTGCGGTGGTGTAGGTAAACACAGCACAAAGAGCGCCAAGGCCTATTGGTTTTAGCCAGTTCTTCATGGGTATTTCTCCGCCTTACATTCCTGCACCAAAGGGGGGCAGGGCATTAGAGCCATAATAAATAGCATAGAATTCACATCACACTACCATCGTACCCTCGGTAAGATGACGCCACAATGAACGTAAAACCGGAATGTCTGCTATGCGTTAAGGGGCGCTACGCACGGCAACTGAGGTGGCACCGCGCAGTACTGCCCCTTCTTTGAAGCGGGCAAATATGCGTTTTCGTGCAAAGTCAGCCATAATTGTGGCGGTTTCGGTGACAAAAAATGAGAACGTCGCCGTTTCATCTTTTGCCAGCGTCTTGCTTACCGAAGCGGATGGAGAGGCCAGACAGGCTGCCGTTGCCGGGTCCGTTTCGCAAACGGTCACGGTTGCGGTAACGCCAGAGCTGGGTTCACCCGTAACGGTAACGGTACCAGCTGCGCCAATATTGCTGACGGAAACGCTGAACGCGCCGGTACCACCGCCGGTTTCAACAATGCCCGGGACCACCGCAGCGGCAAGGGCGATAACATCCATAACCGCACCAGATTCAGCAACAAAAGATAGTGTGTTGAGGCCCGGTATGGATTCAGCTGACTGGCGATTGGTACAGGAAAATTCAATAGCCAGATCGGCACCGGTAAAGGTGTCCGAAGCCAAAGTAGGAATAAAGCCCGCATAGGTGGTACCCGGGGTGATGGCAAAGGTGAAATTTTGTACCCCGCCGCYCGGTATGCTTACAGGCGTATTGGCAGCGGCCGAAGTTGGTGATGTGGCGGTATAGCTGAACTGACTGGAGGTTGCCCCGGGAATGCCAAGCTTGCAACCGGTGGCCGTGCCAGTGCCTGCCGGGTTGATGACAGTGGCAAAAGCGGTGGCCGTTGCATCGGATTTGATGGATCGACTGACCGGTAATACCGATGAGACCACGCGCGTTGCTGGCGTGTTAAATATGCCAACGTTTTTCCCCTGTTCACGCATAGAGCGTGCAACATCGGCGCCGGCCGTGCCGCATGGTGCGCTGCCCTGACCTGAGCCACCGGGATCAGTGCATTTAGTCAGGGACGGATTGGAGTAAAAACCAAGGCGGGTATTGCCGCCGGAGGCCATGATGGTTTTAAAATCGCTGCCGACCAGATAGCCGTGGGAGTAGCTGAACACCCCATCTTCGGGGCTTTTTGCGATGTCGTGTGTGTTGCCCATATTGTGGCCAATTTCGTGGGCCAGGGTAAACACCGAACACAGGGAAAAAGAGCCAGACGGCGGTGCATCGATATCAATGTTATCGCTGACGGTGTTAAAGCCAAATGGCGAAGAGGTTGCAGCAATGGTATTGGAGCCGCCTGTTCCCAGAACAAATCCTGTGCCACAGGAAAGATGGGTGGCTTCCTTAAACCGGCGAATATAGGTAACAATATCGATGCCCTTGGCCGCTTTGATGGCGGCGATCCCGGTGAAGTCACCATCAGCGTTACTGACCCCGTCTTTCAGATCATTCAGGGTGTCGCCATTGGATTTTGCCAAGGTACCGCTCACCTCGCTGATATGCACCAGATTGGCGCGGATGCTGGTGAGACTGTCCGTCATGGCTGTATCGTAGAGTTGTACTAAAAACTGCAGACGGGCGGAAAGGCCCAGACCCCAGCGGTCCCGCATGCTGGAATGGTAGAATATACCTACATCCACGGTACCCGTCGTGCCAGAAGCGGCAGGTTGTGACAGGTTTTTGGGTTCCGGGGTTGCACTTGCCTTGATTGCCCCTAGTGGGGGGATGATGCCATCATCGGAAAAATCTATCTCATTCAATCCCTTGGCAGAGGTTGAGTAGAGAATATATCCTGCTTTATTTTGTGCGGGTTCAATCAGATAAAGCGCATTGCCATACGTAATGGCAGCAAAGGTAAAACCGTTGACTTCGGTCATCACTATACGTCCGCGATCCTTATCCTCACCGGCCCAGCCAAGCCATGACTTTCCGCCAAGGGAGTGCCCTTTTATCTTATCGAGAACCGCTGGAATGGCATTGCCACCGGGCAGGAAGATATCTGCCTTTTGCCCTGGCTGCATGTTGAATATGAGATTGCTATCAAGGTTGATGCTGGTTTTATCAAACCCGTTTGTGCCGACACTTTGTACCCGACTCTGGGGGATAATGCTTTTGTCGCTTTGTATTTGCCAAAGCGAACTGGCCATAACGCTTTGGCTGAACAGCCAGGACAAGCCCAGAACAACGAAAAAGAGACGACGCATGATAACCCCCTGCATTTATTTACAGCACGCCTGTTCATGCTTGACGCTATAGGTCTAAATCATCAGCGAACGTGGCACTTGTTAAAAAGTCTATACACGATTACTGTCAGAAACGCGAAGGTTTTTTGTGCTCTGCAAGGTTTGTTAATGTCTTTTACAAAAAGCGCTTTGCATCTTTTATGGGGGCGKATAGACTGGATTAGGTYTATTTAGCGTTAGAAAAATATCTGCTCAACCCGGAATGCTTTCCGGGCCATGCAAAAGGAATGTTTATGTTTATTCGTGTTGTGCTTACAGTTCTCTTTTTGTCTTTTATGCCCACAGGGGTTTGGGCGCAATCCGGAAAAATAAAACTGGAAGGCCGATCTGCAGACCGCGCCGCCGCCGGAGAACGGGTCCGGGTCATTGTGGACTATGTGGTTTCCGGGCAGGACCTGGCCGTCGGCAGCAAGGCGATGTCAAAGCGCCGGGAGTTGATTGCTGCACAACGGACAACCCTGTTGCGTCGTATCTTCGGCGACAACGTTCAGTCCTATAAGCGTGCATCCAAAAGACCAGACTTTGATGGCCCGGCAGTGGTGCGTCCGCTGGAAAATGTGCCGTCCATGGCCATGCTTTTGACACGTAAGGAAATGGAAAAACTGGCTGCTGACCCTGCGGTTCGTGGAGTTTATACTGACCCGGTCATGCGGGTGAATTTGAATGATTCCACAGTCCTGGTGGGGGCGCCCGTTGTGTGGGCTTCCGGAAGTGACGGTGCAGACTATGCCGTGGCCGTACTCGATACGGGTGTCTCTCACGATCATATTATGATGAATGGCAAAGTGGTTGGGTCTGCCTGTTTCTCAACCACGGACGCAACGCAAAACGCCGTCTCCTTGTGTCCGGATGGTACAAACCAGCAGCTGGGCGCGCCTGCAGGTGCAAACTGTGAAGTTGATGACCCTGCAACTGGCGATTCTGCAAATCCTGTCATTGAAGGGATTGATGGTTGTGCTCACGGTACTCATGTGGCGTCTACGGCAATGGGCGGGGCATTCACTCTCAGTTCGGGAAAAACCATTCAGGGCGTTGCCAAAGGGGCCAACCTTGTTGCTGTTCAGGTGTTTACAAAATTTACCGACCCGGCCGATTGTGATCCGGATAATACACCGCCGGATCCGGCAACGGCACCCTGTGTAGCCTCTTTTGGTTCTGACCAGAACGCCGGCCTGGATTATGTTCTGACCAATGCGGCTTCGTTAAAAATTGCATCGGCAAACATGAGCCTGGGTGGCGGCAAGGCTACGGCTGCTTGTGATACAGGCAGTGATGCCTCGATGAAAAGTCTGATCGACCAGTTGCGTACTGCCGGAGTTGCCACCGTGATTGCCTCAGGCAATGAAAGTTTTACGGATGGCGTCAGTAATCCGGGCTGTATTTCAACAGCGGTTACGGTTGGGGCCACAACCAAACAGGATGCCGTGGCCAGCTTTTCCAATTCCTCGCCTCTGGTGGATCTGCTGGCACCTGGGGTTAGCATCCTGGCTGCCTATCCAAAAATCGGTGGTACAAATTATGGCGCGACCTTAAGTGGTACTTCTATGGCCACCCCGCATGTGGCCGGCGCCTTTGCATTGTTAAAATCAGCCAACCCCACGGCCACCGTGCAAGAGATAGAAGACGCGTTGAAGGCAACGGGCAAGCCAATTCTGGATGGACGTAACCTTCTGTATAAACCGCGAATTCGTGTTGACCTTGCCAATGCTCTTTTGAGCAATGGCGGTGGGGCGGGTATCGGCCAATTGGCCATTGCCCCGGCTGAGGGATATTTCAGCATTGGCAATCCCAGCGATTCGGGCAGCTTTGGGTCCAAAGTCTATACCCTGACCAATAATAACAGTGGCAGCATTAACTGGAGCGTTGCCACCGACAAGTCCTTTATTGTTCTGAACAAAACGGGCGGTTCGCTGGCTGCAGGCGCATCTGATACGGTAACCGTAACCGTTAATGCGGCCAATCTTGCCAATGGCGGGGTTGGATCAGATGATGGCACCATTACCTTCAGTGTAGGGGCCAATTCGGCAATTCGGTCCGCAGGGGCAACGGCAAATTTTTTGGCTAATAATGATTTTGCTGATGCCCTGCCCGTTACAGGATTACAGCCAACGATCAACGGGAGCAGTATTGGTGCCAATAAAGAAGTTGGCGAGCCAAACCACATAGGTGGTACTAATGCTGGTGGCGCATCAATCTGGTTTAAATGGGTTGCGCCGCTCAGCGCCTCAGTCAAAGTCACCACCGTCGGCAGTGATTATGACACGGTTTTGGGCATCTATACTGGCTCCAGCGTTGCCGCTTTGACGGCTCTGGCCAACAATGATGATGAAGACAACCCCAATAATATCCTTACATCGCTGGTAGCGTTTAGTGCTATCAAAGGCACCACCTACTATATGGCAGTTGACGGATTTAATGGTGCCAGCGGCAGTGTAAAACTTGCCGTGTTGATGGCGGGCGCCTCTGGCAATGATGATTTTGCTTCTGCGACCTCTCTTTCCGGGGCAACGGGAAGTGTGGACAGCCACACCGTCAATGCAAGTGCCGAGACCGGTGAACCCCCACATTCCGGCACGACGGCGGCCAGTTCAGTCTGGTTTGACTGGCAGGCCCCCTCCAGTGGTAATTTTAACTTCAACACAGATGGTTCTGATTTTGATACGGTGCTGGCCGTTTATACTGGATCGGCGGTAAATGCTTTGACTGAAGTTGCCTCTAATGACAATCAGGGCGTTGCTTCCGTTGCGGCGAAAGGTCCTGCGTTCTCTGCGGGTGCCAGTCAACTGAGCTTTGCCGCTACTTCTGGTACGACCTATCATATTGCGGTTGATGGTAAAGCCGGGTCATCTGGTCTGGTAAAGCTTAGCTGGGTAGCGGCAAATGTYGCMKNGCSTRNTCTGNNGWSMCKKCGGYWNCWTYSSYNTGCACGCTCAGTCCAGGTGGGCACACAGGCCACGGCCTTTATGACGGTCATTAATGCAGGCACGGTTGCTGGTAATAATTGTTTTATCGCCATTAGCCCAGGGGARTTTCAGGGCGGTTTCAGTTATCAGACGACCAGYGCAGCTAATGTTGCGGAAGGGTCAGCCGACACGCCGGCGACCATAGCTGCCGGGGCTGCACAAAACTTTGTATTTGCTGTCACACCTTCAACCGTGCTGAACCAGCAGGAGCTAGGCATTCAGGCCAGTTGCGATGAGGGGACCTCGTCCAACGTCATTACCGGGGTAAACAGCTTTATTCTGTCCTCAGCTGAGCTTGTGCCCGCAGACATGCTGACCATTGGGAGGACGGCCACCGGTGATGGAGTGATTTCTATTCCTGGTCCATCAAGTGCCAGCGCTGCATCCATAGCAACCGCCGCTCTTGGCGGCGATGCAACCTTGACGTTGAGCATAGATGATGGCGGTAAAAGTTTGCCTCTGATCCTTTTTGTTTGCGAAACAAATCCATCAACGGGCGCATGTCTGGCATCGCCAAGTACAACACTCACGATTTCATCTGCGAATGGGGAAACCAGGACATTTTCGGTTTTTGTCAACTCGACCGGCGTAATCACGTTTGATCCCGCAAATAACAGGGTATTTGTCCGCTTCAAGGATGCGAACGGCGTCGTGCGCGGGGCAACCAATTTTGCAGTGCGTACCGACGCGCCCTGACCTTGGAAAAATTTCTAGTTTGAGGCCCCGACGGGCAGCTGCCAGCGATCACCGTTCCGCTTAACGGTAACGGTATCGACCTTGATCTCTTCAACGGTCCAGCCGTTGATCTGCTCGCCGGTAAAATAGCGATTAATGGTGCGCCGGTCCGTGCGCACCATCACCGCGCTGTTCGTTGGCCCAATGGCAACGCCAATAATATTGATTTTCGGCGGTTGATCACTGGATAGCGCATCCTGTCCTGGAGCATTCGGGGTGGCGGTGATGGCGGCGGGTTCTCGAGAAGGCACAAAGATCGGCCGCTGCCATATCTCATCAAATTTTGCCAGGGGTTCCAGAAACAGAACTTTGCTGATCTGCTTGTCATCAATGGGTGCAGCGCGTTGGCGTTCAACGCGCGCCACCGGCGCGGCCAGGTTGTCCTGTCCATCAGGGTTCAGGACAAACCGGTCCAGCACATACAAAGAGCCCAACACCCCCACGGTGGAAAGCAGGATGACCATGCGTTTGTTCATGGGGCGCTCCGTTCATATTGGGCGCGTGCAGAGACCAGAATGTCAACCGAAACGGCCTTGCCATTATCTGTGCTTAATCTGGCCCGCTCAATGATCAGCGCTGGCGGTCGGGCCTCAATCTCATAGAGAAAAGCGGCAATCGCCCGGGTTGATCCGCTGGCCTGTGCCGAGATTTTGACGCTGGCCGGATCGGCGGGATCCACCGGACGCGGCTCGGCTCTTTGCAGGGAAACCCCGGCCAGGCGTGCTCCGGCACGTAAACGGGTCAACAGGGCGGCCCCGGCGGCTCCATGGGAGGGGGCACGCAACAGATAGAGCTGTGGCAGCGCATTCTGGTTGCTGTGGTCTTCCTGTGCTTCGATAGCGGTATCGATCTGTTGACGTAATTGCCATGCATGCAAACCGGCCTGCAGGGTGACGGCAATGCTGAGTAAAAGGGCCAGCGCCCCAACCCCCAGCGCCAGCCAGGTCATATGGCGGGCATTCATGGCCGGACCTCATTATGAACCATGGTGGTCAAATCAAAACTTTCCTTGCCGTCTTCTTCTTTTAAAGACGCCGCCGCAAACGAAGTTTCTCTGAAGATTTTCTGTGATTCAATGGCATTGACCAGCATGGCCGCATCTTTGGCCTTGCCCGCAAGACGCAAGCGACCTTTTTCGTAAATCATATATTCCGCATAGGCATCATCGGGCAGGGCCCTGGTGGTCGCCTGCCAGATGTTCAACACGGATGGTGCCTGGGTCTTGGCCTGTTTTTGTAACATGGCCTGATCGGTGCCATCGGGTCTGCGTTGATCAATAAGCGCCGAGGCGGTTGGTTCCAGGGTAAGCGAAGACCAGATATTGATCGAAACGGCAATGGTGATCAGCACCACACAGAAACCCAATACCAGCTTGGCCGCGCTTTTGCCGCCACCGGCCTTTTCGCCGCTGACCAGATCGGCATTCACCGGATCGCGCGGATCATCGCCAAGGGCATCCACCACTTTGGGAACAATACCAACCGCCGCCGCATGGTGCAGGATATCTTCTATGATCGAGCGTCGTGCAAAGCTGACCGGGAAATGACATTGATTGGCACCATCATTTTTTCCACTGCCATGAACGGCAAAGGCGGTGTCCTCTTCTGGAAAGGGAAAATACTGTTTCATGGAAAGTGCAATGGTGGCGGTGGGGTCGTGGCGCGCAGCCAAAGGCAGAGTGATCGTGCGCTGTTGACCCAGGCCTTCGCCCAGCCGCAAGCAGATACGTTTGTGTTTGGCCAGGGATTGTAATTGTTCTTTGCCAAGGGGGCGCAATTCCCCATTGTCATCAACAAGGCCATATTGGCCATCCCGGTTGACGATGATAATATCCCAATTGGGTCGAAACCATGCGCCCAGACCGGGCATTTGCGCCATGCCCTCGTCAAAGCGGCGCGACCAGTGCGCCCAAAATACTGTAATCGTACTAGAAATTGACATCTTTGGCCCTGGTTTCATAAATTTGCGCGGTTTTCCCAAAGGGCAAAGTGCGTCGGGAAAGAATGGCATACTCACCCGGGCGTGGTCCAGTTGAGAAAACAAGTCGCATGGCCTGTTTTGTACCGCTGGGCAGTTCGGCCTCTACCATGAGAAGGTATCGGCCCTCGGGGATTCTGGTTTTTTTTGCATCAGTTTTTTCTTTTGCATCGGTAAATTCGTTCAGGGATACCGGCGTGCTGGCATTGCGCCGCCGGTCCAGTATTTCATCGCGCTTTGCGGCGCTAAGGGAAAGCAGCGCCAGCACCGGTTCTGGCGCGCTCAGGGGGTCAGGATCGCTATTGCCTGGCCCTGCGGTCAGATAAGGGGCCGCCGCCTGATAGAGTTTTGCGTTCATGCCCAATACACCGCGCCATTCACTGACATCCATAAATTTGCGATTGCCAGGCACTGGCAGGTCGGCATTCTGATAGGCGCGGGCCTCGGCCCCTCGCGGTCGTTCCCTGTCATCCTTATCGCGCCAGTCAATGGTGGCATCGGCCAGGGATTGTGCATCCGGGGAACTCAGGCCCAGATGCATAAAAAAATCTGACAGTAACTTCCCCTTGGCCCCGTTCAGATCAATCAGACCCCGGGTATCCACCAGCCAATAGGTCAGGTCTATGCCATGGATAGAAAAGTGATAGGGGCGGCCATCGGCATAGAGCGGCGTGGCGTCATTTAGCTCCAGTACGGAACGAGCAAGAACGGCATTACTGGCCGCGCGCGCCTGGGCAAGATCAATGCTGACGCTGACCTCCTTGGCCCCAAGACGTGCCGACAGGCTGGCAATGGCCAGGGCGGCTGAAGCCGCCGTCAGCACCGCAATGACCATTAACAGTATAAAGCCGTCCTGTTTTTTCATCCCGCCACCTTTGGCTTTGGTGCCGTAATATTTTTCTTTTTATCTTTTTTAGGCGCGGCTTTGGCCGGGCGGGGCAGGGCAATGCTCAGGCTGGGCCATTTGGTGATGCCAAAGCTGACCATTCTGGGCGGCATTTCCTTTTCCGCCCAATCGGTTTGCCACCCATTAACGCCGCCATAAACAAAGACCGGGGGCTGGGTATCGGTAAAGAGGTTCAGGCGCGCCGGGTTCTGCATGGTGCCAAATTCTTCCGGGTCGCTCAGCAATTCACGCTCCAGATTAAACGTCCATTGCCCGTCCGGGGTTTTAACGCTGTACAAATAATACTGATAGATTCCGGCCCGAGATGGATAGCCCGGTTCGGCGCGCACAAAACGAACTGCATGTTCATTGCCTTCAAAGAGGGCAACGGACCTGTCCTCGACCTTGTGGGACATGGGCAGGGCATCCGAGAGCATTTTTTCGGTAAACTGGTACAACCCCACGGCCCGGGTATTGCTCTCTTCGGCCTGGCTAAGCTGTTTGGTCCACCGGCGTACACTGCTGGAAGCCTGGGCCGTTATGATCAGGGTCATGCCGCCAATCACCAGCGCTATCAACAGCTCGGCCAGAGTCAGCCCGGCGCGACGATCTATGGGCCTGGTTCTGGTCATGGTGTTGTCGTTCGTTCAGTGACCAGACGAACTCGCCGCCCGGATGGGGCCTCGGCCAGCACTTCATAGCGGAGCAGTTTAACCCCGTCCTCGCGCTCGACCACCACATTGGCGTTCAGGGTCCAGGCAATGCCATCGGTAATGCCCTGGCTGTGAATTTCCACTGGGCTTAGCGTGTTCTCTGCCAATACCGACTTGGCCACCAACACCGAACGCTCGGTTTCGGCACTGGCCTTGGTCAGGCGTACTGCCCCGCCCAGGCCCTGAAACACCAGCGCAAAGCCCACCGACGCCAAAGCCGTGGCAATGATGGTTTCAATCAGGGTAAAACCGGCATTATCAGGATTGCGCAAGACGGACCTCCCCGTTTGCCCAGATCACTTCAATTTTACGTACCATGGTGCCAACGCCCAGCTCTATTTCACCGCCGGTACTCATGCCATCGGCAAAAAAGCGGATGCCAATGGTTTTATCGGTGGATTCCGCATCGGCCCCGGTGGCGCTCAGCGACAGTTTGGGGCTGAGGTTCAGGCTTTTGTCCTCTCCCTCAATCCAGATTTGTTTTTCGAGTGGGGCAATCATCACCCTCGTAGACTGTCCCGTGCGCCTGGCGGTAATTTTTGCAAAACGCAATAAATTGACCAGCTGCGCACTTTGTGTACGCATCAGGGCCGGGTCTGAACGCATGGTGATGCGCGGCGCCGCGATGGCGGTAACCAGGCCAAGAATCATCAGCACCACCAGCAGCTCTGCCAGTGTATAGCCGCTTGATCTGCCTGCGTGCCGGGGCCTAGACGTCGGCTGATGAAATGTCGGTGTTTTCGCCATCTCCGCCTTCCCGTTTGTCGGCCCCAAGGGTTTTGATGACAAAGTCGCCGCCAACACCGGGCTGATAGATATAGGGATTACCCCAAGGATCCGTTGGTACCCGCCGGGTCTTCAAATACGGACCATCCCAGTTTTGCGTGTTGGGCGGAGCGCTTAGAAGGGCGGACAATCCGGTTGAAGCCGAAGGGTATTGCCCGGTATCCAGCTGATAATATTCCAGCGCCGTGGAAAGGTTGGATATCTGCACCCGCGCGGTTTTGGTTTTGGCTTTGCCAATCTGACCCAAAAACCGGGGGGCAATCAGGCCGACCAGAAGGCCCAGAATAACCAGAACCACCAGCAATTCAGTCAGCGTATAGCCGTCGCGTTTGGTGGAGGTTTTCTTTTGATTTTTCGGTTTTTCTTCTGACATTTCAAATTCCAATATCGTTGACACTTACAAGGGCTAGAAGAATAGAGACAATAATAACACCAACGATCAGGCCTACAAAGCCGATCAGTGCAGGTTCCGCCAGATGCAGGGCCGTGCGCGCGCCGCGCTCCAGCCGGTTTTCCAGCAAGGTGGCCAGCCGATCCGTGGCTTTGCCCAGCTCGCCGGTCTGCTCGCCCACCCGGATAATTTCCACGGCCAGCGGCGGCAGTACCCCGGAGGCGGCAATCTGGTCCGGCAGGGACGCCCCCCGGCGCACCTGGGTCAGGGCTTCGTCCAGCTTCATTTTGGCGTAATCATCGCTAAGGCTGGCGCTGGCCAGACGAAAGGCGGGCACGGCGGAAAGGCCGTTTTGCAGCAGTACCGCCAAGACCCGGCAAAACCTTGCCGCCAGCATGGATCGCAATAACGGGCCAATGCCTGGCAAACGGTGGGCAAAGGCATAGGCGCTGCGCCGCGCCTCCAGTCCCCGTAACCACAGGCCCATCAAAAACGTACTGCCCGTACCGATCACCAGTATAAACGGCGCGGCCTTGGCCAGGCCCCGTGCGGTGGCAAACACACCGGCGGCAAAAGGCGGCGGCGCCGCCCCCATATCGGCAAAGACCTGTTCAAAACGTGGTACAACAAAAACCAGTAAACCTGATACGGCTACAAACGCCAGGACCAGAAGAATAATCGGATAAATCAAAGCGCCTTGAATTTCGCCATCAAAATTGGCGCGACGTTCCTGCCAGTCCGCCAGATCATTCAGCGCCGCCGGCAGCGCCCCGGCAACCTCGCCAGCCTCGGCAATTTGGGGAAAGGGCGGTGGAAAAATTTCGGGCCGGGCGGCAAAGGCATCGGCCAGGCTCATCCCCGCACGAATATCTTCGCGCAGCGACATGGCCACGGTTTGCATCAGCGATGAGCTGACATAGCGCGACAGGCTGGACAAAGCCTGCTCCACCGTCAGGCCCGCGCCGGTCAGGGCGCCCAACTCGCGCACAATGCGGCTGGCGGCGACGGCGGCACCACGCGGAGGGCGTTTTTTGCGCGGCGGATTACCGGGCCGGGCCGATAGGGGGGTCAGGCCCCGGGCGCGGATTTTGGAGGCGGCGTCGGTGGTCGAGCTTGCCTCAATATAGATTTCGCTCTGCGTGCCATTATTGGAGACCGCTTTGACGAGAAAGCCACTCATGAGGACGGCTCCACATGCTCGCCAATAACGCGCCATATTTCATTGGCGTCAGTCACGCCGGCTGCAATTTTGGCGCGGCCATCGTCGGCCAGTGATAATGCCCCGGCCTTGCGCGCGGCGCGTTCAAATTCCAGGGCGGACAGGCCTGGCTGGATCATATCCAGCAGGTCTGCGTCCAGCGCAATGCTTTCATAAAGGCCGGTGCGACGA
>NVVU01000041.1 GCA_002733485.1 Robiginitomaculum sp.
ACATTGGCAATCACGCGCGGCGCCATGATCTCTTCGCCGCTTTGCAGGCGCACCCCGGCGGTCTTGCCTTCATTCACCAGCACCTGTTCCACCGGGCTATCCAGGCTGATCTCCATCCCCAGATCCGTGCACACCTTGGCCATGATCCGGGTGATCGTGCCCATGCCACCAATGCAATGACCCCATGCGCCTTTAATGCCGTTCACTTCACCAAAAACGTGGTGCAGCAATACATAGGCACTGCCGGGCGTATCCGGGCTGGCATAATTGCCCACCACCGCGTCAAAACCAAAGGCGGCCTTGACCGCCTCGCTTTCAAACCAGCCGTCAAGGTAGGTGCGCGCGCTCTTGGTGAACAGATCCATCACATCGCGCTTTTGCTCGATCGGCAGCTTGCTGATTGGCAAGCCCTGCACCGCTGCACTGATCAGCGTGTTCAGGCCTTCGCCAAGGTTCGGCGGGGTTTTCAGGGCCAGGCTGCGCAGCACATTTGCAACATTTTCAAGGGCGTCATAATAGGCGGGCAGCACGTCCGCATCATGATCAGAGAATTTGCGAAACTCTTTTTGCGTGGCTTCCAGACCGCCGCCCAGCATCAGATAGCCGCCGTCTTCCTGAGGTAGAAAATTGGAGATGGGGCGGGTGATCACCCGATAGCCATGCTTGGTCAGTTCCATGTCCTCGATCACTTTAGGCTGCAACAGGCTGACCGTATAGCTGGCCACCGAGTTCTTGAAACCTGGATGAAATTCCTCGGTCACGGCGGCGCCGCCGACCACGCTCCGTCGCTCGACAATGCGCACCTTCAGGCCCGCTTTGGCCAGATAAAACGCGCACACCAGGCCATTATGGCCCGCGCCGATGATCAGAGCGTCACAGGTTTTTGTCATACCAATTTTCCTTTATGGCTCCAGCCGGGTGCCGGACGCTCAGATGATCGCGCTTCGGGGATGATCTGGCGCATGGTCTTGCAGAAACCGCGCAAGCATACTTCGCTTTTACCCAGCGGCCCCATGGTAAAGCTTTGCGAGGCCATGCCGTCCTGCACGCGGGTGACAAGGGCGGTGTCTTCGGCATTGACCTGACGGTTGATGCGCCAGTTCAGATAACGTGCGGCGCGCATTTCGCGGCGATCATCGGGCAAGGCATAGCTGATTTCCCGTATCAGGGTCTTTGTCGGCGAGATCGGCAGAAATTGCATAAAATCCACCTGATCGGGATAAATATCAAACGCCACATTGGGCCAGAATTTGAAATATAACCAGCGGCGTTTTTGCGCTTTTGGCAAATGTTCCACATCGGGCAGGAAATGCTGATAGAGGCGTTCGGACAGCGCAGCGGATGGCGTCTCCTGCAAATCGCCCCACAGGCGATCCACATGGGTGTTGGCCTCGATCCCGTACGAGCGACCAAACAGCCGTGTCAGGCCCGGATGAGCCACCGGAATGTGCAGGCCATCGGAATAATTATCGGCAATGTTTTTCCAGTTCACCAGACGGGGGCGCAAAGTGACTCGGCCAAGAGCCTGCAAACCTTCAAAGCGGTAGGGCGCAATCTGGTCCTCATAAGGGGCCATCATTTTCGCCACGCTTGGCCCGCCTTCTTTTAAGCGAATAAAGATAAAGCCGTGCCAGCTCTCCATCTCCACCGGGTGAAGATTGTGCTTGTCCGTATCCAGATCCGGATAATCTTCGCTATGGGGCACGCCGACCAGGTTGCCAGAGAGGTCATAGGTCCAGGCATGATAGGGGCAGGTGAGGCGGGCATTGCAGCCCTCATTACCRTCCACCAGACGCGAGCCACGRTGGCGGCAAACATTGGTAAAGGCGCGGATTTTATGATCCTGCCCTCGCACCACTATGACGCTTTCGCCRATAAAATTAAGCGTCTGCCACTGGCCGGGTTTGGCCAGATCATTTTTATGGCAAACCACCTGCCAGCTCAGGGCGAACACCCGTTCGCACTCGGCATGGTAAAAGTCCGTATCATCATAACACCACGCCGGCAGGGACCATCCCTCCAGCGGGTCGGCGTTGGCGTCTTGATTTTCCGGGTTATGCATTTGGTTTTTTCATAGGTGGGCACCGTAAAATATCTCAAATCCTGATACAAGCGGGATTGGTAAAATCATTCTAATAAACAGGGCCATGCCGGTTTGTCGGCTTGATCGTGCTGATGAATTGGCAGAACATACATCACCAGAAGGAGTACATTGGTGCGTATCTTTATTGCCGTTGTCATTGTGGCCGCTTTGGTGCTGGGCTGGATGCGGGTTATGCGGCCCGCCGATCTGCAGGTAGATCAGGGTTTGCATCTTGATTACCCGGTATCGCATGTTGATGGGCCGGCGCTGGTGGCGATCCAGCCTTGGCTGGACCAGCGGCATTACCAAACCCCGCAAACCCTGGGGCAGCACCTTGAAGGCTATATGCAGGTCGCCCGTGATGGCGGCGCCATGGGGGCAGGCTCGATTGTGGTGTTTCCTGAACATATCGGCACCTGGCTGGTGGCGGTTAAAGCCCCGGTCATGGCGTTTCGCGCCCGTAAGACCGACACCGCTATGGCGTGGCTGATCGTGCGCCATCCTTTGCGCTTCGCGCGTGCCTATTTTGAGTCCGATGAGCAGGACCGGGCGGCCGCCGCGATCTTTCGTATGCAGGCCCCGGCCATGGCGCGCGATTATACGCGGGTTTTTGGCCGCCTGGCCCAGAAATTTGAGGTTACCATTGTTGCCGGGTCCATCGTGTTGCCAAACCCGCAAGTGACTAATGGTACGCTGCGGCCGGGYCGGGGGCCGCTATATAATGTAGGCRCGGTCTTTCACCCCGATGGGCAGATAGACGTAAAACTGGTGCGCAAGGTGCACCCGATCCCCTCTGAAGCCGGGTTTGTTGCCGCCGCTCCGGCCTCTGAAGTACCAGTTTTTGATACCATATCAGGCCGGTTGGGGGTGTTGATCTGTGCTGAYAGCTGGCATCCCGATGTCTATGAGGCCATGCGGGGAAAAGGTGTGCAGACCATGGCAGTACCGGCTTTTTTACAGCCCTCAAAGGTTTGGGAAAGCCCTTGGCACGGCTATACCACAGGCTGGCCAGATGATGCRGACAAAGCCGATGCATTACGTATTACCGAACGCCAGGCCTGGATGCGTTATGCGCTGGGCGGCCGCCTGAGCAGTGCGGGGGCGGTACGGGGCGCAACGGCATTTTTGCGCGGCAATCTGTGGGATCYGGGATCAGATGGTGCCAACATAYTGGTCACCGCTGATGGGGCCTGGGTGGACGGGCATACCAGCGGCGCTTCGATATCCACGCTGGCGCTGACCCCGAGGATCCGCCACGCGCCCACGCCCTAAGCTGTACCTTATTTGCAGGTTTCCCGGTATGTTTTGGCCGTGGCA
Source organism: Robiginitomaculum sp. (assembly GCA_002733485.1). Taxonomy (GTDB): domain Bacteria; phylum Pseudomonadota; class Alphaproteobacteria; order Caulobacterales; family Maricaulaceae; genus Robiginitomaculum_B. The sequence goes on from NVVU01000041.1 coordinate 3,401, forward strand.
TTGGCAGAAACCCCGCTGGCCTTCCATTGATCACAAATGGCAATGCCGGGGGCCGGGTCGATACCGATCAGGCCGCGCATATTGTCCTCCACCGCGTATTTGGCAAAAGTTGTGCACGAGGTTTTGCCTTTCTGATATAGCTGTATGGATTGGCGAATACGGCTAAAATCGCTGAYCARTTKYTGAGAGGSCRSTCCRTGYYTCTGTGATGCCCTAAAGGCTTCATAGCGGGCTTTGAAGGCGCTATTTTTTTGATTGAACGCGGTGGCAGCCCGTTCATAGGCTTGTTTGACTGGCATGAAGCTGGATTGGCGGGTGCTGTTATATTCGCGGATAGCCGCATTCACAGAATCAATGCCGGCATTGTACGAGGGGTCGCTTTTATCCGAAGGCAGCGCACTTTCTGCACTGTTAACCTCAGAGCGCAGGCTAGCCAGCTCTGCCCTGGCGCTATCAACGTCATCCTCCAGCGCATTCAGCTCTTCATTTTCCTGTTCCAATTGATCCTGCTCTTCGTACCAGGGGGCAAAGCGCTGTTTGCGGGCAGCACTTTCAGTGACCAGCATAGAGTTGAATTTATTGGTATAGCTTTTATAAACCCCGTCCACATAAGCGCGGAAATTTTTCTTGGCCTGCGTATTGGTGGCCGCAAAGGCTTTGTATTCAGTTAGCCAGCTTTTACACTGGGCAGAGTTTTGATTAGTGCCTTCTGCCTCCGCCGCGATGGCACTCAGCGCCTGGTTCATGGCGTTTTTCAGGCGTTGACGCTGTTGCCGGGCTTCGCGGCGTACCATGGGTTCCAGATAATATTCACCGAATTTATCCAGATATTGTGCCTTGGAATTTTTCACCAGATCATAAAGGAAATAATTGAACATTTCGCGACTGGTGGGCACTTTACCCCGCGCCGAAATCCACCGGGATGACCAGGGCGCCAACATCATCTGGTCCACGGCGGCTTCATCCTGCATCCAGCGCGCATACATTTTGTCCTCGCGGCCGCGCATTTCGTCATAGACCTTGCTGATCTGCGTCCCAAAGGTCTTATTATTGCGCATATAGGTGATCATATAACTGGGGATATAGGGCCGGTCATAGTCATCATCGGTGAACATGGCGGTAATGAAATTTTTATAGGCCTGGCTCTGTTTCAGGCCATTAATCCACACCTGTTTCATGGATTTCATACCCGATGCCACGGCCTTCATCACCATGATATACTGGCCAAGACCGGGCGTGTATTTGGCGATCAGAAACTCTGAGCCAACCTTGCCGGCGGTCTCAAAATCTCCGGCGCTGGCGGCCTCAATAACCTTTAACAAATCCAGCCCCTCGGAGGGTTTGAAAACATCTTTGCCAAACACCGTATCGAACGAATTTTGAAACTGTTTGTCGGCTATTTTTTTGAAGTCTTTTTCATTCTTTTCGGCGGCTTTTTTGGCCTTTTCCCATTTGGCCGCCATATCCGGGTCATCATGGCTCATACTGGCTAGCAGGCCTTCCCAGTCATCTGCCCGGGCGTTGGGCACCCCCAGCGCCGCCAGTACCAGCACCAATACAGAAATCATCAAACCAAAGCGCATGGCCGGTCCCCTTACTCATACATTTTCGTCCCACACTTTCTTTGACAGGGTTTAGGGCCCAGCACAATAAATTGTTGTGCCCCGGGCATTTCATATTTTCTACGAAGTCCGATGGACTTGCCTGCGGGGCCGGGTATTCTGCTCATGATGAATACTGAATTAGAAAACCTGTTGCCGCATATATTGCGGCGCGAAAACATTGCCCGCTATGAGGATGGGGCGGTACTGATCGGGGATCGCTCGGCCTATCCTTTTGAGAAAAGTTTTGTGCGGTGTAACAGCGTCGAAAAAGTGGCCGTGGCCATTGAAACCATGGTGACCCAGGGGGTGGGGCCATGGGTGGCGGCGGTGCATGCCATGGCCATGCGCGCCGATCAGCTGGGCCAGGAAAACACAGAGCAACAATACACCAGCTTGCTGGCCGCCAAAGAGCGCCTGATCCAGACTCGGCCCACCAACACCCTCATCCGCTACCGGCTGGAGGATGTTCTGACAGTGGCCAAAACGGCTCTGGATACGGGGGCGGAGGTGTGCGCGGCCATTTTGCACCGGATTACCCAAATTCTGGACCAGATGTATGCCTATTACGGGCGACGCGCCGCCTATGGGGCAGACCTTCTGGCCGATGACGACGGGGTGCTGACCATGTGTTTTGCCGAAACCTCGTTTGTGCTGGCCATGGCGTTGGCCAAAAAGGCGGGCAAGGCCATCACCGTCTATGTGCCCGAAACCCGGCCCTATCTGCAAGGCGCGCGGTTAACCGCGCCCAGCCTGCATGAGATAGGCATTCCGGTAGAGCTGATTTGCGATAATATGCCGGCCGCCCTGATGGCCGAAGGGCGCATTCAGAAATATATGACGGCGGCAGATCTGATCACCATGGATGGCCAYGTGGTCAACAAGGTCGGCACGTTTCAAAATGCGGTGACGGCCAAATATCACGGCATTCCCTATTACGCCTTTGCCTGGGGCTGTGATCGCACCAAGCCGGATCGCGCCAGTATCGAGATCGAATATCGCGACCCGGCGGAGATCCGCTTTTGTCGGGGCATARCCACTACATTGGCAGAAATTTCGGCGCTTTATCCCGCCTTTGATATCACCCCGCCGGAACTAATTGAGGGGGTGATCACCCGCCATGGGGTGCTCAGCCCGTTCGCGCTAACAGAAGGATTTGAATAATGGTCGCAGCGATTATTGGCGGTACCGGCATGTATGCCATCAAGGATCTGGATCTGCACGAAGAGATCATCAAGACGCCCTTTGGGGCAGTGCCGATCCGCCGCAATGATGATTTGGTGTTTCTTAATCGCCATGGCCCGAACCACAGCGCCCCGCCGCACAAGGTGAATTACCGGGCCAATATCAAGGCCTTGGCCCAATTGGGGGTAAAGCGCGTTTGCGCCACCTTCGCGGTGGGCTCGATCAACCCGGACTTTGCCTTAAAAGTGCCGGTGATTCTGGATGATTTTATTGATTTTTCATCCGGGCGGGAACACACGTTTTTTGACACCATGAAAAACGGCGTTGGCGATGTGGATGTCAGCGTGCCGTTCTGTCCGGTGCTCAGCAATGCGCTGGAAAAAGAGGTGAGCGCCCTTGGCCTTACCGTGCGTCGCGGCGGCATTTATGCCAGCACCAATGGCCCGCGTTTTGAAAGCCCGGCCGAGATCCGCGCCTATCGCACCTTGGGGGCCGATGTGGTGGGGATGACCCTGTGTCCTGAGCTGCCCTTGGCGCTGGAACAGGGAATGAGCTATGCAGGCTTGGCGTTTTCCATCAATTGGGGGGCGGGCATGACCCCGACGATCGAGCTGGTCCATGATGATATTGACGATATCAAAACCAATATGTTGCGCGCCATGATCAATACGCTGGCTGCCACCCGGGATGATCAATGCACCCCGGCGCGGATATTATAGCGCCTTGGCCATGCCCATTTGGGCATTGACCACCGGTTCGCGCCAAAAGGCATAGGCCAGCACCAAAGCGGCATAAATGATCAGCGTGGCAAACCCGCCAAAGCCGATAAAGTGCCGACTGAGATACATGCCAAAGGCATAAATCGCCACCGCCAGAACCGGCAGAACTTTGGTGGCCCATATGGGGAGTTTAAATGGCGCCTTGGCATAGGCATCAGGCTTACGATTACTAAGGTTATAGAGCGCCACCACTGGGAACAGGCCAAAGACAATGCCCACGGCATTGCCCAATATGGTCACATAGGCCAGGCTCATTCCGGTCAGGATTGGGGTGATGCCCACCACAAAAAATAGTGACAGGAAAATATAAGGAATGCCAAAACGGTTTTTAGCGGCCAGTCGTTCCGGCAGCCAGCCATCTTCGGTGGCCATATACAGCCCCCGTGTGCACCAGGCAAAAATGGCGTTCAGGGACGTGACCAGTGACAGCATGATGCCCCCGGCTACAAAAGCCACATAGAGACCCGGGGGAAAGATGCTTTTGGCCACCGCAGCCAGATTTTTGCCTGCCACTTCCTCCAGCGGCAAAACCCCGGTGGCGACAATGGCAATACCAACGTAGAGGAACGTGACCAGCAATAAGGACAGGCMSWTYWCCMGCKSGATNCANGCTTGCCGGGGTTTTTGGTCTCCCCGCCCAGTTCCGAGATGAATTCTGATCCGATCAGGCTGAGGCGCAATAAAAAYGCCGCTGCTACAAAGCCGCCAAYGCCCTTKGGMAGCACCGCCTCAGTCTGRGTATAGGGRGYAAAATCRCGGACTTCAAAAAGKCCAAAACTGATATAAAGCAAGAGAGAAAAAATCAGTACCACCACCATAGCRGTCTGGAAATGGGCGGCGGTTCTAATCCCGGCCAGATTGGCCAGATAACACAAAATCATAATGGCTGCGGCCACCAGTTTCATATTCATGCCGGGCATTAACGCATCGGCATATTCGGCAAAGCCTATGGCAAAGCTGGCCAGCACCAATTGCCCGGCCACCAACAGCGCCAGATATACAAAGGCGGTTTTATGACCCAGCAAATCGCGAACGTAGGTGTAATTWCCCCCTGTGCTGGGCACGGCCGAGCCAAGGGCCGCAATACACAGGCTGGGGATGGCAACAATGGCAAGGGCCATTAAAAATGCCCAGGGCGCGCCATAGCCGGTCATGCTGATGCTGATGCCGGTTAACACCACCACGCCTGTGCCGATGATCTGGCCGAGCGAAATGCTCATCAGATCCCAAAACCCCAATAATTTGCGCGGCGTCTTGTCAGGCATTGGCATAGCCACTGATAAAGGGTTTTGAGGCCCCGGATTCGGGGTCAAATACGGCGCGTTCCACCTTGCCGATATCCGCGCCATAAACGTGAATGGATACGGAAATGCCATCATCACTATTGCGGACCTTATGAATGTCGCCAATGGTAGGGGAGACGGCGGCCACATCGCCCGGTTTTAAAATGGCTTCGCCGGTTTGGTGCATGTTCCGGTCGTAATCGGTCGAGGTTTCACGACCGCGTAATTGCCCCAACAATCCCCATACCATGTGGTTGTGTATAGGGGTTTCCTGTCCCGGTTCCCAGACAAAGCTGACCACGCAAAAGCGGGCTTCTGGATCGCAATAAAGCAGATATTGCTGGTAGTATTGCGGATGTGGTTTTGCCAGAGAATCCGGTAGCCAGTCATCGGTTTTCACCAGATCAGACAAAAGCCGTTTTCCGCTTTGCAGAATGTGCGTTTCACCGGCATTAGTATCCACCAGTGCGCTAAATTCAGCGATGAAAGTTTGAAAGGGTATGGCCGATATTTGCGGCTGTTTTGGGTAAGGCGACATCATTTAAACCCGCTTTCAAAGCGGGCAAAACGGGCATCCAGACCGGCGATCAGTTTGGTTTTGGTGGCGTCCTCAACAAAGGCGTATTGCAGGCTGTTATAGGTGTAGGTTTTCAGGTCATCATAGCCAAGGTCAAAATCCTGAACCGCGCGGACCAGCTCGTGGGTCATATCGATGCGCGCAATGCCCTCATCATCGGTGCTAAAGGCCATGGGCACCCCGGCTTTCCGGTAGATGTAAAACGGATGCTCATCACCCTTTATGCCCAAAATGACGTCATTTGAGGTGAGGTTGACCTCCACCAGAATGCCGTCTTTGGCCATGGTTTTTAAGGTTTCGCGATAGCCCGTTTCGTGAATGATATCCATGCCGTGGCCAATGCGTTTGGCGTGCCCCTTGGTGATGGCCTGGGTTATGTGAAAGCGCAGATCCTTTGGCGGCACCAGCCCCAGCGCCAGCTCGCCCGCGTGCAGGGAAATATTTCTGGGACCAAGGGTGCGATAAAGATAATCAAGCTGTGCCATGTGGGTGCGATAATCGTGCAGGGCCACAAAATCATCTTCCGGCGCCACCAGATTAATGCCGACAAAGCGCGGGTCATCGGCCACCAGATGCCATCCAAAAATAAAGTGCGCAAACACCGCCGCCGGGGGCAGGGTGCGCACCGACTGGCTCTGAAACCGGATGGTCACGGCACAACCGGGTTTGGGGGTATCGCCTTTACAGCCGAGCAAGGCGTCTTTTCTGGCCATGGTCGCATCCATATCGGCGCGGGCGCGGGCCACCATGGCGGGCAGTTGCTTGCCAAATTCGCTTTGCATCAGGGTTTGATAATCCCTGGCCATATCGCCGCTCATGGGTAAATCGATAACCAAAGGCAATATGGTTTCAAACAGCTCCATGGTGTTGGTAAGTTCTAGATAGGCGATGCCCTGCTCACCGGCCCGGTTGGCGGCCTCGGCGACCATGTCGCCGCGCCGGTCTGGCCGCAGCGCAATGGCGGAAAACGTACTGAAAAACTGATCATGGCCGGACCAGCTGTTTTTTGGCCAGAAGTCGCGCATGGACAGACGATCAATCATCCGATTGCGAAAGGCCTGATCACCAAGGGCAGTACGCGCATCCACATAGCTCTCATCGGCGCAATTGCGTTTTGGCTTTTGCAGGGTCAGGCTGGTTTTATCAATGCAATAGCCGTCCTCGCTGGCCCATTTCAGCCAGCTTTCGGCATAAACGGTTCCATACAAATGGGTGTGCAGATCGCCGCCTTTGGGCATGGCGTATATAAATTCTCGTAACGTAATCTGGTGCGCTTTGGCTTTGGCAAAGGCCGCTTCCACCCCGGTGGGCGACGGTGCAGGAACGCAGGCGCCAAGCGCCAGAAGGGCCAATAAAATTAATATTTTGCTGGGCGCGCCCATCATCCACTCCTCACCATCCCACACGCACCCAAGCAACAATATCGCCCCCTTGCGGTCAAGCCTTTCCAAAAGGCATCGTCCCTAAAGTGAGCGCAGGCTCTCTTGCAAGGCCACCGCGCTTTGCCCGGATTGTCGAAAATCCTGCAAGGTGGAGGCAAAATCGCGTTTGGCCAGCCGCTTGCCGGTTTCATCAAGAAGCAGTCGGTGATGGCGATAAGTGGGCGTTGGCATGTCCAACAGGGCCTGGATCAGCACATGAATATGGGTGCTTTCAAACAAATCCTGCCCGCGAATGATATGGGTGATACCTTGCAGGGCATCATCATGGGTGACGGCAAGATGATAAGACGTGCCAATATCTTTTCGAGCCAGCACGACATCGCCCAGCCTTTGCGGCTGCGCGTGAATTTTCCCGTGTTCGCCGTTCGGCCCCGTGCCGTCTTCGATAAATTGTAATTGTGCCCAGCGCGGCCCCAGCACATCGCGCGCGGCGCGCAAGGAAAGGCGCCAGGCATAGGCTTCGCCCCGGGCCAGCCATTTGGCTTCTTCGTTCTGGCTCATGGGGGTGTCTGGCCCCTGATAGACCTCGCCCACGCCATGGGGTGCGCGAACGATTTCGGATAACACCTCGCGGCGGGTCAAAAAACAGCGATACAAAACCCCCAGGTTTTCCAACTTTTTCAGGGCGCATTTATAGTCATCAAAATGATCCGACTGGCGGCGTACCGGCTCTTCCCAGCGTAGCCCCAGCCAATGCAAATCCTCTATGATGGCGCGTTCGAACGGCGCGCGGCACCGTGTGGTATCAATGTCTTCAATACGCAGGATAAAACACCCCCCGGCCTTTTGCGCCGCCGCAAAAGCGTAAAGCGCACTATAGGCATGCCCCTTGTGCAAAAGCCCCGAAGGGGAGGGGGCAAAGCGGGTGACAAAATCGCTCATGCCAGACTCTGTAACCTGTGATTGCGGGGGGGCATCAAGCTGTTAAACTCCCATTCCATTAAGTGTACAAGGTATCTGTTATGTCTCTATCCGGTCCACGCCAAGCCCCAAAATCCGGCGGCGCCCCCAAATCTTTGATCATTTTATGCCATGGCTATGGCTCCAACGGGGATGACCTGATTGGCCTGGCGCCGCATCTGGCACAGGCTTTGCCCGATACCGAATTTGTCGCCCCCAATGCACCGCAGGCCGTGCAGGGGATGAGCGGGGCCTATCAATGGTTTGGCATTTCCAATCTGGACCCCAAAGTGATCGCGCAAGGAGCACGTTCCGCCGGGCCAGTTTTAGATGAATTTATTGATCAGGAACTGGAACGCACCGGGCTTAGCGCCGACCGGCTGGCGCTGGTGGGTTTCAGCCAGGGCACCATGCTGTCCTTGCATGTGGGCTTGCGCCGCAAAGAGCAAATCGCCGGCATTCTTGGCTATTCCGGGGCGCTGGCCATACCAGAAGCTTTACATGAAGAAATACAAAGCAAGCCGCCGGTGCAATTGATCCACGGGGATGCGGATGACGTATTGCCGGTTAGCTTTATGGTCAATGCGCTGGAAGAATTGCGGGCCGAGGGGGTGGATGTGCGCTGGCATATCAGCCACCGGGTGGCTCATTCCATAGGCCAGGATGGTCTGGCCATTGGCGGGCATTTTCTGCAGGAAGTGCTTGCGACAAAATAACCATTGCGCCAATCTGTCTTGGCAGCGTCATAAAATATGCGTTAGTGTCTTTAAGAATCAGAGTTGGAGTGATTGCGCTTTCAAAGGGTCGAGTAGACATTTCACCTTGCCGGACCAGCCAGAACGGTTGCGGCACTCATGACCGCCACGGCTACCATAACGGCCAGGGCACGTGGCTGGCCTTGCCTGATTTTGAACGCCGATTACCAGCCGCTCAGCTATCATCCTTTATCATTATTGCCCTGGAAAGAAGCCATAAAGGCGGTGTTTCTGGAGCGGGTGAACATTGTCGCCCAATATGATCACCGCGTGCATTCCCCAACGCAGAGCATGGCTTTGCCCAGTGTGGTGGCGCTAAAAGATTATGTGACGCAAAACCGGGTGCCGGCCTTTACAAGGTTTAACGTGTTTTTGAGGGACGGATTTTCCTGTGTGTATTGCGGGTCGGGCAATGATTTGACCTTTGATCATCTCATCCCGCGCTCAAAAGGTGGCACGACAAAATGGGATAATATCGTCACCGCTTGTTCGCCCTGTAATTTGCGCAAAGGCGGGCGTATGCCCAAACATGCCGGCATGGTGCCCGCGCACCCGCCGCGCCGCCCATCCTCGTTTGAGTTGCAGGCGCAGGGGCGTCGTTTTCCGCCCGGCTTTTTACATGAAAGCTGGCTGGATTATCTCTATTGGGATGCCGAGCTGGAGGCCTAATCTTCCAAAAATAAAGGCGTTGAGAGATAGCGTTCGGCAAAGCTGGGTATGATGACTACAATGCGTTTGCCGTCCATGCCCTCTTGTGCGCCAAGGTCCAGGGCAGCTTTTAGCGCCGCGCCCGAAGAAATGCCGCATGGCAGACCTTCCAGACGGGCCGCAAGACGCGCCATTTTAAAAGCTTCATCAGAAGTTACCGGAATCACCTGATCCACCATATCGCGGTCCAGATTATCGGGAATGAAATTAGCGCCAATACCCTGTATTTTATGCGGACCCGGATCGCCGCCTCCCAGAAGCGGGCTTTCAGCCGGTTCCACTGCCACCACTTTCAGATCAGGCAGGCGCGGCTTTAAGGTACGCGCCACGCCGGTAATCGTGCCGCCAGTACCTACACCGGCGACAAAATAGTCAAGCTTTCCATCGGTATCAGCCCAGATTTCCTCGGCGGTGGTGGTCTCGTGTATGGCGGGATTGGCCGGGTTTGAAAACTGCCGTGCCAATACTGCGCCCGGGGTTTCACGGACCAGTTCTTCGGCGCGATCCAGAGCGCCTTGCATACCCTTTGGGCCGGGGGTGAGATCAATGGTTGCGCCCAGATGGGCCAACATTTTGCGCCGTTCCATCGACATGGATTCAGGCATGGTCAGGATCAGCTTATAGCCGCGAGCGGCGGCGACAAAGGCCAGCGCAATGCCGGTATTTCCAGAGGTTGGCTCGACAATGGTGCCACCGGGCTTCAGGACCCCTTGCGCCTCCAGATCGTCAATCATGGCTACGCCGATCCGGTCCTTGACTGAGGCCAGCGGGTTAAAAAATTCCAGCTTGGCGAGAATCTCAGCCTTCACGCCATGGGCGTCGGCAAGGCGCGAAAGACGTACCAAAGGGGTGTTGCCCATGGTGGCAGGCATGTTGTCAAAAATCTTGCCGCGATTGGCGGTGGGGGTGTCGGTCATGATGGAAACTCCGTTGCCAGCTTTATAGGGGCTAGTTTTATATGGGGGCGCGTGCGCCGGTTGCTAGACCCCTGCCTAAACACCGGTCGAGCCATAGCCGCCAGTGCCGCGATCCGAATCCGGCAGTTCCAGGCTTTCCACCCAATCGACCTGCACCATGGGTGCAATAATCATCTGGGCGATGCGCATACCGCGTTCGATCGCAAAGGCCTCATTGCCATGATTGATCATCAGGATTTTCACCTCGCCGCGATAATCCGCATCAATGGTGCCGGGGCTGTTCAGCACCGTCAGGCCGTGTTTTAGCGCCAGACCGGACCGGGGCCGGATCTGCGCTTCAAAGCCTTCGGGGATGGCAATGGCCAGCCCGGTGGGGATTAGCGCCCGCGCGCCGGGGGCCAGGGTGATGGGTTCGTTTTGCGGCACCGCCGCGCGTAAATCAGCACCAGCGGACAGCGCCGTGCCATAAGAGGGCAGTTCCAGACCATCAAAATGATCCAGTTTTTTAACGGCCAATGGGGGCCGGGTCGGTGTGTGTGTCATGAAGTTTTCAGGGCTTTCATTATGGTTTCGGCCAGGCGTTCGGCCACGTCTTTTTTGCTCATCAAAGGCCAGCTTTCCTCGCCTTTATCGCGGATCAGGATAACCTGATTATCGGCGCCGCCCATGACATCACCGGAGACATCATTGGCCAATAGCCAGTCACAGTTTTTGCGTTTTTTCTTGGCCCGCGCATGATCCAGCACATGATCTGTCTCGGCGGCAAAGCCAATGACAAGGCCGGGACGCGTCGCCTTTGGCAAATCGCTGATGGTTGCCAGAATATCCGGGTTTTCGGCAAAGGTGAAAGAGGGCAGCGCGCCCTTTTGCTTTTTGATTTTGGTGTTGTCGGCGCCCTCAACCCGCCAGTCGGCAACGGCGGCGGCAAAAATGGCAATATCGGCGGGCAAAGCGGCCTTGACCGTATCAAACATTTGTTTGGCGGTTTCCACCGCGATCAGATCTACGCCTTTGGGTGCAGGAATGCTCACCGGGCCGGTGATGTAACTGACCTTGGCGCCGCGCTTTGCCAGGGCTTCTGCGATGGCCGCGCCTTGCCGCCCGGACGAGCGATTGGCGATGTAGCGCACCGGGTCAATCGGCTCGTGGGTGGGGCCAGAGGTGATGAGAATATGCTTGCCGCTAAGGGGGCCGGGCGCGCCAAAAATGGCGGCGGTGGCCGCAAAAATGGCACCCGGTTCGGCCAGGCGGCCAAAGCCAAATTCGCCGCAGGCCATATCGCCCTCATCGGGGCCAACCATCATAATGCCGTCTGCCTTTAAGGTCGCCAGATTGCGCCGGGTTGCGGCATGGTCCCACATGCGTACATTCATCGTCGGCGCGATCAGCACAGGGGTGTCGGTGGCCAGCAAAAGGGTGGAGGCCAGATCGTTTGCCATGCCATTGGCCATTTTGGCCATCAGGTCGGCGGTGGCAGGCGCCACAATGATCAGATCAGCGGCGCGGGACAATTGGATATGGCCCATCTGTGCTTCACCATCCAGATCAAACAGGTTTTCAAATACCGGCTCACCGGTCAGCGCGCTTAAGGATAAAGGCGTGACAAACTCTGCCCCGGCGCGGGTCAGCACCGCACGGACGTTGGCACCTGCTTTCTTAAAAAGTCGGATCAGTTCCAGCGATTTATAGGCGGCAATGCCGCCGCCAACGATGATGGTTATGGATTTCCCGTTCATGGGCGCACTCTAGGCGATCCCAAATGAATCGCAAAGTGCGGCGGTGCAATCGCCAAGAAAAAGGCATGGATGCGGCTGCACCCATGCCCTTGATTTTTCCTTTCGTCACCCCGATGAAAATCGGGGTCCAGGTGTGACTCACCACTGGATTCCGTTTTGCAACAGAATGACGGATTAGGGTTAAGCCGCCTTTTTTTCCTTGCCAAAGCGGCCATAAAACGTCTCGCCGCTTGCCGCCATATCGCGAAGCAAGTCCGGCACGGTATAGGCGTCGCCACTGGTTTTGGCCAGCTCATCCGCACGCTTTACAAACGCGTCGGCACCAATGGTGTCGATGTAGGAAAGCACCCCGCCGGTATAGGGCGCAAAGCCCCAGCCCAGGATTGAGCCAACATCGGCTTCGCGTGGGTCCTGCACAATGCCTTCAGCCATACAGCGGGCCGCCTCGATCGCCTGTGCGTATAAAATACGCTCTTTCAAATAGGCCGGGGTCGGCTGTTTGTCTTCGGGCAGAGCGCCGTTCAGCGCAAACTGGCCAAGTTCCGGCCACAGACGTTTTTTACCGTCCTCGCTGTAATCATAAAAGCCCTTGCCGTTCTTGCGGCCCTTGCGATCATATTTTTCCGTCATGGCGATCAGGATTTTCGCCGTTGGGCCTTTGATGGCATCGGAGCCAAGGTCGGCCTCGGTTTGCTTGATGATCTTATAGCCAAGGTCAATGGCCACTTCATCCTGCAAGGAAAGTGGACCCACTGGCATACCGGCCATGCGAGCACTGTTTTCAATCAGTGCCGGCAACACCCCTTCGGACAAGAGCGCCATGCCCTGTTCGATATAACGCATCACACAACGATTGGCGTAAAAGCCACGGGTGTCGGAGACGACAATCGGGGTTTTCTTGATTTTGGTAACAAAATCCAGAGCCCGCGAAATGGCGTAATCAGAGGTCTTGTCGCCGACGATCAGCTCGACCAGCATCATTTTATGAACCGGCGAGAAAAAGTGAATGCCGATAAAGTTTTCCGGGCGTTTGCTGGCTTCGGCCAGGCCTGATATGGGCAGGGTCGAGGTGTTGGAGCCATAAACCGCATCATCGCGCATGTGCTCTTCAGCCATTTTGGTGATCTTGGCTTTCAGCTCACGATTTTCAAACACCGCTTCAACCACCAGATCCACATCCTTCATGACGCTGTAATCGGTGGTGGGGGTGATGCGCGCCAGAATGGCATCGGCTTTGGCCTGATCCATTTTTTTGCGGCTGACACGCTTGGTCAGTTCTTTTTGCGCAAAGGCTTTGCCTTTTTCCGCTGCGGCCTGATCGACATCCACCAGCGCCACTTCGACTCCGGCCATGGCTGAGACATAAGCCACACCTGCGCCCATAAAGCCCGCGCCAATAACGGCGATTTTATTGATCGCACCTTTTTTCTGTCCCTCAGGGCGCGCGCCAGCTTTATCCAGCGCTTGCTTGGAAAGGAAGATCGACCGGATCATATTGCGACTTTCCGGRCGCTGCATCAGCTTGGTGAAATAACGACACTCGATCCGCAAGCCCGCATCAATATCCACCTGCAAGCCTTCATAGACGCAGGACAGGATATAGCGCTGGGCCGGATAATTACCGTAAGTGTTTTTGCGGATCATCGGCGCAACACCCATAAAGGTTTGCGCGCCTTTGGGATGGTAGGGGCCACCGCCGGGAATGCGGAACTTTTCCTGATCCCAGGGTTGTTTGGCATCGGGGTTGGCTTTCACCCAGGCCTTGGCTTTTTCAACCAGTTCGACGCCAGGTGCGGTTTCATGGATCACGCCAAGGGCAAGCGCCTTGTCGGCTGTAATCATTTTGCCTTGCATCATCAGATCAAAGGCGTTCATCGCCCCGATCAAACGGGGCAGACGCTGGGTGCCGCCGCCGCCCGGCAATACACCGACCATGGCTTCGGGCAGGCCGAGCTTCAGTTTGGGATTGTCCGAGGCCGCAATGCGGTAATGACAGGCCAGCGTGATCTCCAGGCCACCGCCAAGGGCCAGCGCATTGATGGCCGAGGCCACCGGCTTACCACAAGTTTCAAGGGTGCGGAAAATGTCGTTGATCTTGAACAATTCCTTGTAAAGCGCTGCGCTGCGCTCGTCTTCGGACATTTTGGCCGCTTCGCCAAAAATGCCGCCAAGGCCAGAAAGATCGGCCCCGGCGCAAAATGAGTTATCCTTGCCAGAGGTGATCACCGCCCCTTTGATGGTGTCGTCACTGGCAATGGTGTTGGTAAACTCGCCAATTTCGGCCAGTACTTCTGTGGAAAGCACGTTCATGGTGGCATCAGGGCTGTTAAATACAACCAGCGCAATGCCGTCTTTATCGGTTTCTAATGTGAAATGTTTCATGTCTTTTGTCCTGCTGACTTATATTATACGCGCTCGATGATCGTTGCAGTACCCATGCCGCCGCCCACACACAGGGTGGCGAGGCCGGTTTGCTTGCCGGTGCGTTCCAGCTCGTCCAGCACCGTGCCCAAAATCATAGCGCCGGTGGCCCCCAATGGGTGGCCCATGGCAATGGCGCCGCCATTGACGTTCATGATGGCCGGGTCGATGTCAAAGGCCTGCATGTGACGCAGCACCACGGCGGCGAAGGCTTCGTTCAACTCAAAAAGGTCGATGTCGCCAATGTCCATTCCAGCTTTTTTAAGGGCCTTGGAGGTGACGGCAATCGGGCCGGTGAGCATGATAGTGGGTTCCGAGCCGATGGAGGCCATGGAGTGAAATTTGGCCCGTGGTTTCAGCCCGGCTTTTATCCCGGCTTCTTTCGAGCCAATCAAAATGGCACTGGCGCCATCAACAATGCCTGAGGAATTGCCGCCGGTATGGACGAAATTGATGTATTCCACTTCGGGGTATTTCTGTATGGCGACATTATCGAGACCAATAAATTCAGAGAGCGCCTGAAAGGCAGAGTTCAGACCGCCAAGGCTTTGCATGTCGGTGCCGGGGCGCATGTGCTCGTCTTTATCCAGGATGGTCAGGCCAAGCTGGTCTTTCACTGGCACGACCGAGTTTTTGAACCGGCCTTCTTTCCATGCCTGCGCGGCGCGTTTCTGGCTCTCCACCGCATAGGCATCCACATCGTCGCGTGAAAAACCGTATTTGGTGGCGATCAGGTCGGCGGAAACCCCTTGGGGCACAATATTATGATCAAAGGCAATTTCCGGGTCCACGCCCATGGCGCCGCCGTCGGATCCCATGGGGACGCGGCTCATGGATTCGACACCGCCGGCGACAACAAAATCGGCYTCACCGCACATSACYTTKGCMGCSCCRATATTGCACGCCTCCAGCGCGCTGGCGCAAAAGCGGTTGATCTGAAACCCGGCGGTGCTTTCAGCGTAATTGGCGTTAATCACCGCCGAGCGGGCAATATTTGCGCCTTCTTCGCCAACCGGGGTCACACAGCCCAAAATCACATCATCCACCAGCGTGGTGTCCAGACCATTGCGATCCCGGATGGCTTCTAATTGCTGGGTGGCCAATTGCATGGCGGTAATTTCGTGCAAAGAGCCGTTTTTCTTTTTGCCTCGCGGCGTGCGGATGGCATCGTAAATATAGGCTTCAGTCATTGGGGAGTTCTCCTGTGGAGTGGTGTGTTTTGTCATTCCGATGGAAATCGGAATCCAGTTGTGACTCTGCTCTGGATCCCGGCCTTCGCCGGAATGACGGTTGAGGGTGGTTTGTGCCAATATGTGTATTCACAGCGACCTCGCGATCAGCAGCTTCATGATCTCATTGGTGCCGCCATAAATGCGCTGCACCCGGGCATCGGTGAACATGCGTGCAATGGGATATTCTTCCATATAACCATAGCCACCAAAGAGTTGAAGGCACTCGTCCATCACCTTGCCCTCAACATCGGTAACCCAGTATTTGGCCATCGAGGCGGTGGTGGCGTCCAGCTCGCCTTTCAGGAGGCGTTCGGCGCAATGATAGGTGAAGGTCTTGGCCACAGTTGCCAGGGTCTTGCATTCGGCCAGTTTGAACTGGGTGTTCTGAAACGCGATAATCGGCTTTTTAAAAGCGCTACGATCTTTGACATACGCAATGGTTTCGCGAAGCGCATGTTCCATGGCGGCAACGGCCTGTACGGCGATGTTCAGGCGTTCCTGGGGTAATTGATCCATAAGCTGGTAAAAGCCCTGGCCCTCTTCGGTGCCCAGGAGCGCATCGGCGGGCAGTTCCACATCGTCAAAGAACAGCTCACTGGTGTCCTGTGCATGATTGCCGATTTTATCGAGATTGCGCCCGCGTTTAAAACCGTCGGCATTATCAGTTTCGACCACCATCAGCGAGACGCCCTTGGCCCCTTCGCCGCCAGTTTTGGCATCGCCGGTTTTGACCACCACAATAACCAGATTGGCGGTGCCGCCATTGGTGATAAAGGTTTTAGAGCCGTTCAACACATAGCCATTGCCGGTCTTTTTGGCGGTGGAGCGAATGCCCTGCAGGTCTGACCCGGCACCGGGTTCCGTCATGGCGATGGCACCGACCATTTCACCTGAGGCCAGCTTTGGCAGCCATTTGCGTTTTTGCTCTTCGGTGCCGTAATGTAGAATATAAGGCGCGACGATGGCATTGTGCAGCGATATGCCAAAGCCATCGACCCCGGCGCGGTGCAGCTCTTCCATAATGATCATTTCATGGCGGTAATCACCGCCTGCGCCGCCATATTCCTCGGGCATGGAGGCACAGAGAAGGCCCATAGCCCCCGCTTTGGTCCAGGCATCGCGATCGACAATGCCGGCTTTGCGCCATTTCTCTGATAATGGCGCGCATTCGCGCTCGTAGAAGCCAAACGTGGCATCGCGGAAGATGTTGATGTCTTCTTGCGTGTACCAGTCGGGAAGGGGAAAATCCAAAGCTTCGGACATATCAGAACTCGCTCGCTTTCATAGCCATAAGGTTTTCGGCGCCCGCTTCAACCCGCGCCAGGTGCATGGCCGAGGCGGGCAGAATGTGGCTGAGGAAAAACGCTCCGGTTTTCAGTTTGGTGGCGTAAAACGGCTCTTCATCTTTTTTGGCTATCGCCACCTTGGCCATTTTCGCCCACATGTAAGAGAGCGCGGTCAGGGCAAAGAGGTGCAGGAAGTCATGGCTGCCCGCSCCGGCATTATCAAAATTAGAGAGCGAGTTTTCCATCAGCCAGGTGGTACCCGCATTCAAGCGTTCGCGCGCTGTGCGCAGGCCATCAACAAAAGGYTTCAGTTCTGCATCACCGTCATTCTCGGCGATAAAGGCATCAAGCTCGCCCAGGAAGGTCATGATCGGGCGACCACCATGCATGGCCAGTTTACGGCCCACAAGGTCCAGCGCCTGAACGCCATTGGCCCCTTCATAAATCATGCCGATACGGGCATCGCGGACAAATTGCGACATGCCCCATTCCTCAATATAGCCGTGCCCGCCATAAATCTGCTGGGCGTTGGTGGCATTATGATAGCCGCGATCGGTGAGGTACGCTTTGATCACCGGGGTCATCAGCGCCATATAATCGCCAGCCTTTTCGCGGACCTTTTCATCGGGGCTGAGATCTTCCAGATCACCATGCAAAGCGGTCCAGTACAAAAACGCGCGGCAGCCTTCGGTGATGGATTTATGCTCCAGCAACATGCGGCGTACATCAGGGTGCACAATGATGGGATCAGCCGGGCCCTCGGGGTTTTTTGGGCCGGTCAAGGATCGGCCCTGAAGGCGATCATTGGCGTAGATTACGGCGTTCTGATACGAGGCTTCGGCCTGACACAGTCCTTGCATGCCGGTGCCAAGGCGTGCAGCATTCATCATCACAAACATCAGGCGCAGGCCCTTGTTTTCCTCGCCGATCAGAAATCCCGTGGCATCATCAAAATTCATCGTGCAGGTTGAATTGCCGTGAATGCCCATTTTGTGTTCGATCGAACCGCAAGAGACGCCATTGCGCTCACCCAATGAGCCATCATCATTCACCATCACTTTTGGCACAATGAACAGAGAAATACCCTTGGTGCCTGCTGGCGCCCCTTCGATACGGGCAATCACCATGTGGATAATGTTGTCCGTCAGGTCATGCTCGCCGGACGAGATAAATATTTTCTGTCCGGTAATTTTATAGGTGCCGTCGGCCTGGGGTATGGCTTTGGTTTTCAGCAGACCCAGATCTGTGCCACAATGAGACTCGGTTAAATTCATTGTGCCCCCCCATTCACAGGCGGTCATTTTGGGCAGGTATTTTTGTTTTTGCTCGTCTGTGCCGCCGGCCAGAATGGCCTCGACCGCGCCCCGGGTCAGGCCAGGATACATGGCAAAGGCGGTGTTGGCTGTGCTCATCATTTCGGAAACCGCAATGCCCAATACGTTTGGCAGGCCCTGGCCGCCAAATTCAGGCTCGGCCCCCAAAAGCGGCCAGCCATTTTCCACAAACTGGTCAAAGGCGTCCTTAAAGCCCGGCGGCGTGGTTACCGAGCCATCTTCATGGCGGATGCAGCCTTTTTGATCGCCGACCTGATTGAGTGGCTGCAACACTCCTTCGGCAAACTTGGCAGCCTCATCCATAATGGCATCGGCAAGATCGCGCGGGGCCTCGGAGAATTTTGGCAAATTCTCATACTGGCTAATTTCCAGCACTTCATGGAGCAGGAATTTCAT
This sequence comes from Robiginitomaculum sp., assembly GCA_002733485.1. GTDB lineage: Bacteria > Pseudomonadota > Alphaproteobacteria > Caulobacterales > Maricaulaceae > Robiginitomaculum_B. The sequence goes on from NVVU01000041.1 coordinate 21,953, forward strand.
ATCGCGAACGGGCGGGGTGTAACTTGGCATTGAGTTCTCCTGAGGGTCCTAATGTTCCAGCCGGGCGCGGGCCAAAGCCTCAAACGCGCGAGCACGTGATTTTAATTCTGCCGAGGGTTCCAGATCAGCTTGTCGGGCTTCCATCCAGGCGCATCCGGTTTCCAGTTCTTCAATGGCACCGTCAATGTCGCGGCGCTGTTGCTTCAGCACCTCAATACGGGCGCGAAAACGGGTTAGCCATACGCCCAGATGTTGCGGGCTGCCTGACGTGATGGATTCAAGATCCAGCATTTCGCGGATTTCTTCGAGGCTGAAACCAACCCTTTTGCCGCGCAAAATCAGGCGCAGGCGGGCGCGATCAGTGGCAGAAAAAACCCGGGCCTGACCATGACGAGTCGGTGTCAGCAGGCCTTTGTCCTCGTAAAAACGCAAGGCTCTGGCGGTGACAGAAAATTCTTCTGCCAGCTCGGATATGGTCCAGGTACTGGATGCACTTTGTGGCATGGACGTGCTTGTATATAACGCTTACGTTAACGTCAAGTGGGGAGTGAAGCGAACTGTGGTCTTGCCTGCTTTTCCTCGTCTTTCGACAAGCTCAAGATGAGGAAAAGGGCTGAAAAATTGTGTCATTACCCGGCATGTCCGGGTAATCCAGTTCTATTTATGGTCGCTCTGGATTGCCGGGACTAGCCCGGCAATGACATGTGGGTTTTCACCTACCCAATCCGGCTAGCACCTAAAGCCTCATCCCGAAGACCACTCCACCCTCATCCTGAGCCTGTCGAAGGATGAAGGCCCCCTCTCTAATCTTCGTTTGGCGATTTCCAATCGTAAGTTATATTAGCCGAACATTCAAAGGTGGCGTGTGTCATCAGCATTTTTTAGGCCGGCAATAAATTCAGGATCATGCAAAGCAAGTAAGATCAGCTCTTTTATATTTTCCTTCAAAAAGACACTAATCGTTTTTTGATCTTTTAATATTTTGTGTTTGTTCGGTTTTTCAAAATCAGGTTTGCCGCCATGAGCCAAAACACTTCTATAATCGTAGAGTATCCCCCAGATTTTAGGTGCAAGATAATCACCAAAATAATCGCTTATAGGAATTTCTCGGGGGTATTTTTTTTGCAACAAATTCATCTTGCTTTTAATTTGGTGGGTGATGGAGTCTTTTTTTTCCAGGTCCTGCGGTTTATGGGTCACAAGAGCCTCTATTATTGAGAAATATAATATTGTTTTTGCTTTTAAATGTGTATTTATTAATTTGGTGGAATCAAAAATTTCTATTGCATAATTAATAAATTCATATTTTTCATTCAACTCATCAATTGATCGAACTATATTGCAAATTTTTCCCAATTCTGACATAGAAATAGTGCTTGCATATTCCGTGCATTTTGGTGGTGTGGTATATTTTTCGGTTATGTGCGGTGGTGGTTTGGTGCACCCCCATTTCCTGCCTTGTTGATTATATTCGAAAAAAACCACCACAAAGCCGGTCTCAATATCCGGACTAAGCAGCATTAACGCCCTATCAATGTCGTGCATTCTATTTTCTTTATCATCGTAGTTGTAGGCAATTACCCAATATTTCCATTGATCGCGTGGTAATTTTTCACCAGATCGCCGGATGTTTCCTGTTTCCTCAACAATAGTAAGTGTTTCGTTATACGCAGGCCATGGCCATGAGCCATAATTGGACTGGGAGAGAATGTTTTCTATGATCTCAATTTCTTGATCGCGTGCATGGCGGAAGAAATATCCATCCAGTATTTCAACTGGAAGATCGCCTTCAATTTCCAGATGCGTTACGATAAATGCGAATCCGCTTTTCATGTTGGCTATGTTATCATGAAAATCTGTTGGTCAAGTAGGGTAAATTCCAACATTGTAGATTTCTGAAGTTCTGGCTTATGCTTTCCTTATGACCGCACCAAAACCCACCCACCGTTTGGCCAAGGAGGCCGATTTACCGGCGCTGCATGTGTTGATGAACCGTGCCATCTCCGCGTTTTTGCCTGACTTTCTATCGCCTGAGCAGGTCGAAGCCAGCTTTGAGATTATGGGCGTGGATTCGCGCCTTATCGCTGATGACACGTATTTCATGGTGTTTGACGGGGACGAGCTGGCCGGGTGCGGGGGCTGGTCGCGGCGCGCAACGCTGTTTGGCGGCGATCATACATCGGGGCGCAATCCGCGCCTTTTGGACCCCAAAACCGAGGCGGCGCGGGTGCGCGCCATGTATACCGACCCGGATCATGGGCGCAAAGGCGTTGGGCGGCTGATCCTTTCCCTGTGCGAAGATGCCGCCCGGGCCGAGCATTTCACCCGTGTAGAGCTGGCCGCCACCGCCGCCGGTGTGCCGTTATATGAGGCATGCGGCTATAAACCCATGCGCGCCTGGGACGAGATCACCAGCAAGGGCGTACCCGTACCTTTGGTGCTGATGGGTAAGGGAATAACAAAAGAAAGTCATGGCCGAGTGCGCTGACGATCAGTCTGTAGATTTAGGAAATATCCGTTCTCATCCCTTGACTCAGAGGCTTCGCTTACCTACCTCCCTGATGCATTAGCAGCCGGGGCATGAGAGTGCTAACAACGTCACCCTGGTCGCTAATCTGGTTTTAATTTTGGACAAGCAATTCGGAGATGATTGATATGAAATTCCGTCCTTTGCACGACCGCGTGCTCGTTAAGCGGATCGAAGAAGAAGAAAAGACGGCTGGCGGGATTATTATCCCCGACACGGCCAAGGAAAAGCCACAAGAAGGCGAAGTTGTTGCCGTTGGTGCTGGCACCAAAGACGACGATGGCAAGGTAACGGCGCTGGACGTCAAAGCTGGCGATCGCATCCTGTTTGGCAAATGGTCTGGTTCAGAAGTGACCTTAAACGGCGAAGAGCTGTTGATCATGAAAGAATCCGACATATTGGGCATTTTAGGCTAAGCGCGGCGCGCTTGCCTGAACCATCCACACTTAGACATAGAATAGGAAATTCCAATGGCTGCTAAAGAAGTACTCTTTGAAGCTGCGGCGCGCGATCGTTTGATGCGCGGCGTTGATATTCTTGCCAATGCGGTAAGAGTGACCCTGGGCCCCAAAGGCCGTAATGTTGTTCTGGACAAATCTTTTGGCGCCCCGCGCACCACCAAAGACGGTGTCACCGTTGCCAAAGAGATCGAGCTGGAAGACAAGTTTGAAAACATGGGCGCACAAATGCTGCGCGAAGTGGCCTCCAAGGCCAATGATGTTGCCGGTGACGGCACCACCACCGCCACTGTGCTGGCCCAATCCATCGTGTCCGAAGGCATGAAGCGCGTTGCCGCTGGCATGAATCCGATGGATTTGAAACGTGGTGTTGATGCTGCGGTTGCCGCCGTCGTCAAGGACATTGTCAAACAGGCTAAAAAAGTCAAAACCAACGAAGAAATTGCGCAAGTTGGCTCTATCTCTGCCAATGGCGAAACTGAAATTGGTGCCATGATTGCCAAAGCCATGGAAAAAGTCGGCAATGAAGGCGTGATCACGGTTGAAGAAGCCAAATCGCTGGATACCGAGCTGGATGTTGTTGAAGGTATGCAGTTTGACCGTGGTTATCTGTCTCCTTACTTCATCACCGATCCGGACAAGATGATCTCCGTTATGGAAGACCCGCTGATCCTGCTGCACGAGAAAAAACTCTCCAACCTGCAAGCCATGCTGCCGATCCTCGAATCTGTGGTACAGGCCTCTCGTCCGCTGATCATCATTGCCGAAGACATTGAAGGCGAAGCTTTGGCGACCCTGGTGGTCAACAAGCTGCGCGGCGGTTTGAAAATCGCTGCGGTCAAGGCCCCTGGTTTTGGCGATCGTCGCAAGGCCATGCTGGAAGACATTGCCATTCTGACCGGTGGTCAGGTGATCTCCGAAGATCTGGGCATCAAGCTTGAAAACGTCACTATGGATATGCTTGGTTCTGCCAAGAAAGTGTCGATTACCAAAGATGACACCACCATCGTTGATGGCTCTGGCGAAAAAGAAGGCATTGAAGCGCGCATCGCGCAAATCCGCCGTCAGATCGAAGATAGTACGTCCGATTATGATAAGGAAAAACTGCAGGAACGTCTGGCTAAACTGGCTGGCGGCGTGGCAGTCATCAAGGTTGGCGGTGCCACCGAGATGGAAGTGAAGGAACGCAAAGACCGCGTCGAAGATGCCTTGAATGCCACCCGTGCAGCCGTCGAAGAAGGCATTGTGCCGGGTGGTGGCTCTGCTCTCTTACGCGCTTCAAAGCTGATTAACGTTGAAACAGCTAATGATGACCAGAAAGCGGGCGTTGAAATTGTCCGCCGCGCGTTGCAGGAGCCGGTTCGCCAGATTGCCCAAAACGCCGGTGCTGAAGGCTCGATCGTCGTTGGCAAAATCCTCGACTCCAAAAATGCCAATTTTGGCTATGATGCCCAAAACGATGTCTATGTTGACATGGTTGAAGCCGGCATTATTGATCCGGTCAAGGTTGTGCGTTCTGCGCTGCAAAACGCCGCCTCCGTTGCGGGCCTGATCATCACCACCGAAGCGGCTGTGGCCGATGCACCAAAGAAGGAAGCTGCCGGTGGCGGCATGCCTGACATGGGCGGTATGGGCGGAATGGGTGGCATGGGCGGCATGATGTAATCATGATGCTCTGACCATCCGGTCTATAGAATAAAGAAGGGCGGTCTCTGATGGGGCCGCCTTTTTTGTTTGAAGTTAAAAAGTAATTATCTACACCAGTAAAACTAAACTATTTTCGTCACTCCGGCGAAAGCCGGAGTCCAGTTCTTTCCTTTTCGCCCAAACTTAAGGGCTGGATACCGACTTTCGTCGGTATGACGACGCGTGTTTTTTCGTACATTGAGTAAAAACGATGCATTAAAATATGATACTTAAAAAACCAATGAATTCTTGCACTAGAAGAATATGGAGCCTGAAATGCGCTTATTTCCCGCAGAATTAGAAATTGGAGACAATGAAGGTTTTTCTAAAGAAAAAGATATTTTTCAACGTGAGAAAATTGGCGTTGGTCTTACCAATATTTTGACATCTGTATCTGAACCCTGCGTGGCAGCAGTCGATGGATCATGGGGRAGCGGGAAAAGTGTCTTCCTCAAAATGTGGGCCGGCGCATTAAGAAATGATGGAATTCCGGTTATCTATTTTGACGCTTTCAAGAACGATTATTTTGATGATGCATTTGTCGCAATCGTCGGTGAAATAATCAATCTCGCTATAAARGAATCYGGCGAYAAAGYTKMTRYGKRYRMATTAAARMGCAAGGCSYTGGCAGTWTTMAAAATCMTTGCTTTRGCAGGATCAAAAAAGCTGGTTGAATACGCAACGTTTAATGTAATTGGCGGCGAGGAAGCTGATAAAATCAAGGATGCAATAAGTGAAAGCACAGGCATTGAAAAACAGTTTGAAGACATCCTAGAAGCCTATGGAAATAGTCACGATGTTTTAGAGGCTTTCAAGAAAACTCTTTCTGAATTGCCCGAGGTTTTGAGTAAAGGTGGAGAGGGTGAGGAAGCTTCAGATAAAAACAAGAAGCCATTGATCATCATTATTGATGAATTAGATCGGTGCAGGCCAGATTTTGCACTTCGAATCCTTGAACGCATTAAACATCTGTTTTCAGTGCCAAATGTTCATTTCGTTCTTGGTGTGCATTTGGACCAGCTAGAGAATTCTGTCAAATATGCCTATGGCGGCGGAGTTGATGCCCATACCTATTTGCAAAAATTCATCCATTTTACGGTTGCCTTGACGACGGAAGATGCGGACTATCTGCATGGGAAACATTCAATTTTTGTAGATCATATTATTAGACAATTTGATTTCAATACAGCGGATAAGGAATTCATAAATATAGCAAAGGAAATGATTCTTAGGGCGTCTGAAAGAGAAAGTTTGAGTTTCAGGACTATTGAGCGGCTGCTAACAAAAGTTTGTATTTTGACCCGCTATTCCAGGGTCCGTAACCACCAAAACCATTTGGTTTCTGGGCTATGTATATTAAATGTTACGAACCCAGGGCTGTTCAAAAAAGCGAAGGCTGGAGATTTGCAATTTAGTGAAGTCGAAAAAGCTCTTGGTTTGTCTTTACTGGAAGATTCTTGGTGGGGGCAAATAACAGAGCTTTGGCGTTATTATACCGATTATTCATTCAGCCAAGAAGATGCAGAAAAAATTATTTCGTTTCAGTTGCCCCCTATGGAGCAAAGGA